>CAZIKE010000075.1:14860-17997 GCA_964539775.1 uncultured Chitinophagales bacterium
CTCTGAATCTTGCACCGATGAATCTCGTATCAGAGGGTAGGTTTCGTCAGCTTTTGTGCAAAGGATTGATCCATGGAAACGCATGTTGCCCTTGGCTACCGCGATCAGCTGCTCGACCGACGGCGCAAGCTTGAACACGCGGTTACGCACACGCCCCTCAACGAAAACATCCACTACCTGCTGAAAGAAGTGGATGCTGCCCTGGAACGCATTGCAGCGGGAACATTCGGCATCTGCGAAACATGCCACGACCCCATCGAAGCGGATCGTCTTCAGATCGACCCGCTGCTGAGGAATTGCATCGACCACCTTACGGAGGCTGAGCAGCGTGCACTGGAGCGCGACCTCGACCTCGCCTTTCAGATCCAGCAGGGGCTTCTGCCGAAAAACCACCTGCGCCACGGGTGCTGGAGCGCCGCGTATCACTATGAGCCTGCGGGTCCTGTCAGCGGCGATTACTGCGATATCATTATCCCCGAGACCGACGAAGGTCGCTTGTTCTTCTTCATCGGTGATGTGGCGGGTAAGGGCGTTGCTGCATCGATTCTGATGGGACACTTGCATGCCACCTTCCGCAGCCTGCCGATGACGCAGATCCCTTTGGGTGAGTTGGTGGCGCGGGCCAATCGCATCTTCTGCGATGGAACCCCGACCTCACACTTTGCAACGCTCGTCTCAGGCTCAACGACACTCGACGGCCAGGTCGAACTGTGCAACGCCGGCCATCCCTCGCCGTTCGTTATCGGCAAGGAGGGCATTCGCCCCGTCCCGTCGACGGCAACGCCGATCGGGCTGTTCTGCCAGAATGATTTTCCGACAACTCGTATTGTCCTTCAGCCCGGCGAGAGCCTGGTGCTGTACACGGATGGATTGACCGAAGCAGTGAATGCCGCGGGAGAACAATACGGCGAGAACCGACTGGCTGACGTGCTGAAGCGACACGCACAGTCTTCCCCCCGGGAGATTCTTGCGGCCTGCGTTCTCGATGTGAAGATGTTCAAAGGGAAGGTGACCAGGGCGGATGATCTCACGATTCTCGTGCTCCAGCGATCGTAGGTCTACACACGTTTGACGGTAACACGATCAATGTACTTCACCTTCTCGGTATCGACGCGCACCGTGTCGCCCGTTTCCACAAACTGCGGCACCATGATCTCGATGCCGTTCTCGAGCTTGGCGGGCTTCAACGTGTTGTCGTGCTCGCCGCGCAGGCCGGGTCCGGTCGCGTCCACTTTCAGCTCGACCACTTTGGGAAACTGGACGGCCACCGCTTCATCGCCCAACAACTCCACGGTAATGCGCATACCTTCTTTCATGAATTGTACTGCATGCCCGATGGAACGAAGGGGGATGCCCACCTGCTCGAACGTCTCCGGGTCCATGAAGTAGCACTGTTCGCTGTCGGCGTAGAGGTAATCCATCGGACGCTTGCGCAACTCAACATCCTCCAACTTGTCCGCGTGTTTGAACCGTCGCTCGGCAAAGTGACCAAAGCGGACATCATGCAGCTTCAGCTCGATGAAGCCCTGCATCTGCCCGCTGCCGGAATGACGAATCGCTTCGAGGACTTTATATAACTTCCCGTCCAGTTGGATCGCAGTACCAGCTTTCACTTCCGAGGCGAGAACCATGATGACCTCCTTTTGATGCTACTGAAAACTATTGAGGGGGGAGGGCAAAGTCAAGATGGAGGATTGTGGAGAGTTCCCAAAATCAAAAACTGAAGAGGGCTTGCCACGAAGGCACCAAGACTCTACGCTTTCACAAAGTTCTTTTTGGTTTTATTCCTATGATGATCCTTTGTGTCTTCGAGCCTTTGTGGTTATTCCTTGTCTTTCGTTTGGGGGCATCTCCAACGAGGATCGAGGGCATGCGGCATTGTGCGCTCGCATGCCCTCGCGTCTCACGTGAAGAGTTGCACCGCAAACTTCACTCGTTCCCACGGCACGCTCTCGGGGTTAACTTCGACAACGTCCGCAACAACACGCCTGCCGGAGTCGAGCAAAGCCGCCGGATGAGCGTTAAGCCTCATCGGCACGTAACCCAACTTCACGCCATCGACGGTCAGGATTTCGATTGCCCTCGCGTCATACGGGTTCGTGGGTTGACGGCGGAGTTGGAGAGGCGAACCGACACGGAGTTTTCTGATGACCGTGTCGCCGTCATAGAACCGATAACCTGCCACATACGCTTCAAAGAGCGTAGTTCTGCGAGCCGACTCTTCCATCGTGCGTAACAGAGAAGGAAGAACCGGAACAGCAAAGAGTGATTGGAGGAACTCGCGTCGCGTCAGCATAATGAATACGATCCCCACATGAGATCTCTGGTAAAGAAAATGGACATAAGATACTGCAACTTCGAATTCACATCAAGTGCTGATGCACAAGATGAACATTATTTCATCTGCGCCAAGAGGGCCACCACTCAATTCCCGTCGTTGACCTTTGCCGGCACGAATCGGCTCGAAGATCTCGAGCGAGCGTTGGTTCCGAGGGCAAGCTCATAGTGATTCGCCTCTTCCGATGTCGCAAGTGTCTCGCCGAGATAGTTGCGGGTCGCCGGCCGCGGAGTCTGTTTCCATCGGCTGCCGTAGTAGTAGGCGTTTTCGTGCTCGTAGACATTCACGATGCCGTACGCGCGGACGTCCACCGTGTCGGGACACGCGGCGAAGTGTCCTGATTGCTCAACGGTGGTCTGAAGGCATCCTTCTTCCGCCCTTATCCTCGGAAGAAGGATGCCTTCCGCTAGGCATAGATCTCGGATCACGGGATGCGACCTACAACTCGGGCTCGCAGCCGACGCTGAAAGCGTCGCACATGAGAGGTCGGGGCAACGCCCCGACACAAGAAGACATACCCGAGATGTGAACCCTGGAGGGGTTCGATACTTGGGCGGACAAGGCTGTGGAATTAACCGCAAAGACGCAAAGAAAAAACTCACTCTGCTTCTGCGCGCTTCTACGGTGAACTTCAGCCGTAGGCTGATCAGCCTTTGGCTGAGTTGACTACTCGATGGAGACCCGCTTATGAAAGAGCAAACGCAAGCCGTCTCGTAGCAACGGGGTGAACGCAAATTTGTATCATGTCAATCCTGTTCATCCTGTCGAAATGTATTGAGCAAACAGAAGTGCTCACAAG
>CAZIKE010000076.1:0-17892 GCA_964539775.1 uncultured Chitinophagales bacterium
GTTCACTGCGCGCTGCGCGCAGTACGTTTCTGCAATCTTCCAACTGTACTGCCATGAACGCCTCCTTGCGTTATGTGGATGGATGTCCGTCCGGAGAGCGGATGAGGTGATGGATGCTAACGAACAACGACAGTCTTCTCCAACGCTTTTCTGAAGATGATGCAGGGACGTCCATCGTATCGGGCACGGATGGTGATGTCGTACGTGGTGGTTCCGGTATGAAACCGCACCAATGTACTTCAAAAAAGAAGTTGGTGCAAGGTGAATTCTCGTGCCCTGCAGTGCGTGTGCATGCGCCTGCGACGTATCTTGAACACCAGCGTCAATTCCTGTATCTTAGTCGGCGCATCAGCACAACATATTTCACCAAGAAAGGAGCAGCGCCATGCGTTGGGTCGTTCTCGTTGTTATTCTCGTGATCGCGGTACCATCAATCGCAGCGGTCAAAGGGGAAGAAGTGCAGTACGCCGCCGAAGGGGTGACGTTGAAGGGGTATCTTGCCTACGATGACGCATGGGAGGGAAAACGTCCCGGCATCCTTGTCGTGCACGAATGGTGGGGGCACAATGAATACGCGCGCCGGCGTGCGCGGATGCTTGCGGAGTTGGGCTACACCGCACTTGCGGTGGATATGTACGGAGACGGCAAGACGGCTTCGCATCCCGATGATGCCGCCAGGTTCTCCGGGGAATTGTTTAAGAATGTGCCGACGGCAAAAGCACGCTTCCTTGCTGCGCTCGAATTGCTGAAACAGCATGAGACGGTGGACGCAGAAAATGTCGGTGCAATCGGCTACTGCTTCGGAGGGGGCGTGGTGCTGGCGATGGCGCGAATGGGTGTGGATCTCAAAGGCGTCGTCAGCTTTCACGGGAGCCTTGCAACGCAGCAGCCGGCAAAGGCAGGCGCAGTGAAGGCGAAGGTGTTGGTGTGCAACGGCGCCGCCGATCCGTTCGTCGCAAAGGAAGACATCGAGAACATCAAGAAAGAGATGAAGGAAGCAAAGGTCGATTTCACCTTCAAGAACTATCCGGGCGCTAAACATTCGTTCACCAACCCTGAGGCCGACGTGAACGGCAAGAAATTCAATCTTCCGCTTGCGTACCACAAGAAGGCCGATGAAGACTCCTGGAACGATATGATGGCCTTCTTCAAGAAGTGCTTCGCAGGCAGGTAGAACGTACCATCCTCAGTCGGGGAAGTTCATGGGATCCAACTCCATGAACTCTCCAATACGATGAACACTGCAAACTCGATCTCCGAAAAGAAAACCGTCGCCCTCACCTCGGTCGGCGCGGCGCTGTTCCTCACCGCCATCAAGCTTATTGTCGGACTGCAGACGAACAGCCTGGGGATTCTCTCCGAAGCGGCGCACTCAGCCCTCGATCTGGTTGCCGCGCTGATGACCTACGGCGCAGTTGCCGTGTCCGAGAAGCCGCCCGACAAGGAACACCAATATGGACACGGGAAGATCGAGAACGTGTCTGCCTTTGCACAGACCATTCTCCTCGTCTTCACCTGCGCGTGGATCATGTACGAAGCAGTGAGGCGGCTTCTTTCCCATGAGACGCATATCGAAGCCACCGTGTGGGCCTTTGTGGTGATGAGCACGGCAATCGTTGTGGATCTCGGTCGCTCGCGCGCTCTCACGGCAATTGCACGCAAGCATCATAGCCAGGCGCTGGAGGCAGACGCACTCCACTTCTCCAGCGACATCTGGACCTCTGCAGTTGTCATTCTGGGATTGATCTCCGTTTCGCTCGGCTATCCGATGGTCGATGCCGTAGCTGCGATTGTCGTGGCGATTCTCGTGCTGTTCGTCAGCTACCGGCTTGGCAGGCGAACTGTTGATGCGCTGATGGACAGAGTGCCACAGGGGCTGTACGAGAAAATGTTGACGGCGATCCTGCAGGTGGAGGGCGTCGAAGAAGTCCGCAGCATTCGTCTCCGTCCCTCCGGCGCCAAGGTGTTCGTGGATACCACGGTCGCCATCCGCCGAACGATCCCGTTCGAGCGTGCGCACGGGATCATGGATAATGTAGAACGAACGATTCACATGCTTCATCCCAACGTTGACGTTGTCGTCCACGCCGAACCTTTCACAAGCACCGATGAAACGGTGGGTGACAAGGTGCGCATGATTGTTCTGAAAAAAGGCCTGCGTGCACCCCACAACCTCGAGGTACACAACGTCGACGGCAAGTATTTCATTGACTTCGATATCGAGTATCAGAAAGGAAAGACGTTCATCGAGGCGCATGCGCTTGCCGATGAAGTCGAGGAAGCGATCCGGCGGGAGGTGCGGTCGGTGGACAAGGTAACGATTCACCTGGAGGAGTATGACCCGGGCGAAGGTCAGGTGACAAACGTCAGTGAAGAGGAGCGGGCGTTGTGCGACGAGATTCGTAACGTTCTCCGCTCCGATGCCCGCGTTCGCGAGTGTTCCGAAATAACGCTGCTCAGGTTCGGTGAAGCGTACAATCTGACCGTCACCTGCCACGTGGACAAAACGAAAACGCTGGACGAAGTGCATGCGATCATTGCCGATGTGGAAAGCCGGCTCTACCGGCAGTTCACACAACTGCGGCGGATTACGATTCACGCCGAGCCGGCGTAACCCTGTAGCATCCCATCCCCATCTTCTCCTTCTCCACCTTCCTTCTTTGTAGCCTGTACGCCTCAGCACCTCCACAATCCTTCCATCATGTCACGAAATACTCGTGTTTCCAGCATATGCCGGTGTGGCACGCACTTTGGCTTAGAGAAGCCGGTGCTCACTCGACAACGCTTCAACAATCTGCACAAGGTAACAGTATGGGGAACGATACCATGTTTCATCAGGCGTTGACGCTGGAAGACGAAGGCCGGTTTGCGGATGCACTTGAGCTGTTCCAGCGATGCCTCGATGACCCGACGTTCGATGAAGGAGACATCACCTTCCATTGCGCTTGGTGTCTGGAGAACGAGATGCGGAAGCACGAAGCGTTACGGCTGTACGCCCGTGCAGCGGACGTGACGCGCACGCCATCATGCAGGATCAATTGCTTCTTCCGCTCGGGTTGGATTCTGATGCATGAGAAGGACACTGAACAGGCGGCAGAGATGTTCCGACGTGCAATCGACTATGGTGATCTCGTCGGGTTGAAAAACGAGACGTACCGGCATGCGCTGTACTGGTACGCCGTCTGCCTTGAAACACAAGCCCGCTTCCTGGAGGCACTGACCTGGTACCGTCTCGCGCAGGCAGCGTCGTCGCAGCTCGATCCGGAAAGCCGGCTGCGTCAGGTGATGTGTCTCGTGCATGTGGGGATGTACGATGAGGCTCTTGACGTGTGTCGGACGTTCGAAACCCCATGTCCCGCGGGTTTCGATCCGGAACGGTATGAGGCGCTGCGCGCAGACGTGCAGAAAGAACGAACGATCCTTGAAGCGTGCCTCGATCCTTTGCGCACTCACGCACCGGTGTTGGCGTATGCAGACTGCTGAACCCAGAGGACTCATCCATCCACTCGCTCCAGATCCTGTGGCGCCGCGCGAGCTTGAGCACATTGCGTTCATTGGCCAGAGCGAGATTGCGCACGGTATCTTCCGCAGCATTGCTGCGGATCGCCGCGAAGCCTTTGCCAACAGGTATGTATTGAGTGAGGTGATTGCAGGAGGTATCAGAAAACTCCACACCTTTCTCGCGGCTTCGGCAGAAGAAGCCGCCAATGAAGAAAAAGAGTTCATCGGCCAGACGGTCGAACTCTTCATTGCCACAGCGGGGCGCAACGGCACGACACCACGCGAGCTGTTTGAATCCTTGCTTCTCTGGTCCGACGAACTGACAAAGCTGTCGCTGCTGCGCGAGGCGGTGCACTACCACGACAAGGCGCTGACGCTCGGCATCAACAAATTTCCCGACCTGTACGTCCGCTGCCTGATTGCGAAGGCGAGAGTCCTCAGCCTCATGGGGAACTCTCGTGAGACGGAATCGCTGCTCGCCTCGCTTGCCGGGCGCCCGTATATCATCGCCGATCGGAATCTTGTACCGCAATTGTATTTCGATCTCGGTCAGGAAGCGCTGTTGCGCGGGAATGTGTCGTTCTACAAGATGCTCCTGTTCCGCAGCTTGCGGCATTTCTACACACGCATGGAGACGCGCAGGCAGCTTGTCGAGCAGATCAGGAAGACGTACCGCTTCTCGCACAGAGTGCTGCTGGACCGGCAGGTAGGTTTTGTTGATAAAATTCTCTACCTGCTGCACCGGGTCTTCTTCTTTGTGCAGAACAGCCGTCTTGCCGCTGCACTGGGTATCACGCAAGGCATGAGGTGGCTGTTGCTGGGCTACGTGTATGTCCTAAACTACAGCATTCGCACATCCGTGGCCCTTCCTCGCGATCTGTCGGATAAGGGCAAGACCGAAGGCCGGACTTCCGCCCGGGGAAACATTCTCGTTACACGGGCAATGGGTGGCATCGGTGATCTGCTGATGATGACGCCGGCTCTTCATGCACTGAAGAGAAAACATCCTCGCAGAGAGATTCATCTCGCCATTCCGAAACGCTACTTTCCCCTGTTTCAGGGGAACACGGATGTGTGCCTGATCGACATCGACCGGGAAGAACTCCATCCGACATCCTACAAGAAGTGGTTCAACTTCACGGACTGTCCTGCCGCTCGCGTCGAAGCGAGGACAGCGCCGAAGGTGAAACACTCACGCATCGAGTTGTTTGCGCGCGGCATGGGCATCGGTTGGTGGAGGACGAGAAGGATGAAGAAGCGTCCCCGCTATTTCGTCACGCCCGAAGACAAGGTCTTTCAACAGGCCTTCTGGCGCGAGCACAACCTTGTCGCCAAGACGGTCATCGGCGTGCAATTGCGCTCCGATGAAGTGTACCGAGACTATCCACACATGATACCGCTTGTCGAGCGTCTGGCACGCCAGTATCACGTGCTGGTGTTCGATACGGAGAAGATCGCTGGACCGGACGATGAACGTATCGTGAAGGTGGAGGGACTGCCGCTCCGCAAAGCGTTTGCCCTTGTTGCTGCGTGTGATCTCATCGTTGCACCCGATTCGTCGTTTGTGCATCTCGCCGCCGCACTCGATGTTCCGTGTGTTGCGCTGTACGGCCCGGTGGATGGCAAGATGCGCACGAAACACTATCCGAAGTGCGTGTCTCTCGACGTACGCAGCAAGTTAGGGTGTCTCCCGTGCTGGCGGAACGACAAGATACCCTGCACACTGACCGGCCTGCGACCAAGCGTGTGCCTCGCAGACATTTCCGTGGAACGCATTGTCACCACAGTCAACGACATCTTACGGGAGGGAAGAATCGTATGAACGTTCACAGCAAGCTCTGCGATGCGGCAGACTGGTTTCTTCCGCCGATTCAGGGAATCATTCAACGGGAGTTGCGCGAAGTGCCGCGCTTTCATCGCAAGCAGTGGGAATTTGCAATGATCTTCCATGCACTGCAAGAGTTGGGGAAGCTCGGCGAAGACAAGGTGGGGCTATCCATGGGTGGTGGAAGAGAGTTAGTGGCCTACGCACTTGCACAGCACGTTCGGCAGCTTGTCATCACCGACCTGTATGAGACGGAGACGACGTGGGACTGTGCGCGTACAGAGGATCCCGACGAATTCATTCGCCGTCACAAGCCTTTCCCTGTTGCAGATGCAAAACTCAAAGCGCTGCGGATGGATATGCGCGACCTGCACTTCCCCGACCGGACGTTCGATTTCTGTTACTCAACGTGCGCCGTCGAGCACATCGGAGGATGGGAAGATTTCCTGAAACACTTCAACGAAGTCGCCCGCGTCCTGAAGGACGACGGCGTGTACGTCTTCACAACGGAAGTCCTGTTTGAGGAGGAGACGATACGCGATGAACACAACTACGTTTTCTCACTTCCTTTTCTCCATGCGCTGTTTGCGGAGAGCGACTTGAAGCCGGAAGAGGCTTTCGACGCACGCGTCGCCGCCCACAAGGCAAACTACCCGCTGCCGTCAACATTGAGGCAACTGACGAACTTCGTTCCCGACAACCTGGCACAAGCATTTCTCCAGGAAGCGCCGCACATTCAGTTGTTGCGCGGCAGGCATCCCTTCACGTGCGGTATCTTCATCATGCGAAGAAGACAGGGAGAGTGTGATCGAGAGACGATTACCGTCGAGGGCTTACAGGAGACGCGGCAGTTCGCAGCGCGGGGCGTTCGAGAGTATGCGGAGATGCTCGCCAAAAGCCGCGTTTCCATCCACCCGTTCTCGCTCTTACCGGGTGAGCGATCGCGCTTCTTCGTTGATCATGCAGACTTCTTCAGCAAGGGTGGGGGGCAGCCGGATCCGGAGACCATTTTTCACTCGGACTATTTCTGGTTTGGGAAGGGCAAGCGTGTGTTCGATGTGGCTCTGCGCGTAGATAGCGCCGAACGCACGGGCAAACCGGTTGTGGAGCTTCGTGTGCATCGCTACAAGACCCTCGACTCACACATCGTGGAGTGCGTCGCAACAGCACCCTGCTCTGTTCCTCATATTGGGTGGATGATGCGTCGCTTGGAACTCGAAACGGACGAGGAGTACTGCTACGCGGTGCTTGCCAAAGTCCGCAACGGCACCTGTGTGTTCGACCGGATCGAGATCAAGAGCGCGCTGGCACGGTCATTCGCAGAAGGGAATGGCGGAAGCACTCACACACTTGCGGCGGCATGACGCTATGGTGGGTACCCTGACTCGTCATTTCGTATGGTTCTCCACAAAGAGCCAGCTCAAACTCAAGTACCGGTACACTGCGCTGGGCTTCCTGTGGAATTTTCTGGAGCCGGCACTATTCCTGCTTGTGCTGAGCATTGTGTTTTCCGTCGTTAACGGAATGAACGTTGCGGACTATGCCGTGTTCCTGTTCGGTGCACTCATGCCGTGGCGCTATTTCGAAAAGACCGTGAACAGTTGTATGGACTCCTACGTGGGCGGGGATTGGCTGTTGAAGAAGGTGTACGTCTCGCCGTATGCGTTGCCGCTGACACGCTGGGCAATTGCCGGCATCGAGTTTCTCTTTTCGCTGACGGTAGTGTTCCTGTTCTTCTCATTCTGGAAACACTCGTTCACCGTGCATCTCCTGGTCATTCCGTTCGCGGTCGTACCGTGGGCATTGTTGGGATTGGGTGTCGGACTGAGCACCGCGGTGCTGTTCATTTTCTTTCGTGATGTTCGGACCATTGTGCAGATGGGATTGATGCTTGCATTCTTCTCATCCCCCATATTGTTCAGGGCAGATACTCTGCCGGAGGGGTCGGTGCCGGCACGACTGATTGCGTTCCATCCTGTCACGTACTTCGCTGCGCTCTTTCAGAAGCCGATCTATCACGCTGCTTGGCCGAGCTTCGGCGATTGGGCTGTGTCCTTCGTCGTCGCGTTGATGGCACTTGGCACGGGCATGTATCTGGTGGAGAAGTACAAGGCGAAGTTCTATTTCTACCTCTAACTCGAGACCAAAAGCTGAAGACCGCATGAAGCCCGTATTCCAACTCACCAATGTCGGCGTCGCTTTTCCGAAGAACGCGATCGCCCGTCGCAGTTTGTTGCACTCCCTTTCGCTTCTGCTCGACAATGCCGAGGAGCCTACGTTCAAAGCGCTCCGCAACATCACGCTGACGATTTACGAAGGCGAGCATGTCGGACTCATCGGCCGCAACGGGGCCGGCAAGACGACGCTGATGCGTGTGCTGAGCAGTGTTATTACCCCGCAGGAGGGTGGCCTGTTTGTGAACCGGCGGAAGCACATTGTGCCGTTACTGGAGCTTGGTATCGGCTTCCATCCCGATCTTTCGGGACGGGAGAACTGCTATCTCGCCGGCATATTGATGGGGTATGCTGAAAGAGAAATGGATGAGCGCATTGCAGGGATCATCGAGTTCTCGGAGCTGGGCGAGTTCTTCGACGAGCCGGTGAAAGCCTACTCCTCCGGAATGTATGCACGCCTCGCCTTCGCGCTCGCGACAGACGTGCGGCCCGACGTGCTTTTGGTGGACGAGGTCTTCGGCGTGGGCGACGAGTTCTTCATGCGCAAGTGCATTGTTCGCATGCAGCGCCTGATGAAGCAGGGAACCACCACGGTGTTCGTCTCTCATAACCTCGATTTCCTCGTCACGCAGTGTTCACGACTCGTCTGGTTGGACAAGGGGAGAATCGTCATGGACGGCGCCTCGCTGGCAGTTGCCAACGCATATAGAACGTCGGGAGGGCATTATGACTGATCCGATCGTCATCAATGCCACAAACATCGGCAGATACATTGACGGTCTCGGCGTGTACACCCTCAATCTCCTGCAAGAGCTTGCGCGCATGCAGACGCCGCTACGCTTTCTCATCTACGTCAACAAGAGTTGCGCCCCTCACCTGCGAGAGATTATCTTTCCGTCGAACTGTGAGCTGCGCTGGGTGTCGAGCCTCGTCTCTCCCGATTACGCCTTCCGCGGACATCTCCTGCGACTCCTCTATTCCAACTATCTCTCATGGAAGCATCGCCGCTCCCTGGCATTCGTTGCCACGCAGCTCGAAGCAATGTTCTTCCGCTCGAACCAGATCATCACGATCCATGATATTATCCCGCTGCTGTTCAAACAACGTCACAGGAAGCAGTACCTGTACTACAAATACCTGCTCCCGTTTGTGCTGAGACGGGCGCGCTCGGTCATCACGCCCTCTCATCACACAAAGAAACTGCTCATGGACGTGTATGGGTTGGACAGCAGCAAAGTGCAGGTCATTCACAACGGTGTACGCCAGTCGTTGCATGAGGCGGTGCACGGCAACGGCGTGCAGGAAGAGCCGTTCATTCTGTTCACGGGCCGGCTCGTGGGGATGAAGAATGTTGAAGGACTGTTGCGTGCATTCAGCCGCATCAAGGATTACGTGCCGCACAAGCTCGTCATCACCGGTCACGGCTCGCGGCGGATGAAGAAGAGACTTCAGGAGTTGCGTCTGCGTGATTGCCACATTGAGGAAGGCCGCGTGGTGTACAAAGGACATGTCTCCTCCGAGGAGATGGAGGGGCTGTATCGGAAGGCATCTCTGCTTGTTTTTCCTTCTTTCTATGAGGGGTTCGGCCTTCCGCCGTTGGAGGGGATGGCGCATCGTGTGCCTGTGTTGGTTTCACGTGTGTCGAGTCTGCCGGAGGTATGCGCCGACGCGGCACTGTACGTGGATCCGCACGATGTGGAAAGCATTGCCGTGGGGATGTACCAGATGCTTACCGACCCGCGCCTGAGGCAGCTCCTTGTCGTAAAAGGGGTCGAGCGCGTACAACAGTTCCGCTGGGAGGAATCAGCAAGAAGACATGTGCAAGTGTTTGCCGAGGCGTTGGTGGCGGGGTGAGCGTGTTCACCGGTGTAATACAATCCTCTCCAGATTCTCTAACAGGTCATCCGCCTTGCTGCCTTCTTCCGTGGAGGCGAGGCATTTGTACTTGCGGAGTGTGTGAAGTGCCGAAGGGAGGTCGTTGCTTAGCGCATAGGTGAGCCCGAGGTTGAAGTAAACGCCGGCGTGCTCCGGCTCGATTTCTGCCGCAAGCTCGTAGTGCATGCGCGCGAGGCGGAAGTTCTCTTCGTCGAAGTAGAGGTTTCCCAGATTGAAGTGCGATTCAAAGTGGCGAGGATTGTGTTCGAGGCTTTTCGTGAAGCAGTCGAATGCCTTGGTCCGTTCGCCTTTCTTCGAGAGTATGATGCCGAGATTGCAGTACGCATCGGCAACGTCATCGCCTTCGTCGATGGCGCGGCGGTATGCCTGCTCCGCCCGCTCATCTTCCCGCTCGTCGAACAGCAACGCCTCTTCGAACGGACCGGTGGTTGCAGGCATGCGAAGCACTTGCCCGGCCGGACTGAAGAGGTTCAGTTGTCCCGGCACCGGGCTGCGTGCCTTCTTGCGCTTCTTGACTTTCTCGAAGTCAAACTTCGTCGGCTGCTTCGGGATGAACTCTAATATCTTCGCCACCTTTGCGCTCATGGTTCTGGGCATTCCACGCTGTGCACTGCGCGCATTGTTTACGCCGCCTTCACTTTCTTCGCCTTCACCTGCTTGCCGTTGGCAGAGGCCTTTGCGGCCACCTTCTTCTTCTCACCCTTTGCCTTTTCCATCGGCTTGCGCTGCGCCTTTGCCTGCTCGATACTCTGCTTCAGCGCCGTCATGATGTCGACGATCGGCTTCTCTTCTTCCTCTACCGCAACGATGTGCTTGCCTTCAATCTTTGCTTCGATCAATTCGCGCAACGCGTCGTTGTATCTGTCGGTAAGGTCGAGCTTATCGAGCGTCGTCTCCATGGACGCGACAAGATTCTTTGCCAGCTCGAGCTGTTTCTTGTCCACACCTTTGCTGTCGATCTGGGGCACGTCCGCGATGGTGCGCACCTCCTTGGGTGAACGAAGCTTGTACAAGCAGATACCTTGTTCGTGTGGAGCAATCAGCACCACATCCTCACGATCCCGCAGCACAACTTTGCCGATCCCCACCTTGCCCGTTTCCTTGAGCGTCGCAGCGAGCAGTGCGTAGGCTTTGACGGCAACAGGGCCGTCGGGGCCGGCGTAGTACGGGGCTTCGTACAGTGTCGGGTGGACTTCGCTTGCGTCGATGAAGCCTTCGATCTCGATGACCTTCGTGCTCTTGAGTTTCAGCTTCTCGAGGTCTTCTTTCTCGACAATCACAAACCGTTCAGGCTCGTACGGGTAGCCTTTAACGATATCGTCGGAGGTCACGACCTTGTTGCACTTCTTGCATTTCTTTTCGTACCCGATCTGACCGTGATCTTCTTTGTGGAGTTGATTGAAACGGATCGTCTGATCCGTGTCCACCGCGTTGTAAATGCGAACGGGAATGGTGACAAGCGAGAAGCGAATGTGGCCTTTCCAGATGGCTCTCATGGCATACCTCCGCGTAGTGTGAAAGAACGGTGCCGCAACTGCTGTGGCTCAATGTACCAACAATTCCAAACGTAATCCAGCGCGTGATAGCCCGGGATCATGAGCAGTCTTGCAGCGGCCTGCATTCCTCCTCAAGGAGTCACGAACGTCAAGACGGAACCCTTTGCCGGCATTCTCATCGCGGACAAGGCTATACACCCTCGGCCGTGCCATCACCAATCGGTGCAGACGCGTACAAGGGATGCACGATCGCTTCACCAGCCACGTAGCGCCTGCCCGGTGCCATGAAAACCGCAACCGGCACACACTTGCCTCTCTGTCGAAATCATTTTAGACTACGGAAGCAGTTCATCCATCCTGCACGTTACGAAAGGAAATCCATGCCAGTGCCTCGACACGATCTCATTCGCTACTGCGAAGACGAATACACGGACCATCTTGTTTACCAGAAACTTGCGGCGCGAGAAAGCAGCCCTGAACGCCGCGAAACACTGCTATCTCTTTCCCGTCAGGAAGAGGCACATTACAAATTCTGGAAGAGTGTGTTAGATGGCTACGAGCCGCGAGTACGACGTCTGTTTCTCCGGATGGTCGTTGTCATGAGGTATCTCTTCGGCGTCACCTTTGCGGTGAAGTTTCTCGAAAGGCACGAGGAACAGGTGATCAAAGAGTATCGTCGTGTTCGACCGTTCTTCGATGGGGAAGCCGCCGGGCAGTTAGACCAGATTATTGCCGACGAGGAGAAGCACGAGGATTTCTTCATCGGTCAAATCAATGAGGGAGTCGTGAAGTATTTGGGCTTCATCGTGTTAGGCCTTGCCGATGCCATCATCGAGATCACCGGTGTGCACGCCGGTTTTCTGGGCGTTACAAGTTCGACAACGATGGCGGGCGTGGCGGGACTCATCGTCGGTTTTGCCGCTGCCATCTCGATGGCAACCGCTGCCTACCTTCAAGCCAAACAAAGCACGGAGCGCAACCCGATCACCTCCGCGCTGATAACGGGCTTCTCCTACATCCTCGCCGTTGTCTTCCTGGCATTGCCGTACTTTCTTACCGGCAACATGCTTCTTGCGTTCCTTGTTTCACTGCTCATGGCCATGCTGCTGACAGCATACTTCACGTTCTATTCTGCTGTGCTGTTCGATCGGCATTTTGGGAAAGAGTTTCTCGAAAGCTCGGCGCTCACGCTCGGCACCGCCATCGCAACCTATTTCTTTGGCGAGCTCTTAGGGAAGATCTTCGGGATTCATCCGTACACGGCCTAGAAGCACGGTCGAAAACTCATCAAAAAAGAATTTCACCGCAGAGACCGCCGAGAGCGCCCGCCTGCCAAAGCAAAGCGGCGGGCAGGCAGAGAAAAAGATTGAAATGGAAACCAAAAACAAAAGATTATCTCTCCGCGACCTCTGCGCGCTCTGCGGTTAAAGCTTTTCGACTGCGCCTCTAGAGGTGCAAGTTCTTACGGCTCCACGGCGAAGCCGAGTCCAAGACTCACATGTCCGACGAGACTGAAAAATTGCGCCTTCCCCCCTGCAATCGGAACGGAAGCGTAGGAGGTGTGCACCATTGCCTCGCCCAGCAGGTAGAGTCCGCCAAGGATAGAGAATCGTCGGCCAACGGAGAAGTTCAGCGTCGGTCCGGCAACGTAATAGCCCATGTTGAAGATGCCTCCGTCTTCCGGCAAGCGCTTGCCGCGTACGGAGACTTCGGGATGTGCCAAGACGATGCCGGCTCCGGCACCCATCACGACCTCTCCTACCCGCCAGCTATGAACAATCGAAATGATGTTGAAGCCATGTGTAATGGCAAACTCCTCCACTTCCGCCGGAGGGTTTTCCAAATACAGCTTGTGGTGTATTGCCATCAACGACCACGCAGTGCTATCCGACCAGTAGCTGATTTTCCACATCCACGTCATCGGGACGACGAAAGGCTCGGAGCGATATCGTGCCGTGAGTGTGATGTCCTCGCTTCCGTGCTGTCGGATGGTGAGGGGGAGCGGCACGTTGTAGGGGAGGGTGACGGAGTAATCGAACGACCATTGCGTTTGAGCAGACCCATGCCCGGCAAAGAACGCCACCACAAGCAGACAGAGAAGCGTGCGCATCGTTGGTTGTCGATCAATGCGGTTTTATGGGTTCACATCCGGCCTCAGCTTGACGAAGACCGGCTCGCGCAGCATCTTGTCCTTCGTCCAGGAGGCGTACTCGACTTCGCACACGAGCTTAGGCTCGACATACGTTGAGGCAGAGTCATCGAGTGGTTTCTCCTGCACCGGTCGCTTGATGCTCTTCAGCACCTTGAGTTCGGCGAAGATGTGCTTCATCGTCTTGCTGTCGAAGCCCGTGCCCACTTTGCCGACGTAGCGGAGCGTTCCATGCTCCTGTACGGCGAGGTGCAACGCGCCAAATGCCGATGCGCGGTTGCCCTTTCCTTTCGTGTAGCCAATGATGATGCAATCGAGGGTGTGGCGGGTTTTGATCTTGAGCCAGAGCGGACTTCGTTTTCCGGGCTGGTACAAGCTCTGTTTCTCTTTGGCCATGATGCCTTCGAGGCCCATTGCCTTTGCAGCGCTGAACAGCGCGGGGCCATCTTCCACCACCTCACTCACGCGATAAGGTGTATCTCGCTTGAGAGCATCCTCCATCCATTGTCGGCGGCGCAGGAGCGGCTCGTTGATGATAGGGCGGCCGTCGAGGTAGAGGCAGTCGAACACGTAGCACACCGCCGGATAGTTCTTTCGTGCGCTTTCGATCGCACCCTCGGTTGTTTGCTGCATGCGATCGACGACGTGCTTGAACACGGGTTTGCCTTGTTCATCCAGACAGACGATCTCCGCATCGAAGAGGGCGGTGCTGGCACGGAACGCCTGTTCGGGTACCAACAACTCCGGGAAGCGGTTCGTGATGTCCATGTTGTTCCGCGTTCGGATCGTCACGTGTCCGTCATCGAACGCAATCAGTGCACGGATGCCGTCCCACTTCACTTCGTACACATAGGCATCGGTAGTTGGAGGCTCCTCTGCGCTGGAGGCAAGCATCGGCTCGATCTCGTCACGCAGGTAGTCTATTTGTGGGACATCGACGCGCTCCAGCAGCCATTCGTTGTCCTTCGTCCTGTGTGTGCGATACTCTGCGTTGAGTTCTTTGCTCTGCAGACGGAAGTAGAAGCCGTTCGGTTTCTCTTTCGTGATGATGTATTTGCCGCGGGCGAAGATCCACATCTCGCCGCCGCCGTACTCCCCCTTGGGAATCCTTCCCTCGAAGTTGAGATACTCCAGCGGGTGGTCCTCGGTTGCGACGGCAAGTCGCATCACGCCCGGACGTGGCGGTAGTCCCTTTGGCACGGCCCATGACTTCAGCACGCCATTCTGCTCGAGGCGCAGATCGTAATGCAACCGTGACGCGTGATGCCGATGAATGACGAACGCGTTCCCTTCCCCGGGCGCAATTGCCGGCGGGGGTTCAGGGGTTTTGTCGAAGCTCCGTTTCTGCTTGTACTTCTCCAGTGCCTCGGGCGTCTTGTGCTTTGCCGACGGTGGGAGCGTCTTCTTCGTGATTGACCTGCGCTTGGTGTGCAGGGGTTCAGCATAGGCGGCAATCGCTTCCCACGGATCGCCGTTGGACTTCACCCGTTCGAGAACGGTGGTGATGTTGAGATCGGCGAGGCTCCTGACCTCAAGCAATTCATCCCACGCCAGCGGGGTGGAGACGGGTGCGCGCGGAAGTCCTCGAACACTGTACGGCGCAACGATTGTCTGATGATTGCGGTTGCGGAAAATATCCAAGAAGATGCGACCCTTCCGGTACTCTTTCTTCACGTGCAGCGTGAGGAGCTTCTCTCGGGCAGCGACAAATGGCTTTGCGACGGACTCGGCCGCTTCGAAGGCCTCCTGAAACGTCCACCGAGGTTCGATGGGGACCACGATGTGCACCCCTTTGCGTCCTGTTGTCTTGACAAAGGGATGATAGCCGAACGTCTCGATGTGTTCCTTGAACTCGAGCGCCAGCTCGGCGATGCGTGAGAACGGATACGCATCCGGAGGATCGAAGTCGAACACGAAGTAGTCCGGTGTGTCGAACTTCGGCATACGGGCATGCATCTGGTGCAGTTCGATGCAGGCGAGATTTGCGAGCCAGACGAGTGATGCGGGTTCGGTCGCGAGGATGTAGTCTTTCTGCTCATTGCCATCGCCCAACGTAACATACTCCAACCAAGCAGGAGCCCAGTCCGGCCTGTTCTTCTGAAAGAATTTTTCGCCATCAATCCCGTCCGGAAATCGTACCAACGAAAGCGGACGTCCTTTGATGTGTGCGAGAATTGTCGGGGCGATGGTGAGATAATAGTTGATCAATTCCGCCTTCACAATATGATCCGCAGGATAGAGAACTTTCTGGAGGTTCGAAAGCTCGATCTTCCGTTTGCCGACCTGGACCGTTTGCGATGTGCGTGGCATGGTGATCGTAGAGTAGCATATTTGGGTTCAAGGTTCAAGGTTCAGGGTTCAAGGTTCAGGTTCGCTGCTTCAAAGGGGCGTTGATTTTTCGTGTGGATTTGTCTACCGTGAGACTGTTTCGAAAACGCATGGGGATGGCATCATGAAGCTCTACGTCGGTACCAGCGGCTACAGCTACAAGGAGTGGAAGGGGCACTTTTATCCGGAAGAACTTTCCGAGAAGGAGTTCCTGAAATACTACGGCACGAAGCTCAACGCGGTGGAAATCAACAACACCTTCTATCGACTTCCGAAAGAGAGCGTGGTGCAATCGTGGGCAGAGCAGGTGCCGGAGGAGTTTGCATTTTCGATCAAGGCGTCGCAGCGCATTACGCACATCAAGCGGCTGAAGGATGCTGGCGATGAAACGGAGTACTTGCTGCGCGTGGCGCGCACACTGAAGCGGCGGCTCGGTGTTGTGCTGTTCCAGCTTCCGCCCAACCTGAAAAAGGACATCGAACGTCTTCAGCAGTTCCTCAGATTCTTTGCCGGCGATGTACGAGTTGCCATCGAGTTTCGCCACTCGACCTGGTTCGATGAGGAGATCTACACACTGCTGAAAGAGAACAACTGCTCCATGTGTATAGCCGACGGGGACGACAAGTTGGATGTGCCGTTTGTGAGTACGGCGGACTGGGGCTACCTGCGTCTGCGCCGTGAGAACTACACCGCCGCCGACCTGAAGAAGTGGATGAAAAAGATTCACGATCAGGACTGGAAGACTGCGTTTGTCTTCTTCAAACATGAAGATGAGGCAACGGGTCCGAAGCTGGCCATGAAGTTTCTCAATCTCGCTTAAGTGTACTGAGTTCTTTTCCCCCAGCCGGTGTTGCACTCATTCCCCAGCCCTGGTTGAGTGTTGTTCTCGAAGCTGTGGCATGAATATCCCACTTACTGTTTTCGTGAGGTCCGCTCCTATCCTTCTCGTGTGTTGTTCAAGCATTTCCGGTGGCTCATGGCTGTGGCATACGAATTGGCACTCCTTGAGTGCCAACAACGGATCACAACACACAACTCGATACCCGGTATGTCCAGCGAACTGTTCTTTCAGGAAGCTCTCTCGCACCTCGATGCGTTGCGCAACTTTGCGTTCACACTGTGCCGCAATGAATACTGCACCGATGATCTTGTACAGGAAACGATGTTGAAGGCCTGCCGGTCCTTTCACACGTTTCAGGAGGGGACTAACTGCCGAGCGTGGCTCTTTCAGATTTGCAAGAACACCTACATCAACGGCTATCGTCGCAAGCAGTACGAGACGATCGCGCAGGATTTCACAGAGGAGCTTTCGAACGTGGATGGAGATCACTTGCGCACGGTGTGCTGGTCGCTGGCCGATCACAGCGTTCTTTGGGCGTACGATGCGACCGTCGGCGACGAAGTGGCCGCTGCGCTGGATGCACTTCCACGTGACTATCAGACCGCGCTCATCTTAAGCGACATCGAGGGCTACACATACGAAGAGATTGCAACATTCTCGCGTACACCGATTGGCACCATTCGGTCCCGTATTCATCGAGGTCGAAAGATGTTGGCGGCACGGCTCCAGCAGTACGCTCGCGGACGGGGGTACGGCCCGTCTCTCTTCTGTAATATCCAATGAGGGAGACAACCGTGAGAACGTTGATGATATTCTTTACCGTTGGATTGCTTGGCGTGTTGCAGTCGGATGGTGATGCGCACGGAAGGAAACAAAGAACGCAGCCCTTGCCCGGCGAGCCGGCCATTCGCGAGGTGAAGCCTGCGTCAGCACGAGTGGGAGAGCGAGTAAAGATCGAAGGGGAGAATTTTGGTGGAGGAGTTCCCGTTGTGACCTTCAGCGGTCTTCGCGCTTCTGTCATCAAGGCGGAGGATGATGAACTACGAGTCATCGTTCCGGAGGGTGCAGAGACCGGCCCGCTTGTGATTACGGTGGGGGGTCGTTCAAGCAGGCCAGTTCATTTTGTTGTGGCGGGAAGCTCCACGCGCCGTACGCCGAGCGATCCAGTGTCTCGACCATCACCTGATTCGTCCACCGTTGCCGGTGCGAAACCTCCCACCGACGCGGCGGTGTCATTCTCGAAAGATATTCAACCTCTCTTCACCCGAAGCTGTACGGATTGCCATGGCGGAAGTGCAGGAATGTTTCTCGATGAAGGGGAGAGCTACGGGAACCTGGTCAACGTTCCTGCAACGAAAGGGTGCACGTCGGAGATGCGGGTGAAGCCCGGCGATCCTGATGCGAGCGTGTTGTACAAACGACTCACCGGAAGCTCCTGCGGTGCGCAAATGCCAAAGAAGGCGCCGCCCCTTGCTGTCGAAGAGATTGCCCTCATTCGCCGCTGGATCGAGTCCGGCGCGCCGAACAATTAGCCATCTGTATCCACGAACTGCACGTGGCAGGCCGCCTTCTCTACTCCCAGCGAGGTGTGTCGCCTTCCCGGCAGGGGGGCACCTTCTCTGGGCTCCTGACCTCGCGTCGTGGTTGAGTTTATCCTATTTATTTCCTACTCTTGTCGCATG
>CAZIKE010000077.1:0-17744 GCA_964539775.1 uncultured Chitinophagales bacterium
TTCGACCGTATTACGTACGTTCTCGTGGATGAAATCCTTCGCCTGTGCAAACAGGAGAGCTGGCCCGTCCTCGTGATGATAGTTGGATTCGAGCCGTCACGCCTTAGCAGGATGCAGGCCGTTGTCACAAAGCATCGCGTACCGTACATTCTTCCGCCCTCGAAACTCGAACGTCCCGACCTGTATTTCAAGATTGACGGACACTGGAACGCAAAGGGGCACGAGCACGCGGCGCTGATGGTGCTCAACGCTATGGCTTCCCTCGGCTTCCCCAAGCCTGCTGTCCAAGCACAAGCTCCGAAGTAGGAAGAAGAAGCCAGGCACTCTGACGGTGCAAGCAGTTTCCACCGTCAGTCAATAACTCGCGTTACGCACGTGAACTCCTCCGGAGCAAGGCACTGCTCTACGCAAGAGCAACGGGCGTGCCCGCTGAGACACTTGAGCCGGAGATCATCTGTTGTACTTGTGTCAAAGATAGAACCTGGACTTTCTTTGGAGCTTGGCCCTTGACAGTTGGAACGTTGAACGACACCGACATGCTACGCGTTGCGATCGAGGAAGCGCGTGTCGGTTTGACGGAAGGGGGCATTCCCATCGGCGCGGCACTCTTCGACAGAAGCGGGACACTTCTTGGGAGAGGGCACAACCGCCGCGTGCAGGAAAACGATCCCTCAGTTCACGCCGAGACGGACGCCTTTCGGAAGGCCGGACGCCAGAAGACGTATCGTGACAAGATCATGGTCACCACGCTTGCGCCCTGCTGGTACTGCAGTGGGCTTATCCGTCAGTTCAACATCGGGAAAGTGATTGTCGGTGAGTCCGTAAATTTTTCGGGCGGCATCGACTGGTTGCGCGAGAATGGCATCGAGGTAATCGACCTCCACGCGCAGGAATGTATCGACATGCTTGCACCATACATTCGCCTTCATCCCGATCTCTGGCATGAAGATATCGGCCAGGCATGAGCACGCAGGGTCGTGCCGTGTTCTCTTGTGGCCGAAGCCAGCAAGATCTTCGTGGCACACACCTCAGGAGAACACATGGAATTCCGGAAAGAAGTCATACGCACGGGCGTCAGTTTCGGCACGGCGCTGGCGATTTGCATCTCGTGGTCATTGCACAAGTCGGTGCTCTGGGCAATCATCCACGGATTCTTCTCGTGGCTGTACGTGGTGTACTATCTGATCGTTGAGCGGTAACTCCGCGCTGAGTACACCCGCGGAATTTTCCGATCAGTTGATTCCCGGAAGGGTGACGAACCGATGCCTTGGCGGGGATGAAGAGAGCCTCGCCTTCGGGCAATCGCTGGTGTTGCTCAGTCCGATGCGCTCATTCCGCCCTGTACCCCAGCCGTGCGAGCGCAGCAGGATTGTCACGCCAGTCTTTCTGCACTTTGACGTGAAGATCGAGATACACCGGCCGCTGGAGAAATTGCTCGATGTCCTGTCTTGCTGTCGCGCCGATTGCTTTCAGACGCTCACCGTTCTTTCCGATGAGAATGGCTTTCTGAGAGTTCCGCTCCACGTAAATCTCTGCACTGATGAACGTCTTGCCCTCTGCCCTCTCCTTGAATTCAATCACCTCAACCGTCGTGGAGTATGGAATCTCTTCTCGCGTCGCGAGAAAGATTTTTTCCCGAATAATCTCACCAACAAAGAACCTCTCGCTGTGCTCACTGACGATGTCGGTAGGATACAGGGGCGGATGCACGGGAAGCATCGGCACGATCGCAGCGAGCAGTTCCGTCGTGCCAACGAGGTGCAATGCCGAAATGGGAAAGATATCCTTGAAGGAATAGGCCTTCGAGTAGAAGTCAATGATTGGAAGAAGCTCAGGTTTATGCACCTTATCCACCTTGTTGATCACGAGGATGACGGGCTTGCTGAGGGTTTTCAGCATGGTGAAGGCCTCGGCGTGTGCATGATCGGCGTCCAGGCGCGGGCGCGTTGCATCAATCATAAACAGCAACACGTCGGCATCCCGCACAGCCAACGATGCAAACTCCATCATCACCTCCTGTAGTTTGTACTTGGGCTTGATGATGCCCGGGGTGTCGAGGAATATGACCTGGTACGCGTCGGTTGAGAGGATGCCGAGCACGTTGTGGCGGGTGGTTTGCGGCTTGGGCGTGACGATAGAGAGCTTCTGCTGCAGCAGTGCGTTCATCAGCGTGGACTTGCCCACGTTCGGCTCTCCCATGATGGTGACGTAGCCGCAGCGGAAGTATTCAGCGAGCGGGGGTTGGTCGCTCATCGATCAGCTCATCAAAGAAAAACCCCGTCCACAGAACGGGGCATGGACTCGGGGCGCAGGAAAGCACGTCACAAGGCCTCCTCCCCCGATTCCCCCGTCCTCACTCGAATCACATCTTCTACCGGGTAGACAAAAATCTTCCCGTCCCCCACCTGACCGGTCCGCGCAGCATTCATGATCGTCTCAACCACCTTGTCGGCAATCGCATCGGCAACGATCACCTCGATTTTGATTTTGGGGAGAAAATCGATCTGGTATTCCGACCCGCGATAGAGTTCTGTGTGTCCCTTCTGACGCCCATAGCCTTTCACCTCGGTCAGCGTCATCCCCTTCACACCGATTTCAGCCAGTGCTTCGCGCACATCGTCAATGCGGAACGGTCGGATGATGGCTTCGATTTTTTTCATTGAGAAGTTCTCCGGCTGTCAGTTGCTGCGCTTCGATTCCCGTCAGTGTAATGAGAGCATTACCTTCCGTGGCAATGCTTGTACTTCTTGCCGCTGCCGCACGGACACGGATCGTTCCGTCCGATTTTTTCTCCGACATGGATCGGCTGGGGCTTTCCAGCTTTCGCCTCGGGCGGCGCTTGCGGACCACCCCCGGGCACCGGCTGGCGATTTGCCTGGAAACCCATGCCGGTGGCCGCTTCGTGCGTCGTGCGAATTTGCTGCGGGCGCCGCGGACCACGTATCGGCAACGGCTGCGCCTCCACAGGGAAGAGCTTGAAGACCGTTGTTACAATCTCCGTGTTCACAATGTCCAAAAACTCCATGAACATCCTGAAGGCTTCCGTCTTGTACTCGACAATGGGGTCCTTCTGCCCGTAGGCGCGCAGGTGGATGCCTTCCTTCAGGTCATCCATCTCGCGCAGGTGATCCTTCCATTTCTCATCGATGACGCGCAAGACGACCATCTTCTCGATCTGCGCCATCATCTCCGAACCGAGTTTCTCTTCTTTTCGCTTGTAGAACTCTTTCGCCGCCTGCACAATCGCCGCCTTCACGCCATCCTTGCCCAACGATTGGAACTCCTGGGGGGTGAGGTGCAGATCGACAAGCAACTGCGCGCGCAGCTCGTTGGTGAGATCGTCCAACGCGCCCTCGTCGTAGTATTTCTCGACAAGCTTGTCGGCGTACTCCTCCACAAGATCGTAGATGTCATCCCGGATGCGTTCGCTGACGAGCGCCCGGCGGCGACGGCTGTACACCACCTCGCGTTGCTGGTTCATCACGTTATCGTACTCCAACAGCCGCTTGCGGATGCCGAAGTTGTTCTCCTCCACCTTGCGCTGTGCACGCTCCACCGAACGCGTGATGAGGGGATGGGTAATGACTTCCCCTTCTTTCAAACCCATCCGTTCCATAATGCCGGCAATACGTTCGCTGCCAAAGAGCCGCATTAGGTCGTCCTCGAGGGAGAGGAAGAACCGCGACGAGCCGGGATCGCCCTGCCGACCGGCGCGGCCGCGTAGCTGACGATCGATGCGTCGCGCTTCATGGCGTTCGGTGCCGATAATGTGCAGACCTCCCGCCTCGCGCACACCGGGCCCGAGCTTGATGTCGGTTCCCCGGCCGGCCATGTTGGTGGCAATGGTCACCACGCCGGGGTTGCCTGCGTGCGATACAATTTCCGCTTCGCGCTGATGCTGTTTCGCGTTCAGCACGTTGTGCGGTATCCCCTTCCGCTTCAGCATCCGGCTGATGGTTTCGGACACCTCCACGCTGGTTGTACCGACGAGAACGGGGCGGTTTTTCGCGCGCATCTCTTCAATTTCTTCAATCACCGCGTTGTATTTCTCGCGCTTCGTTTTGTAGATGACGTCATCATAATCGATGCGAATCATCGGTTTGTTGGTCGGAATAACGACGACGTCCAGCTTGTAGATGTCAAAAAACTCCGCAGCTTCCGTCTCCGCCGTGCCCGTCATGCCGGCGAGTTTCTTGTAGAGGCGGAAGTAGTTTTGCAGCGTGATCGTGGCAAGCGTCTGCATGTCGCGCTCCACTTTCACTCCTTCCTTCGCCTCGATCGCCTGATGCAAGCCGTCGGAGTACCGGCGGCCCGGCAGCAGGCGTCCGGTGAACTCATCCACAATCATCACCTTGCCGTCATCCGTCACCACGTACTCGTCGTCGCGTGCGTACAAGGAGTAGGCACGCAGCAGTTGGGTCACCGTGTGAATGCGCTCGCTTCGCTCGGCGTACAGGCGGTTCAGCTCATCCTTCTTGTGCTGCACTTGTTCCGGCGTCAGCGATTTGTCGTTCTCGAGGATGCTGAACTCCGTCCCCAAGTCGGGCAGCACAAAGAAGTCCTTATCCCCCACCAACGGCGTCAGCAGTTCGCGCCCTTTTTCGGTGAGGTTGATCTGATGATTCTTCTCGTCGATGGCGTAATACAGCTCGTCGTCGATCTCGTGCATACGGGCCGACTGGTCGCGCAGGTACTCGATCTCCGTCTGTTGCACGAGTTTCTTGTTGGACGGATCGGACAGCACTTTCATCAGGCGGGGATGCTTGGGGAGCCCGCGACTTGCTCGTAAGAGCAGTACGCCTGCCTCTTCTTCCTTGCCTTCGGCGAGAAGCTTTTCCGCTTCCGCAACAATCTTGGAGATATAGCTCTGTTGGGCGTTGACCAGGCGCTCCACCTTCGGCTTCATTTCGTTGAACTTATGATCCTCGCTGGAGGTCGGTCCGCTGATGATGAGCGGCGTGCGTGCTTCATCAATGAGCACCGAGTCCACTTCATCAACGATCGCGTAATAGTACTCGCGGTGCACCAGGTCGGCCTTATCAACGACCATGTTATCACGAAGATAGTCGAAGCCGAACTCGTTGTTCGTACCGTAGGTGATGTCGCACGCGTACTCCTTACGTCGCTGGAACGAATCCATGGAATTCTGGATGCAGCCGACGGTGAGACCAAGGAACTCATACACCTTCCCCATCCAGATACTGTCGCGCTTGGCAAGGTAGTCGTTCACGGTAACGATGTGCACGCCGCGTCCAGGCAGTGCGTTGAGGTAGGCAGGCATCGTCGCAACAAGGGTCTTTCCTTCGCCGGTTGCCATTTCGGCAATCTTGCCTTGGTGCAGCACCATGCCGCCGATGAGCTGCACGTCGAAGGGAATCATGTCCCACACCACCGTGTTGCCCATCAGGTCGAACTTCGTCCCCACCAATCGCCGGCACGCATCCTTGACGGCAGCGAACGCCTCGGGAAGAAGTTCATCGAGCGTCTCGGCGGTGACTGCATCTCGTTCCTTCTCGAGCTCTTCCAGTTGCGTGGCAAGCGCCGCATGTTCTTGGCCCTCGGTATCGCGAAGGTTGCTCTTCACGGACTCGATTTCCGCCTCGACATCCTTCAGCGCCTCCTGCAGCCGCGCACGGAATTCTTGTGTCTTTCCGCGCAGCTCATCATCAGAAAGCTTCTGATACTCCTCATAGTAGCGATTGATTTGCTCGACGATCGGCAGCAGGGCCTTGACGTCCCGTTCGTGTTTGCTGCCGAAAATCTTCTTCAGAACACCAAGCATCACGCATCACGGTTGTGATTGTTTCAAAAATTCGACTTAATATAGACAGAATTCCAAGGACATACAAGGCACAGGGCAGGCGGCCACTGCCAACCGAATCTCGGCGCGAATGCTCTGCCGGCGCCATCCTCAACTGCACTTACGTCGGGAAAAGAGAAAACCTCTCAGCAATCTGAACATCAACGTTTTCGATCTCACAATGTCATTGAAAGGAAGTGCATGAGACTTTGCTTACGACGAGCCAGCTCCATTCTCCCGGGTTCAGTGATTCTCTTGCTGCTGGCTTCGTGTGCAGCACCGCGGCCACACCAGAAACAGCAGCCGCCACCGAAGCCGATCCCATCTCCCACCATCACGCCTTCGGCTCCGGCGCCGAGCGAGATACCGAAACCCGACGTTGTGCCGGTGTTCGTCAGACCCAGCCGCACGACCTCGCTGAGCCTCTCACCGTATCCAGCGCTCAAAGCGCGCATCGATTCATTGATCCCCGACGACCTCTTTCCGCCTGCACATCTCGGCATCAAAGTCGTTTCGCTGACCAGAAACGAAACCTTGTACGAGCTGAATGCAAACGCACTGTTCACACCCGGCTCAGGACAAAAGCTTTTAACGGCCGCCGCCGCCCTCACACGGCTTGGTGGAACGTTTCCGCTGAAGACGGTGGTGTACATGGACGCATCATCCAACACACTCTATCTCAAGGGCTTCGGCGACGCGCTCTTCCAAACACACGATGCGGATTCTCTGGCGAAACTCGTGCGACGTATGGTATCACCCACGCGACGATGGCGTGTCGTGGGAGATGTTTCCTACTTCGACGACGAATACTGGGGCTATGGTTGGAATTGGAACGACGAGCCGGAAGCCTATCAGATGTTCATCACACCGCTGATCCTCAACGGAAATGCAATCAAGCTGTTTGCGCGACCCGGGCGCAAGGTGGGCGATCCACTCATCGTCTGGACAGAGCCACAGACGACTTTTGTGACGATCGAGAACAACGGCCGGACCACAGCCCGCGGGGTTGCCACGCGCTTGAAGCTATCCCGCAAGTACCGCGAGCGCCTGAACGTCCTCACTGTCGATGGCGAGATGATGCGCCGCCAGCGCGTCGATAGCGCTGCCGTAAGCCTCTGGCAGCCCGAACGTTACACAACGCATGTGTTTGCCGAGCGATTGCAACAAACCGGGATGATGGTGAGCGAAATCGCTATCGACACCGTTCCTGCCTCCGCTCTTGAAATCGCGCACGTTGCACACACGCTCGATTCGGTCATCGCCTACCTGAACAAGGAAAGCGACAATCTCTCGGGAGAAGCACTCATCAAGATTCTGGCTGCCGAACGGTACGGGCCCCCGGGAAGCGCTCGCGCCGGCGCAACACTCATCAAAGAGTATCTTGCCACACTGGGCATCGACACACTCTGGCTGCGCGTGGTCGATGGCTCGGGACTCTCGCGGCACAACCTGATTTCACCTGCCATTCTTGTCCGTGTGCTCGAAGATATGTACGCGTCGCCGCACTTCGAGCCATTCAACAACTCGCTCCCTCTTGCCGGCGTGGATGGAACCATCCGCCGCCGCATGCGGTACACCACTGCCCACGGCAACCTCCGTGCGAAAACAGGAACGCTGAGCGGCACCAGCTCGCTTTCCGGCTACGTGCAAACGCTTGACGGCGAGCTCCTCGCCTTCTCCATCATGATGATGAACTACCCGACCGAGGCACGCGTGTACCGTCGCGTGCAGGACGAGATTGCGGTGTTTCTCAGCGAGGTGCGACGCGGAAGTTTCTGAGAGATCGAAGAATGGGGATTCTAGAGCGATGTCCTGTTGTTGTGTGACGCCTTGAAATTTCCCACCCGAACTTGTACCTTCCTTCTGAACGCACATCATCATCACGGAGCTTCGATCATGCCATACACCTACGAGCAACTGAGCAAAATGACCGTAGCGGAGTTACGCAAGATTGCCGAAGGCGTGGACCACGAAGCCGTCAAAGGCTTCACCACGATGCATAAGGAAAAGCTGCTGCCTGCACTGTGCACAGCGCTTGGCATCGAAGCGCACGCCCACCATGTGGCCCATCTGGCAAACAAGAGCGCGATCAAGGCGGAGATACGCCAGATGAAGGCCAAGCGCGACGCCGCCCTCCAGCAGAAAAACTATGATGAGTACAAAAAGGCGCTCCGCCGGATCCACGAACTGAAACGCACACTGCGACGCGCCATCCTGTAAGGAGAACTGAACGCACCAAGATGTTGCTACGGTGTCTGCTTCACGCCGAAGAATGCTTCGCGCGCCTTCCTCCCCGTTGCATGCCACACCTTCATCACCTCGTATGTCATCACCGTCGCAAACGTCACAGCAAGCCACACGCACACGGCCTCCAAAGGAAGGCCCGACCATGCACCAATGCTGATGCCCATCATCGCCTCCTCTCTATACCCCCACCATCGATACGGCATGGCCAGCGTCACCTCCCACAGAAGGCTGATGAGTAGAATGGGAAAGAACGTGAAGCCGAACGCCCGCCAGTTGATGAACGCCTTTGTCGTCTCAAAGAATCCAATCGATGGAATGATGGCGGCAAGAAGGAGATACGTGAAGTAGGATGGGAATCCATCAGGTGACAGAGCGATCACCTTCTTGTACACGACTGCGGCAACGAGCAGCAGACAGCCGACCACGACCGAACCCGCATGGAAACGGACGATGCGCTGAAGTCCCTTCACGGCTTCGGGGTACGATGGGATATTGTAGGCACGAAGCCAGTACTCATCGCACCAAATGTACATCAGGAGAATCAGTGTGAAGCCGCTGACGTAGAAGACGAATTCCTCTATTGGAACCTCTCCGCCCACAGCAGGGACGTAGACGCCGAGAACGGCATGTGTGTTCTCGAACGAAAAAAAGCTCGTACCAAAAAGTAGATCGAGAACCACACCGCTGGGCACCAACACAGCAACGGTCCACCAAAACGCCTTCCGCGGGAACCGAAGGTTCGGTCGTCGCAGAAACCACCACCCGACGCAAACAAGCGGCACGATAAATAACGACAGGCTCAGCGTGTATCCCAAGGGAGTAGGGTTCTCGGACGCAAGGACAAGCTCACCCGGCCGCTCGACCGTCGTGAGGGTAAGTGCTGCAGGCACAAGAAGCACCGCAACGATGGCAAAGAAAACCTGGAATCCACGTCGATGATTGAGCATCTCTGAGGTGTGTTGGAGTTCCATCCTCAAGCTCCTTTTGACGTTGATGGAAAAGGACGAATCTCTCTTCGAGCCGTAACACGGCCTCGAAGTTCGAGCGAGAGGAGCAAAGATACATCTTCCCCAGCAAAGATACGTCCTCCTCACAAATAAAACCTCAGAGCGTTCCGGGGTCCGGAGTGGAGCTGGACATGGCCGTGGGAGGGAATCTACTGAATGAATAAACTGAGACTCCTGTTTGCCATCTCAAGCGTTCTCTTCCTCCTTGTGCTCGCGATCTCTCCTTTGAAGGATTACTTTCGCGAGTGGAAAGGGTATCAGTATGAGTACAACGAGCTTATCGTTGAACTTCCCCAACGCATCAAACCCACTGACATTGGCATCAAACAAATCTGGAATCAGAAACTGGATCGTGTCGATCGATGCGTCACCTGCCATCTCGGACTGAAGGAGAAAGCACTCGTTGACGCGAAGCAACCGTTCCGTGCTCACCCTCTCATCGATCACGATTTTGAGGAGCTCGGCTGCACCATCTGTCACGAGGGGCAGGGTGCAGCAACGACATACAAGGAATCAGTTGGGAAGGTGAAGTATTGGGATAAACCAATCTTCCCCGCGAAATTCATGGAAGCGTCATGTGCCAAATGCCACAAAGAAAAGGAGGTTCCCCACGCTCCGGTTCTCACCTTAGGTCGGAAGCTCATCGAAGAGGCAAATTGCGTTGCCTGTCACAAAATGGATGGATTCGAGAAGCAATGGGTACCGGCGCTCGACGGCATCGGCTCAAAGGTTAACCGCACCTGGCTTGTCAACTGGCTGAAGAACCCGAAAGCATACTTCGCCAAAACAAAGATGCCGAATTTCTTTCTGACGGACGAGGAAGCCGACATCCTTGCGGACTTCTTGATGACGTTCAAAACGTTGCCTGATGATGCAAAGCTCGATCAGCTGCCCTCCGTGTTAAGGCGGGCCGACGACACACGCCGGGAGAAACTTCTCGAACTCGGCTCTACGCGCTTCCGCGAGGCGCGTTGCATCAGCTGCCATCCCATCAACGGGCGCGGTGGTTCTGTTGCGACGGATCTTGGCAAAGTTGCCAGCAAAGTAAATGCACAGTGGCTTTATAGTTACATCAAGCAACCGAAGCGACTCCAGCCCGGCGTCGCAATGCCACGATACCGTTTCAGCGAAACGGAACTCGCGGCTGTCGTTGCCTACATGCAGAGCGAATATGTCGATTATGAAACAGAGTCCGCCGGAGAAAAACCGACGCATGTCCCCGATCCAGCGTTCTTCGAGAAAGGCCGCGCGCTCTTCAAGAAATACAATTGCAGCGGTTGTCACACACTGAGCGGAATGACAAAAGCCGAGGAGATGGGCCCAGAGTTAACGTTCATCGGTGGGAAAAAGCTGTACGAAATCGACTTCGGCAAATCCGGCATTGAACAGAGTCTCCCTTCTTATCTCTTCTCGAAGATCAAAACGCCGCGCCTGTTCTCCTCGGTCATGAAAATGCCAAGCTATGAGTTCACCGATGAAGAGGCGGAAGCGATCACGGTGGCATTGTTGGGGCAGAGGGATGAACGAATTCCGGAGCAATTCAAGGTCAGCCCGAAGGCGCGCACCACATACACCCCGCAGGGGGAATTCGGGAAGCTGGTGGATGACCTCGCCTGCTTTGGCTGTCATACGATGTTCGGACGAGGCAGGCTCATTGCAACCGATTTAACTCTCGAATCAAGTCAAGCACAACGAAAATGGATCGAGAGCTATTTCAAAGTACCGTACTCCCTTAGACCAATTCTCACAGAACGAATGCCCAACCTGTTTCTGTCTGATGCCGAGATCAAAGTCATGGCAGATTATTTTGAAAAGGTTTTCATCGCTGATAGCCTGGAGGGAAAGATCGCCATCGAGCCAACGAAAATTGCCAACGGCAGAATTCTCTATTACGAAAAATACGGCTGTCAGGCGTGCCATCAGATCAATCTCAAAGGGGGTTATGTGGGACCTGCACTTGACAAAGTGGGTTCCCGGCTGAAACCGGGCTGGGTTTTCCATTGGCTGAAGAACCCTCAGGCCTTCAAGCCAGAATCGATTGAGCCGAACAATCACCTGACCGATGATGAGGCAGAAGCGCTGACGGCGTTTCTGATGAGTCTGAAATGAACATCAACCTGAATTGTACGATGCTATTGGTGAACAAACTTTTACTATGCTCTGCGGTTATTCTTTCCCTCACAGGTTGTGGACGAGGAGATTCTTCACACGAACAGCCAGAATCGAAGAAGGATACGATTGCCGCAGCATCGCCGGATGAGAAGATGGGCAAACGGCTAACGTACGAGCAGCGTCAGGGAAAATCTCTCTATCGGAGGTACTGCGCGGTCTGTCATGGAGAACAAGGAAAAGGCGACGGTTTTAACGCCTTCAACCTCGATCCGAAGCCCAGGGATTTTACCGACGCGAAGTACATGAACGCTTTGAGCGATACCCGTCTCTTGGAAACGATAAACGAGGGAGGAAGAGGTGTTAATCGCTCGCCCCTGATGCCATCGTGGGGAGGGAGGTTGACAAAGCGTGAACAGGAATACCTTGTCGCATTTCTTCGATGGCTTGGCAAGCAGTGAGGCTGATAAGTCAGTTGCTGAGATCGTTAAATTCCCAAGCGACAAATCTTGCAACTTGTTCTCCAAATCCTGTAACGTATATCAGTCGAACCGGATTATATTTAGGGTCATGCAAAAGTCTTTTCTGCGGCAGAGTTTATGGAATATGCTCGTCTCATGTTTGAGAAAGAAAAAGGAGTTCGTTTTCAATTGTGAGAAAAATGAAGAGACTCCTTTGCTGAATAGTGCATGAAACACCGCTCCGCGATGGAACGGTCTGGTTGGCACGATTGTTAAATGATTGAACTCATGATGGGCTACTTCTCCAAATATACTCTCTTCGTTGGTCGGGCACTCGCTCTCGCGACCTTTCTGGCCAGCTCCGGCTTCACCGCGATTGTGCACAATTGCACGATGGAGGTCCCGGTTTGCTGTGAAGCTCCGAAGGAGATCAACCATAAGGATTGCGGTGAAAGTGTCCCCGCAAACAAGGAACTTGCCGTCCGATCAAATGCCGCTTGCCACACGAATACCGTCGTCGGTGGTGTGACGACGAATCCGGCAGTCCTGGAAAAAGATGGCAAATCCGACGTCAAGAAGCTCCAGATTGCAGAATCGATCGTATCAGCGTCCATCGTCCGACTCGATCAGCTTCATACCCCTCTTAACTTCTTCTCCGACGACACACCCGTCTTTCTCCCTTCGGTGGAGAAGTACATCCTCAACGCTTCCTTCCTAATCTAAGAACGCTCCTTTTGCTGTAAGACCCCGACGAGGGATCAGTCTCTCCCTTTGCGGGTCGCACTGCAAGTACTATTTTCGTTTCACAGGACCGACCAATCCGTTCGGTCGCAGATGACAACAAAAGGAGCATTTTTCATGCGATCAATCAAAGCTTTCCTGGCATCGTGGCTGTTGATAACCTCATTGGCGTTAGGTCAGACAACCACCGTCAACGAGGAAAAGCCACTCAAGCTCGACGACCTCATTGCCGAGGCACTCCAAAACAACCCACAACTTCGCGCGGCACGCAATCAAACGGCCGCAGCAAGGACACGCATTGACCAGGTGACATCCTGGGATGCCCCACAGCTTGGCGTGGAGTTCTTCCAAACGCCGATTCAGTCGTTTCCGAATCCGGTGAAGAACGGAATGGAGACGGATTACTTCATTCAGCAGATGTTTCCGTTTCCGGGAAAACTCTCTGCCATGGGACAAGCCGCCGAGGCCAATGCAAGCATGTTCGACCAGAGCTACAAGGCACTGGAACGAAAGATACTGCGTGAACTCAAATCCGCCTACTACGAGCTGTATCTCGTCCAGCGGAAGATTCAGATCAACGCTGAGAATCAGGACCTGATGAGGCGGTTTGTCCAAATCGCAAACAAGCAGTATGAAGTCGGCATGGGCAAACAGCCCGACATTCTTCGTGCACAAACCGAGCTTTCTACGCTGATCAACGATGGCATCAATCTGCAGAAAGAAAAGCGTGCCGTCGAAGCGATGATCAACACTCTGCTCAGCCGACCGGCGAACGCCCCGCTCGGCTACGTGCCCGATATCGAAGCGAACATTCCGCAATGGACGTTTGAGCAGTTGCGTCCTCTGGCGCTTGAAGCCCGTCCGGAGCTCAAAGCAATGAACTTCAACATCGAGATGAACAAGGCAGAACTGTCGCTCTCGAAGCGAGAGTATTTTCCCGATCTCATGGCTCGCGTAATGTACAAAGACATGGCAATGACGCGCAACGATTTCTGGTCGGTGATGGTGGGAGTGAGCATCCCACTCAGCCCATGGTCGAGCGGCAAATACACGTCGAAGGTGGAAGAGAATCAACTCAACGTGAAGCGCGCTGAGGAGGAGTATTCGAACATGATCAACATGACGCTGTTCGAAGTGCAGGATGCCAACGTGAGAGTTCACACCAATCAGAATCTGGTGCTGCTGTACAAGAACACCGTCATCCCCCAGGCCGAACAGACGCTCCAATCAACAATTGCAGCGTATCAAACCGGCAAGACCGAGTTTCTGATGCTTATCGATGCCTACCGGATGGTGTTGATGTCAAAGCTCGACTATCACATGGCGGTGATGAACTACATGGCAAGTCAGGCGGCGTTAGAGCAGGCTGTCGGATTGGATATCCGTGAAATCGCCGAACGGATTCGTTAACGAATTTCTAAGGAGCAACATGAGATGAAAAAGATCGTTATCACCGCAGGAGCAAGTATCATCATCGGACTCGCAGCCGGATGGCTCATCTTTGGTCCATCGAATAAGGATACGTCATCCTCCGAGCGGAAAATCCTCTATTACCGCGACCCGATGAATCCGCAAATCACTTCACCGGTTCCGAAGAAATCGTCGGACGGCATGGACTTCGTTCCGGTCTACGACGAATCCTCAAGCGCGTCGGGCGAAAAGAAGATTGCCTACTACAAAGACCCCATGCACCCGTGGTTTACATCCGATAAGCCCGGCAAAGCGCCCGACTGCGGAATGGACCTGGTGCCGGTCTATGAAGGAGAAGGCGACACAAAGGGAATCAAGATTGATCCGGTCACAGTGCAAAACATTGGCGTGAAGACAGAGATCGCAGAGAAGCGCAAACTCAACAAGGTCATTCGAACCGTCGGCAAAATTGACTTCGATGAGACAAAGGTCTACTCCATCAACACCAAAATCATGGGATGGGTGGAGAAGCTCTACGTGGACTACACCGGCAAAGTTGTCCGCAAAGGTGATCCGCTGATGGAACTCTACAGCCCTGAGCTTGTCTCCACACAAGAGGAGTATCTGCAAGCCATTCGCTATCGGAATCAACTGCAAAAGAGTAGCCTCGAGGAAGCCCGCCGTGGCGCCGACGCGCTGGTCGAAAGTGCAAAACGTCGCTTGCTGTACTGGGATATTACGGAAGCGGAGATTCAGGAGCTTGAGAAACGAGGGACGCCCAGGAAAACGATGACCTTCTACTCACCGGTGGACGGCATCGTCATGGACAAGATGGTCTTTAAGGGCAAGGCTGTCATGGCGGGAATGGATCTCTACAAGATTGCAGACCTGTCGACTGTGTGGATCATTGCCGACATCTATCAGTTTGAGCTTCCGTGGGTGAAGGTCGGGCAGCAGGCGGAGATTGAGCTTTCCTATCTCCCCGGTAGGACATTCAAAGGAACGATCACCTACATCTACCCGACGCTCAGCATGGAGACGAAGACGGCAAAGGTGCGCGTCGAAGTACGCAATACAACGACTCTCGACTTCAAGCCTGAGATGTACGCAACGGTCAAACTCATTTCGCCGGTGGTCGTCGATGCGGTCGCCGTGCCCGACCAGGCTATCATCCGCTCAGGTGAGCGCAACATCGTCGTAGTTGCGCTCGGCGGTGGATACTTCGATCCGCGGGAGGTGAAGTTAGGAGTCATGGCCGATGGTTATGTGCAGATTCTCGAAGGCGTTCGGGAAGGCGAGAAGATCGTCACATCGTCCCAGTTCCTGATCGACTCGGAGAGCAATCTCAAAGCTGCCGTCGGGTTAATGTTGGGTCATGCCGGACACGACATGTCCACCACCAAGCCACAGCAGGCAAAGCCTTCAGAGGAGCACAAAGAGCACGAAGCAAAAGCTCCGAGCCGCCATGAGGGACACGAGCCCGAACAAGAGCTACCGCCTGCGAAAGAAGATCATGGCGCTCACAAGACCAAAGGTGCGAAGCAGCAAGAAGTCGAACAGCGCGAGCCGCAGACCGTCGTTGATCCGGTGTGCGGGATGGAGATCACTCCGGATGAGAAGAAATCGTACAGCTATAAAGGGAAGAAGTACTTTTTCTGCAGTGATGAAGATATGGAGAAGTTCAAGCGCGATCCCGAGAAATTCTTGAAACCAGAACATCAACACTAACAGCTGTAGGTCGGATTAGCAATCCGACCTACATCAACAAAGTAAGTCGGATTGGCAATCCGACCCACATGAACAAAGGATTATGAATCATGCTACAAAAAATCATTGAAGCTTCCATTCGCAACAAGTTCATGGTGATTCTCGCCGTGCTCTTTCTTGTCGGTTGGGGAACGTATTCGATGCTGAGCATCCCTATCGATGCCATTCCCGACTTGAGCGATGTGCAGGTCATCATCTACACAGAATACCCCGGCCAATCACCGCGCATCGTGGAAGATCAGGTGACCTATCCGCTTACCACCGCGATGGTCTCCGTACCGGGATCGAAGGTCGTGCGCGGGTATTCGTTTTTTGGCTACTCATTGGTCTACGTCATCTTCGAAGACGGTACCGACCTCTACTGGGCTCGCAGCCGCGTACTCGAGTATCTCAACTACGCGCAGAAGCGCCTTCCGCCGAGAGTTGTTCCTACGCTCGGTCCGGATGCAACAGGTGTGGGCTGGGTCTTTATGTACACACTGTCATCCGACCGGCGCTCGCTGCAGGAGCTTCGATCGTACCAGGATTGGTACCTCAAGTATGAGCTGACTGCCGTAGAAGGCGTGGCCGAAGTAGCCAGCATCGGTGGATTTGTGAAGCAGTATCAGGTGACCGTGGATCCGACCAAGCTGCTTGCTTACAATATCCCGCTCAACATGGTAGAGATGGCGATTAAGAACTCGAACAACGACGTCGGCGGTGAAGTCATCGAAATGAGCGAGATGGAGTTCATGGTGCGCGGCCTCGGCTACATCAAGTCGATCGAGGACGTGCAAAACATTCCGGTGATGGTGGATAAGAAGAGCGGTACGCCGGTGTATGTGAAAGACATCGCCGACGTCACGCTCGGTCCTCTCATGCGTCGTGGTCTTTCCGAAAGCAACGGCGAGGGGGAGGTTGTCGGCGGCATCATTGTGATGCGTTACGGTCAAAATGCCCTTGAAGTCATCGAGAACGTCAAGAAGAAGCTCGAGGTGCTGAAGCAGGGTCTGCCGGAGGACGTCAAGATCGAGATCGCCTACGACCGTTCGAGCCTCATTGAACGAGCAATCGATACGCTGAAAGAAAAGCTCATCGAAGAGATCATCATCGTTGCGATTGTGTGCGTCATCTTTCTGCTGCATGCTCGCAGCTCACTCGTTGCTATTCTCACGCTGCCGACGGCAATTCTCATCTCCTTCATCGTCATGAAAATGCAGGGAATCAACGCCAACATCATGTCGCTGGGAGGGATTGCCATCGCGATTGGTGCGATGGTGGACGCGGCGATCATCATGATCGAGAATGCCCACAAGCACATTGAGCATGAAGCGCTCAAGCCGCCGGAAGAACGGAGAGATCATTGGCAGGTTATTCTCGACGCGTCGAAGGAAGTCGGACCCGCGCTATTCTACTCCTTGCTCGTCATTACCGTCTCCTTCATTCCTGTCTTTACGCTTGAGGCGCAAGAAGGGCGACTGTTCAAGCCGTTAGCCTACACCAAGACGTACTCCATGGCCGCAGCGGCAGCGCTCTCTATTACGATCGTGCCGATTCTGATGGGCTATTGGATTCGTGGAAAGATTTTGCCTGAAGAAAAGAATCCCATCAACCGGTTCTTGATCACAATCTATCACCCGGTCGTCGACTTCGTGCTGAAGTACAACAAGTGGGTGATTGTTGCGGTGCTCGCTCTTCTCGCCGTCACCTACATTCCATTCAGCAAATTAGGCTCGGAGTTCATGCCGCCGCTGTATGAAGGCGATCTGCTCTACATGCCCACAACGCTCCCGGGCATGTCGATCACGAAAGCGCGGGAAGTCCTCCAGCAAACGGACAAGATCCTCCGGCAATTTCCGGAGGTGCACCACGTCTTCGGCAAGATCGGACGGGCGGAAACAGCGACAGACCCGGCGGGCTTGGATATGGTCGAGACGACCATCATGCTCAAACCCGAGAGCGAGTGGCGTCCCGGGATGACGGTGCAGAAGCTTATTGATGAGATGGATCGCGCCATCCAATTTCCGGGAGTGACCAATGCTTGGACGATGCCCATCAAGACTCGCGTCGATATGCTCAGCACAGGAATCAAGACGCCGGTCGGAATCAAAATTTCAGGTCCCGATCTCAAGATACTGGAGCAGATCGGAAAAGAAGTCGAAGCCGTCGTGCGAACTGTGCCAGGGACACTCAGTGCTTTTGCCGAGCGGGCGGTTGGTGGGA
>CAZIKE010000078.1:0-17533 GCA_964539775.1 uncultured Chitinophagales bacterium
GAAGTAGACTCGCCCCGGTCTTCATGTAACTCCCTGGCCTCCTGCCCGTAGAAACAGGGGCACATTTCCAGCACACACCAAACCGGTTATTCCATCGAGAGGATTCGTTATGTCACGCCCGCTGCTCATCGTGGTGCTTGTGCTCACTTTCTTCTTCTACGGATTTGCACAAGAGCGGGACCGCAGCAAAGTCCCGGAGAAATGGAAGTGGAATCTTACCGACCTGTATCCTTCGGACGATGCGTGGAGGTACGCCAAAGAGCGCTTCGCTGCCAAATACCCGAAGGCGGAACAGTTCAGAGGAGAACTCCGCTCATGGGCGGACCAGCTTCGGCAGTGCTTGCGGGCGTCGATATGACAAGTGCACAGCCGTTCGATGTAACGATGAAAAAGATGAGCGCGGTGATGGACGAGATGGAGAACCTTCTGACGAAGATGAAACGATAGGAGGACGGTATCCTTTACTTTGCCACAGTCTCCTCCTGTTCCTTGGGGACACACAATCTCTTCAAGACCTCCCGCGCTTTTTCTCGTCCCATTTCGAACGTCTGACCAAGCTTGGGCTGAACGAACTCGGTGTCCTGCACGGGCAGTTCCTCGTCCGGCGCAATGATGACGGGATGCACGATGTGTTTGTTGCCTTGTTTGAACGTGAAGTTCTTCTCCTCCTCGGCAAGAAGTTCCTCCAGGCGTGCGCGTATGTGGTCGTTGGGTGCGGCGCTGAGCACTCTGGCCTTGAGACGCTCCCACGCTTCGATGTCGTTGTTCACATCCTGTACCGTTTGCATGTCGCGGTGAAAGTACAGATTGGGGAGAAGCTCCACAGCGGTACGAATGAGTATGGAGAACACGTTCGGAAAGGAGGCCTTGATACTCTCTTCGGTCTTGTTCGGATACGTTGGGTACGTGTTGACCACATACAACTCGCTGATGTCGCCGGTTTGCAGGATGGTTTTCAGCGGTGTTTTGTTGGAGATACCGCCATCGGCGTAGAGTTGCGGCGTGTTCTGCAAGTGTTCGGGAATCTCCGGATCCATCACCACGGTGCGCACGGGAGGATACGCCACGGTGGTAATGGTGGAAGCCATGATGTACTCTTTCGCCTTCTCGCGATCGGGTTCGGTCGTGAGGCACTGGAGGTAGGCCGCGCCCGTGTGCAGCGAGGTGAGCGAAACGAAGAAGTCATCCACCGTTCTGCGTGAGCGGATGGCCTCGAGATCGAGATAGTTCTCGACATACTTCGTGTAGAGCGGCGTGTTGTCGAAGATGGAATCGACGCCCTTGAGATAAGGCCAGCGTTCGAGTCGGTGAACGGCGAACGTGAGGAAGAGCTTGAGGATCTCCCAGCCGCGGACTTTGTACACATCGTTATTCGTCAGCCGCTTCCAGTGATATTCGATTTCGCGGCGGGCGTCGGCCAGCGAGGGTGCCTGCGCAATGCTCATGCCGTTGAGTGCACCCACCGATGTGCCGGAGAGGATATTAATGCGCTTCCCCGTTCGCTCGAAGTAGTCGAGCAGTTCCACCAATGCTCCTGCCTGAAACGCGCCACGCGCGCCCCCGCCCGAGAGAACTAATGCAAGTTTACCCATATCGAGACAGTCACCGAGATCGTGTGTATCAAGTCGCTTCGTTGCGGATGGGATAAGATAGAAAAGTTTTTCCGAGTTACAAACATCATGTCAAGGGTGTTGCAGATGGCAAGGCCATGCCTTCGGCAATGGTTCTGGCTTTGTCGAACACCGCGTCGAACATCGGTTCGGTCAGGCGTCGGGTGAATGTGTTTTGCTGGCTGGGATGGAAAGAGGCGATGAACGTCAGCGCGCCGAACCGGTACGTAGCGCCGTGAGCAAACTTCGGTTTCGTCGTGAAGGCAATCCTTCCCCTCTCCCGGTATGCGCGCAGCGCTGCCTCGAACCCGATCCTCCCCAGGCCGATGACGACACGGACGTTCTTCAAAAGCTCGATCTCCTTCAACAGGTAAGGCCTGCAATTAGCGATCTCCTCCGTCGTCGGTTTGTTGTGCGGCGGTGGGCAACGTAAGGCGGCGGTGATGTAGCAATTCGTCAGCTTCAACCCGTCGTTACGATGAAGTGACTCCGGCTGATTGGCGAAGCCTGCCTTGTACACCGCTCGGTACAGCCAGTTGCCGCTGTTGTCGCCGGTGAACATCCTTCCGGTGCGGTTGCCGCCATGCGCCGCAGGGGCCAGGCCAACGAGCAGCAGCCGCGCTTTCGGGTCGCCGAAGCTGGGGACGGGCCTGCCCCAGTACTTTTCAGCTGCGTAACGCTTCACCTTCTCGCGAGCAACCTTCTCTCGCCACCGCACAAGACGGGGACAGCGGCGACAGGCGATGATCGAGGACTGGAGATTGACAATCGGGCAGCTCATCGTGTTTTCGTCAGGGGTGTCGTTCACCCTTCTACGGAAACCTTGTCGCCAACACATGTGGCAGCATGTTCCGCCACGTGGGCCAGTCGTGCGGGACATCGTGTCCCCAGAGATCGAGGACGTGGGGAATACCTTTCGCTTCGAGGATGCTGGCGAGTTGGAGCGACCGTTCAGGAGCCTCCCACGCGCCCTGGCCGCTGAGAATGTAGATGTGATGCTTCGCGCGGAGGCGACTCACGTAATATTCGTCGGTAAGGTTGGGAAGATAATCGACAGGCGAGTTGAAGTAGCAGTTGTCGTCGTAGTAGCCTTTGGTGTACGATTTCAAGTCGTACGTGCCGCTCATCGCGATCGTCCCTTCGAACACATCGGGCCGTCGGAAGAGCATGTTAGCGGCATGCAGTGCCCCGAAGCTTGCGCCCGTGGTGACGATCGGCGTTTCGTTGCTCGTCATGCTGCGGATGAATGGTACAACCTCCTCCACGATGTACTGGTTGTACTGCTGATGGCGGATGGCGCGATCGGGCGGTGGGACGTGATCGTTGAGCCAGCTTTCGTTGTTGATGCTGTTGACCGAAAAGGCTTTGAGCTTGCCGGCATCGATGAACGGCGTGAGAGACTCGATCATCCCGAAACGTTCGTACTCCAGAAAATCCGCAGCAGCCGTAGGGAACATCAACAGCGCGAAGCCGTAATGGCCGTACACGGCAATCTCCATGTCCTTGTTCAGGTGCGGGCTGTACCAGCGATGAATTGCGCGATGCACGCGTACGATCCTTTCTCAACAATCCGTTATCGCTCAAACTCGTTCTTATAGACGTTCCCATCCTTCATAACGAACTTCACACGTTCCAGCACCGTCACGTCCTTCAGCGGATCGCCCTCCACTGCGATGATGTCGGCCAACTTCCCCGGCTCGATGCTGCCAAGCTCGTACTGGAGATTGAGAGCCTCGGCGGAGATGATGGTTGCCGAGCGAATGGCATCCATCGGCGTTCGTCCCGCCATGACATGCAGCCGAAACTCCTGCGCCGATAACCCCAGCGGCATCGAAACCATGTCGCTGCCGAAAGCGATCTTCACACCACGCTGCGCAGCTTTGCCGATGTTCTCGAGCATTGTGGTGAAGTGTTTTCGGGAAAGTTCGTACGCTTTTCTGCGTCCGGGCGATGCTTTGGGTCCCGGATCCTCTGCAAGGACTTCAATGGTACGCATCGTGGGGACGAGGAACGTACCGTGCTTCTTCATCAACTCGATTCCCTCGTCGTCGATGAACGTGCCGTGCTCGATCGTCCGCACACCGGCCTTCACCGCTGCCTTGATACCCTGCGCGCCGTGCGCATGCGCGGCAACGAACTTGCCGAGGCGCGTCGCCTCCTCCACCGCGACGCGCATCTCCTCATCCGAGAAATGTTGCTGCGTCGGGTCGTCGCCCGCCGAGAAAAACCCGCCCGTCGCATACAGCTTGATCCAGTCGCAGCCGTATTTCACGTCCCTGCGGACTGCCTTGCGCATCGCGTCCACACCGTTGATGATGTTGTCATATTCGGTTTCCCGTTCAGGTGGCGCAAGATTGTTATCCCCGTGGCCACCGGTGATGGACAGGAATCGACCACCAACGAAGATGCGCGGACCGGGAAACCAGCCACGGTTGACAGCATCACGCACAGAGCAGCCCGCATAGTTTGGTCCGCCGCCTCCAGGATCGCGAATGGTGGTGAAACCGGAGCGCAGCACCTTCTCCGCATTGCGCACCCCGCTCAATGCATTGTCCGCCGCCGAGCCGCGCGTGCCCCCTTCGATGTTGTCGAGGAAGTGACAGTGCAGGTCGAACAGCCCCGGCAGCACGGTGGCGTTCGATAGGTCAATCACCTCTGCCCCAGCGGGAACGGTTGTACCGACGGATGCGATGCGGTTTCCCTCCACAACAATCACCGCGTTGGCGATGGACGTCGAGTTCCTTACATCAATCAACGTCCCGCAGGTGATGGCAGTGCGTTTGGGCTGACTGAAGCTGCTGGCAGCGGTCATTCCCGCGAAGAGAAGAAGAGCAGCACCACGTATCCTCGTACCAGAATTACGTAAGCGGATGCGATTCACGTTTCGATCGCTGCCAAAGAGATTCTGCATGAGGGTTTTCTCTCCATAGTATCCTCTAAGGAAGACGCCCGAACGCCAAGCCTAGTTTCTATGCGTGTACTCGAGTCGTGAACGAATCGAGCGCTTCGTTTCCTCAACCCCTGCTTCAGGCCGGTGGCTGATAGGGTGGCTGCATCATCTGTTGCTTCGGCTTCAAGACGGCATAGCCGATGAGACCACCGACCAATCCGAAGATGACGTCGATGATAATGCCCACGACAAGATTGAAAATCGAGACCTCGCCTTCGCGGATGCTCTGCTCGATCTGATCCCACGCCTCAGGCGGGAAGCTGTCTCTGAATCCCTCCAGAAACTTCAGCATCATTTCGCCGCCAACATTGCCGGCAAGTTGCATGATGATGATCGTGAGAAGTCCGCCGATGATGCCGCCGAACACACCCGCAAGAGCGCCAAGTTGTATGCCATCGCTACTGGTAAGAGGCGGCATTTGCGGCGTCAGCTCTTTCTTGTAGAAGAACACTGCCATGAAGCCGCCGAGCATCACGCCCGCACAGCACAGGCAGTTGATCAGGTTCAGGCCCGGCACAACACTGATGATTGCCATGATGATGCCGCCGTATAGTGCGGGCATGAACATACTGGGTTTCTCCGGCATAGGGATTTTCCTTTCTACTGTTTGTTGATGGTGGAGAGGAACGGTATGGTTTTGCGCTGGACGAGTTGCTGCGCGCCTTCAATTGCCGTAGGAAGAAGAACGAGCGAAACGACATAGCCGAACACTCCCCCCGTGATCGTGCGCGTGAGAACAGTGCTGGCGTACAGGCCAACCCACTCGGCGGCAACTTCAAACACGATCGGCAGCAGCGCAAGCGCGAGAACGCTGCGCGCCGGAATCCTCACCGTGCCGAGTCCGTGCGTATGAGGATAGAGCAGAACGCCAACGAGAAATCCAAAGTACATCGAAGAACATCGCACGCATACACCAAGCTGCTCGCCAAGAACGAAGAACGAGCGCTCAGGACGCTGGTGGCAGATCGGTTGAAAGAATCTGTACACATACTCCGCCAAAGGTGAGGAGGAGGCTGCGAGAAGCGGCGCAACGAGAATGGCTGCGCACCAGAGGATCGTACCGGCAAGGATGACTGTGTATGTTGCTCTGGGAAGATGCATCAGGGATTGCGGCAACGAGCGTGACGTGATCAGCAACCGCCCGTAACTTAGCCGAAAAAGAGTGGAGAATCAAGTGAGGATGGCATCGCGAACTTCTTCTCCGTATCTTCGATACGGAGTTGACAAGAGAACTCACATGACTCGTCCATCAGATTTTGCGCTGCAGAAGCAAGCGGCGCTCATTTCGCTCATCGTTGGTTTCTTGATGCTCGCGTTGAAGACGGCGGCGTATGTCATCACGGATTCGACGGCGATCCTCTCGGATGCGCTCGAGTCTATCGTGCACGTGGCCGCCACGGCGATGGCATTCTCCAGCGTCATCCTCAGTGCGCGGCCCGCCGACACATCGCATCCTTACGGGCACGGCAAGGTGGAGTTTTTTTCCGCCGGGATCGAAGGCGGCTTGATCGTTGTTGCCGCCGTTGCCATCCTCGTTGAATCTGTCCGGGCCATCGTCTTTGGACGTGCGTTGAGCGAGCTGGACACCGGCGTGATGCTGACGCTTGCCGCATCCGTCGTGAATCTTTTCCTCGGCGGGTTTCTCATCCGGCGGGGCAAGGCGACAAACTCCCTGACGCTTGTCGCCGATGGCAAACATGTACTCACCGACTCGTGGACGAGCTTCGGGGTCGTGGTGGGACTTCTGTTGGTGCGTTTCACGGGGATTCAGCTCTTAGACCCACTTGTCGCTAGTGCAGTTGCCCTGAACATCCTCGTCTCCGGCTATCGGCTCATGCGAGTGTCTGTCGGTGGACTGATGGATGAGTCCGACCAGCAGACATTGCAACGCGTCGTGGCGATCATCAACAACCACCGAACGCCCGAATGGATCAACGTCCATCACCTCCGGGTGATGCGCTCGGGACAACTGCACCACGTGGATTTCCATCTTACCATACCATACTATTGGAACGTCCAGCAAGCGCACGCATTTCACGGAAACGTCGAAGCACATCTCGCAGCGGGTTTGAACCAGCAAGCATCGGTGCTGATTCATTTGGATCCGTGTCTGCCGACGTGCTGTACGATGTGCAGCATTGCGATGTGCCGTGTCCGCTCGGCACCGTTTGTTGCGGCACCGACATGGGATGTTGCCGCGTTGGTGGGAAAGCCCCCGTATACGTCGTAGGTCGCGCTCTCTCTAAGCGAGGATTGGCAATGAGGAGAAGGTTCAGAAGCAGAAGATCACCTCTTCCTCAATCATGACGTGGAAGGGAATAGTCGTTGCGTAGCCCGGCCGGCTTTTGGGTTTCTACCCGCCAATCTGGCTCATCGTCCGCTCTGGACGAATGAAGCCGGGACGGTTGATGAGATGCCCCTCCTCTTTCTTCCAGACTGCTGCGGTGACGGTCTGTGCGATGTGCTCGTCGCTTGCGCCACCCCGCAGCAACGCCCGCAGATCGGTTTCGGCCAGTGAGAAGAGACATGTACGGAATTTGCCGTCGCTGGTGACCCGCACGCGATCGCAATCGGTGCAGAACGGTTGGCTGACGGAGCTGATAAAACCGATTTCGCCTGTGCCGTCGACAAAGAGGAACCTCTCCGCCGGTGTCTTGCCGTTGACGGACGGCGCCGGAACAAGCGGATAGTGCCGGTTGATGGTCTCCAACACTTCACGCGTCGGCACGACCTTTTCCATCGTCCAGCCATCGTCCTTACCGATAGGCATGAACTCGATGAAGCGGATAATGAAGGGACGGGCGCGGGCAAGCTGTGCGAATTTGAGAATCTCTCCATCATTCACGCCGCGGATAAGCACGACGTTCAGTTTGATGGGTCTGATGCCGGCGCGCTCGGCGGCTTCAATGCCTTCCCATGTTTTCTGGAAGTAGTCGCGCCGCGCCATCTCGGCGAAAAGACGCGGATCGAGAGCATCGAGGCTGACATTGATGCGGTGAAGCCCCGCTTCAGCAAGCTCCGCTGCTTGCTCGTTCAGGAAGTAGCCGTTGGTCGTCAGCGCAATGTCCTCGATGCCGGGAAGAGGCTTGAGCAGAGCGATGAGGCGCCAGAGGTCTTTCCGCATCAACGGCTCGCCGCCCGTAAGGCGGATCTTGCGTACGCCCAGTGATGCAAAGATGCGGACGAGACGCACGATCTCCTCATACGTCAGCAGGTTGTCGCGATGCAGCCATTGCATCCCTCCCTCGGGCATGCAGTACGTGCAGCGATAGTTGCATCGATCCGTGACGGAGATCCGCAGATTCGTTACCACCCGGCCGAATGTATCAACAAGCAGAGACATAGCAACTCATCACTCCTCGCCTGTTACATCCACGTCGTGTTGCCCCACTATCCACTCCGTTCCCTCTTCGAAGTGTTCCCTTTTCCAGATCGGCACATCGGCTTTAATACGGTCGATGGCGTAGCGGCATGCTTCGAACGCCTCCTTCCGGTGCGCAGCGGCGACGGCAGTCACCACCGCGACATCGCCCAACGCGAGAAGACCGATGCGATGTACAAGCACAACCCTGTGCAGCGGCCATCGCTGTTGCATCTCTTCTTCAATCTGTGCCATCAGCTTTTCGGCCATCGGTACGTATGCAGAGTACTCTAACGCTTTCACGCGGCGACCGTGCGAGCGGTCGCGCACCGTGCCGATGAAGAGGTCGATCCCGCCGGAGTGTACGGAACGCACCGAGGTATAGATGGACTCGACGTCAATCGGTTGTGTGGTGACGGAAACCATTCACCCTCCACTGACGGGGGGAATGAAACTGATCTCGTCGTTGGGCTTCAGCACGTGATCAAACGATGTGTATTCGAGGTTGACAGCGAGACGAACACTGAGCCGCCACTCCCGTAGTCTCGGGTAGGATGCTGCAAGCACATTGAACGCTGCGTCACCAGTACAGGGCGGCGGAACGTCCACGCGCAGCTCATCTGTTGCCAGAATGTCTTTGAGCGGTCCAAAGACTTTCACGTTGACTGTTACCATTGGCTATCCGTTCATCAGGGCATAATGTGCTGCACCATGGAGAGCTATCTTATCATTCAACACGATGTACACGGGCATAGCTTTCACGAGATCGGAGAGGCGTCCTTTTGTGGTGAACGAGTCCATGAACGTGGCCTGTTGCAGGAGCGGCAGGATTTTTGGTGCGATGCCGCCACCGACATACACACCTCCAGTTGCAAGGAGCTTGAGCGCCAGGTTGCCCGCTTCGGCGCCGTAGAGGGAAACGAAAAGCTCCATCGTGCGCACGCACGCCTCGTCCTTCCCCGCGAGTGCGGCTCGTGAGATTGCTGCGGCAGCGTCGCCCGAGATGATTTCCTCGCCCAGCCATTTCGGCTCGGGGGAGGACATCCTCGCACGAAAAAAGCGGTAAAGATTAACGATGCCCATGCCGGAAACGACTCGCTCATAGCTGACGCGTTTGTATGTTGTAAGCAGATAACGAAGCAGATCGATCTCCAGTTCGTTGCGCGGGGCAAAGTCCGTGTGTCCGCCTTCGGAAGCCAGTGCCTGATAGCGTTGACCGTTCCAGATTAGTCCCCCCTCTCCCAGGCCTGTGCCGGCTGCGATCACGGCAATGTTGCCGTGCGGCCGGGGAGAGCCGGCATTGAGCATCAGCGTGTCGCCTTCGCTCAGGCGCAACACGCCGTACGCCGTCGCTTCGAGATCGTTGATAAGCCCTGCCGACTGCAGCCCGATGCATGCGGCAAGCTCGCGGGAGTCAACCACCCACGGGAGGTTTGTTGCTTCGCAGCGGCCGTTGATCACAGGGCCGGCGATGCCAAACGCCGCGCGCTCGATCGTGATGCCGCTGTCCTTCCGGTACTCCTGAAGGATCGCTGCGAGGGATCGGTATTCACTGTTGCGATACGTGGTGACCGTTCCGCGGACCAGGTGTCCATCCTCAACAGAAAACGGAGCAAGATTCGTCTTGGTGCCGCCGATATCTCCTGCAAGAATCATGATGTGGGTGCCGCTTGTTGGTGAACGGTGTCCGGTGAAAGGAACGCCGCGGCGTCCGCGTCGACGAACCATAACAAGAGACCGTCGGTCGGTTGCACGCGTTGCGCTGGATAGTGATCGCTTGTCGTTTCCAACACTTCGTAGAGAATCTTTGCCTTGCTTGCACCGGCAACGAGAAACATGAGCGCCCGCGCATTGTTGATCGTCGGCAACGTCATGCTAATCCGGTTCGCCTTGAGCTTCGGGACGAACGTCTCAGCAACCAGTCGCTTCGTCTCAGTGAGGATGGGTGTCCCCGGAAAAAGGGATGCGATGTGACCATCTTCTCCCAGTCCTAACAGAATGAGATCGAAGCGGGGGAATTCTTTTTCCTTCAACATGAAGAACAGCCGAAGTTCCTTCTCATATCGCTCTGCTGCATCCTTTGGCGGAAGCTCGGCTTCGATCCGATGGATGTTTGTTGGCGGAATGGTAATCCGTCGGAGGAGTGTTTCGTGCACCATCCGGTAGTTACTCTCGGCATGGTCGGGGGGGACGCATCGTTCATCTCCCCAAAACACATGGACGTTTTCCCAGGTGACATGGGAATGCGTCATTTCCCCCGCGAGCTGTTCGTACACGGCCTTTGGAGTCGAACCGCCGCTCAGCACCAGCGAAAAGAGGCCCCGTGCAGCCACAGCCTTTTGCGCCTCGTGAACGATGGCGTGTGCCGCCGAGCGATGAAGTTCCTCGAGGGACGAGAATACGTGAACCATCCGGCTCATCACGCAAGCACATCCATAAGCTTCCTCAGCGTTGCCTCATAGCCCGCATCGCGGGACACGACTTCGAGCTCCTGCGCTACAAGCATCGCTTCCGTTCTGTCGGTCATCACCGTGAGAAGTTCTTCCGACACTCCGTGTTCCGAGCGACGCGCCAGCGCAACGCAATGCGGGTGTTCTGTTGCCGAGACTTTCACACTTGCATCACCCTGCATGCCGAGCGTAACGGATTCGATCCCCCCAGGATAGCCTTCTCGCGGCGGCACGGGGACAATCCGAACGTTAATGCTTCGCCCTTCCTGCTGCAGGGTAGCAGTGTACCCTCCGGTGGTCGCCGGCTGGATGTGCTTCGCCACGCTCCATTGCAGTCGCTCCGCCAACCAGCTCACGAACAACAAGGCTTGACTCAGCCCCGAGTGCCGCGGTACAACGGTAGTCGAGTACTCAACAGTCACCGCATCAATGTGCTTCAGGAGCGGGCGCATCGACTGCGGATTGAACGCGTTGGCCACCACCGATCGCCACGGTGTGAGATGAGTCCAGGCGAGATCACCAAACGTGACATGCAGGTCGGCAGCCTTCATGTACGTTCCCCATGCGCGTAGCGTCTGCTCCGGCACAGCATTCTCGGAGGAGTCTATCAACACCCGGTTCACAACGTCGGTAAGAGCGCGAAGGACAATGTCCTGCTCGTTCACGTCCGATTTCCACAAGAGGACACTGGGCACATCTGGAACCAGAAGGGAGGTGACGATGCTGGGGATTTTCGCCGTTTCGGTTCCCTGCACCGTGAGGGTGATTTGCTCACAGCAGACTTGCTTGCCTCCCGGTATCGGGAGAGAACACCGCGCCGAAATCCAGGCATCGAGCTTCGGAGTGCTGTTGCGATGGTTGGCAACAATCAAAAAGATACGGGCGGGATGTTCGATAGTCACATCGCCCACCATCAGCTCAAGGGCTTCAGCGTCCTCCTCGTGTTCGGTTACGACGACGAAGTTCAGCGCACAAGCGCGTACCACGGGCGCTGACAACGAATCGGCTGCTCCCTCGGAGGCATCTTTCCAGAGCCGCGTCAACTCGCGTTCGATCGCGACCACATCAACCTCTTTCGGCTCGGCGAGCAGTTGTGTGTGCTGTTCGGCTGTCATACAGAAGGAAATATAGTGAACTCCATATACAATTGCTCACCAGCGTGTTACCTTTCTACAAACTGCGCGCATCTTCGTTCGCCATGTCCGGCAAGCATCGGAGAAGTCGTTTCCGTCCTTCACCAAGCATGTTGAATTTTTTTGGCCCGACTTTTATACTATAGGTAGGAAACAGTTTGTTGAAATCCATCTCAACAACAGTTTGGACGAGGCAATGTCGAAACTTTCGTTGAACACGTTCCTTACAGGCACCGGCGACGTTGAGGCAACTCAGTATCGAGTGCTGGAAGGCTTGCGCGTGTACTACGGAGAGTTTTCTCGCAACAAACTTTATCCTTCGCTCTCGGAGTTGGTGGAGTTGCATCAAGCATTGGTGAACATCATCAACAGTATGAGCGACATCCAGGGCCATCTTCCGCACGAACTGAAGGAGGTCGATGTGAACGAGGGCAAGCTCGTGTACGAGACGGTCGGGATGACTGACGATGACCTTGCTCGCGCCGCCGACCTCATCATCTGGGCACTTCCGAAGATCCAGCGGGCTATTGACGAAGGCGTCAACATCTACAATTTTGTTGATGAACACATGCAGATTGAACACGTGGGAATCGTTCCCATGTACCGCGAAGAAGGCTACTGGTTCGTGCCCGAGCATCGGCTTGCTCTGTTGCATCTGCTGCGCTACGAACTGTCGCTGTTCTCTTCTGCCAACGAACGCTACCGACTCTTGAAGACGGTGAACATCGGCGAGATTGAGCAGAAGTATATCCATCGCTCGCCCGAGGCAATTAAACTGCAGCTTATTGAGCAGTACCGCGATCTTCCCAATCCGGCAACGTACGTGTGCGAGACGGATCTGGACTTCCCGTATAGCGAAACCATCCTTCCCATTGCCAAGCGCAAGCTGATGGCACAGGTCTATTGTTGATCGGATTGCCATGGCCTTCCCGAAGTGTCCGTTATGCAAGCAGTACGTTGAACGCCTGATCCACGTTTTTACGGGGGAAGGCGAAGACGCTGTCGTTGCCAGGATTCGTGCACGCCACCCTTCATGGTCGATCTATCAGGGAATGTGCGAGCGCTGTCTCTATCTCAATGAATTTGAATCGGTGGAGGATCACTTTCTCCCCGATCCGGGCCTGGGCGGTACGGCACCAACAGCGCTGCGCAGCTCGCTGTTCCGTGCACGGGTAAAGAATGAGTTTGCCCTGCTCCCTCTTCCGCTCCGTCTCAACGCCGATCCGCGCTTTCGCGGAACAGGGGTAACGATGGCGTTCATCGACTCCGGGTTCTATCCTCATCCCGATCTTATCAAGCCCACTAATCGCATCAAGCAGATCGTGGATGTGACGGATCAGAACGTGCCGCCGCGATATTTTCGCGAGCCGCACAAGGAGAGCTGGCACGGAACCATGACTGCCGTGACTGCCGCGGGCAATGGGGCACTTTCGGACGGTCTGTACAGAGGTATCGCGTCAGAAGCAGAGGTTGTACTCATCAAGGTGATGGATTCTAGGAAGCGCGCCATCTCTCGTCAGCACATTGTTCGCGCGTTGCGCTGGGCGATGGACCACGCAGCGCAGTACAACATCCGCATCATCAGCATCTCGGTGTATGACGATGAACCTGGCTCTGTGGCCGACAATCCGGTGAACGCTCTCGTCGAGGAGGCGGTCCGGAAGGGCATCGTGGTTGTTGCGGCCGCGGGGAACACGCCCCGCCGTCCGCTCTTTCCGCCGGCGAACGCGCCTGCGGCCATCACGGTCGGTGGCGTTGACGATCTGAACGAGGTGAAAACGGAACTGCGTCGCATGTTTGGTTCAACATACGGAAAGACCACCGACGGTTCCACGAAGCCGGAACTGCTTGCGCCTGCAATCTGGGTTGCGGGGCCGATTCTGCCGCGCACCGATCAATTCCGCGAAGCGCCGGTATTGTTCAAGCTGCTTCATGCAACGCCAAAGAGAGCCGAGCGCTTGCTACGGCGTCATCGTGGCGACCTACCGACGTTGCCGAAGAAACTGGCCAGGGGGGATTTCCAGACGTGGGCTCGCAAGCGCATCGAGGAAATGAAGTACGTAGCCCCGTTCTACAAGCATGTGGATGGGACGTCGTTTGCTGCGCCGATTGTAAGCGCCGTGATTGCTCAAATGCTTGAAGCCCATCCCCTTCTCACCCCGGCTGATGTGAAAAGGATCCTGATGGAGACGGCTGAGCCGCTCAAGAATGTGGCGCCGGAACAACAAGGGCGCGGTGTGCTGAACCCGCGCGGGGCTGTGCTCGCGGCTCTCGCGCAACGCCACGCAGCTCTACACCCGGGTGTGCATACGTTCGACGGACACGTGTTGTTCATCTATCATAACCGTGTACCGCGCACGGTGGCGGTCGCAGGAAGTTTCAACAACTGGAACACACAAGAACTCCGACTGCAGGAATCGCACGATGGTTGGTGGAGTGCCTGGATGCCGAAACCCCAGCCCGGAACGCACCAGTATAAATACGTCGTGGACGGCGCTGTCTGGCTGGAGGATCCCGCAAACAAGGATAAGTCTCCCGACGGATTCGGTGGGTGGAACAGCATCCTCACAGTGAACTAAACTCCTCGACCTCACCTCGGCACGAGTTTTTCTTTTCCCGCGCGACATCGTTATATTCTCTCAAGTAGGTGTTCTCCTTTTCCGCACTGCGCGTCCATGGGTAGACTGTCCAAAGGTGTTCTTCTTTCAGGGGTGGGCTTGTTCTTCGGTGCACTGGCGTTGTATCTCCTGCTCGTCAAAGCCCCCGCCGACGTTGCCCACAATCTTGCCGACGGCGTGGCCCGCACATTCCATTTCACTCCCCAGGTACGGATCGAAGAGACTGTGGTCATCGAACAGAACACACCGATTGCCGAGCTTGCAACGGTGGCACGCGATCTCATGGTGGAGTACTCGTGGTCGCATCAGTGGCTGGGAAGTACGAAGACGATAACACTCCGAGGCACCTACACCGCAAAGGCGGGCTTCGACTTGAAGGAGCCGTTCCGTCTGACGATCCGCGAGTCGCCGCTACGCGTGCAAGCGATGATGCCCACTCCGAAACTCCTCTCCCTGCAGATGAATTCGTACTCGATCCTCCAGGACGAAAGCGGGTGGTGGAACACAATCTCCGATGCAGACCGTGAGCAGGCAGTTCGGGAACTGCAGCGTGTGGCTCAGGAGAAAGCGAAGAACTCCGGCATGCTTGCCGAGGCCGCAGCGACCGTCGAGCAACGCATCAAAGAACTGGCCGAGAGGAACGGCGCGCTTATCGAGTTCACGTATCCCTGGCATGAGCGATGAACGGTCCTCTCTCACAACGTCTTGCTCAGCGATCCCTGCTCATCCTGGACGGCGCCATGGGAACGGAGTTGGAGCGGCGCGGCGTGGATATCGGGCTGCCTCTGTGGTCGGCCAATGCGTTGATGCACGAGCCGGATGTCGTGCTGCAGATTCACACGGACTACATCGCTGCCGGTGCCGACATCATCACGACCAACACCTTTCGCACCAATCGCCGCGTGTTCAGGAAGGCCGGCCTTCCGGATCGCTCGCTTGAGCTTACGGCCAGAGCCGTTGAGCTTGCACAACGCGCCCGCGACGCGTATCCCGATCGAACCATCCTTATCGCCGGCAGCGTTGCTCCCGTGGAGGATTGCTACCGCCCCGACCTCGTTCCCCGGGATACCGAGTTGCAGGACGAACACGGTGAAATGTGCGAAAGGCTTGCACGTCTCGGTGTCGATTTCCTTCTCATCGAGACCATGACGACGATACGCGAAGCCTACGCTGCATGTGCTGCTGCCAGGGCTACAGCAAAGGAGGTCGTGGTGAGCTTCACATGCACGAAGGAGGGGACATTGTACGGCGGCGAACAGCTTACCGACGCGATCAAGACGCTCGCTGAGCTTCAACCGACCATGTTCTCGCTGAACTGCATTTCACCGAGACACCTCACCCCGCTGATCCATCACGTGAACTCCCTGCTCACGAAGCTGCACCCTCGAATCCCGTTGGCCGTATACGCCAACGTCGGCACGCCGGATGTTCGGGAGGGGAGGATGACGCGAGATGTTGACGAGACCCAGTATGTCGTCTTTGCAAAAGAATGGCAGCATCTCGGTGCGTCGATCATCGGCGGGTGCTGCGGCACAACGCCGGAATATATACGACTTCTTGCTGGAGAACTGCGGGTTGCCAGATAAGCTCCCTCTCTCGTATATTCTTGGAGGACGCGTTGCCGATGCGAGGGAGTGTGACGGCCAACGCGTCGAATGACTGTTATCCGGAAACGTCTGTCGTTGAGATCCAATGGCAAGCACACTTTCCACCATGTTACCTCTCGGCACGTCCGCACCGCCTTTCCGTGTGCCGGATGTTGTGAGCGGCAGGATTATTACGCTCGATACGTTCAGGGAAAAGAAAGCGCTGTTGGTCATGTTCATCTGCAGGCACTGTCCTTACGTGAAGCACATTCAGCACGAGCTTGTTCGGATTGGGAGAGACTACGCCGACAAGAGCGTTGGCATTGTGGCCATTACCTCGAATGATCCGCAGCAATATCCGGAAGACTCGCCCGAAAGCTCGGCAGAGATGGCAAGGGAGTTGGGATTTACGTTCCCCTTCTGTTACGACGAAAGCCAGGAAGTTGCCAAGGCGTACCAGGCCGCGTGCACGCCGGAGTTCTACATCTTCGATGCGGGGCGGCGACTTGTGTATCGCGGCCAGCTCGATGACAGCCGTCCTGCCAACAACATCCCCGTTACGGGTCGCGATGTGCGAACCGCGTTAGATGCCGTCCTTGCGGATCGGCCGGTAGACCCGCATCAGGTACCCAGCATCGGGTGCAACATTAAATGGAAGCGCGGCAACGAGCCTCCATACTTTCGTCGCTAACAACGAACAACGCCCACGGTGAACCACGATCTCTTCATCGTTCGCCCCGGCAAGAGGGTTTCTCTGACCGACTACGATCCGGCCTCTACGGGGAAGTTTACGTCAAAACAAGACGCGCAGGAAAAACTGCAACGCGACATCGAGCGGATGAGGGAATTGCAGGAAGTGCTGTACGCACAGAATGTCTATTCCCTCTTGCTCATCTTTCAGGCGATGGATGCGGCCGGCAAGGATAGCGCCATCAAGCATGTGATGAGCGGCGTCAACCCGCAGGGCTGTCAGGTGTTCAGCTTCAAAGCACCGTCGGAGGAGGAACTCGATCACGACTACCTGTGGCGAACCACGAAGGCCCTCCCCGAACGCGGTCGCATCGGGATTTTTAATCGTTCCTACTACGAAGAGGTCCTGATTGTGCGAGTGCACCCCGAGATCCTTCACCGCCAACGCATTCCTTCCCACGAGCGGGATGAGCACATCTGGCAAAGACGGTTCGAGGACATCAACACCTTCGAACGCTACCTGTCGCGTCAGGGAACCGTGATTCTGAAATTCTTTCTCAACATCTCGAAGAAGGAACAGAAAGAGCGCTTCCTCAAGCGGATCGAGCAGCCCGAGAAACACTGGAAGTTTGCAATGGCCGACGTGAAGGAACGCGGATTCTGGGATGACTATATGCACGCGTACGAAGACGTGCTCAATCATACGAGCACTGCATGGGCACCGTGGTACGTCATTCCTGCCGATCACAAGTGGTTCACACGCGCGGCCGTTGCCGACATTATTGTTTCGACGTTAGAATCGCTGGACCTCAGGTATCCTGAAATCACGGAAGAACGCAAGCAGGAATTGCTGAAGGCGAAGGAGATGTTGGAGAGGGAGTAAGTACCGTCGTCCGCAGATATTCTGAGGTTGATAGGAGGGAGGCGGAAGCCGGCGCGTGGCTTCAGTATCGCCTCCTTCTTGTGGTGCCGCCCAGCAGGCCGCCCAGGACTCCGCGCACAAGCTGGCGGCCGACCTGACTCCCCACCGCGCGCAGCGTGCTTTTGGCAACAGCTTCAAACATGCTGTCCGAGCGACGTGCAGGTGCGCGCGCAACTGTCTTCTCCTGTTCCTCCATGGCCTGCCGCTTTGCCC
>CAZIKE010000079.1:0-6275 GCA_964539775.1 uncultured Chitinophagales bacterium
GATCGCCACGGGGTCTGCACCCCACTGCTGGGCAATCACTTCTGCTTTGATGCGGTACCGAGGAACGTACGCGCCATACCCTACGATGCCAACCATACGACCTCTATTGGTAATGAATGGTTGATGGGGGGATGGGCTTATTCTGTGCCAGCAGGTTTTTGAACGACTTCATCTGTTGGCACCTCTGATGTTGTTCTCTTTGTTGTTCTTTTTCTGATTACTGTTTGCCAGCAACAACTCGCGAAGAACCGGTTCTACTTTCTTTAAGAAACTGTCAGCCTTCTCCAAAGAATCTGCTGCAGACTCTCTCGTGACTATTACGAAGTCTTCATAATCAGCCCGCTCATGAATGTCTTTCGCATCTCTTGCGAGTTTGCCAAACCCCTTCGGCAGGAGATTCTCCTTAACAAAGTGCTGATTGAAAAGGGCAAACACACCAGAATGAGTCTTACTATCCAGACCCTTCATTGCAAGCAACGCCCGCATCGCCGTAAATATTGCATAGTAGCTTCTACTCACCGCGTTGCCATAATTCTTCAGCGCAAATGCGTCTCGTCCTTCCTTCAGAATCAAGAGGGCCTTGTCGTACCTGTACCGGGCAATGTCCGAGTGCGAAGAGCTTTTCATATTCGAACACCGTACCGATACACAGCCAAGAAATACGGCGAACCGAGAGACTTGTTCACTTTCTCCTCATACAAGTCATACGTAACGGGTGAAAGATCAATGTCGTATTCCCAATACACATCATCGGCAACTTGACCGACTGTGCTCATGACTTTGGGAGAGTTCTTCTTGACGAGAACGAAGATGTCAATATCAGAGTCTTTATGAGCCGTACCTCTTGCCTTCGATCCGTACAACAACACTCTAATCAGCCGCTTTCCTAACTCTTTCTTCAGTCTATGCGAGAACGTGCGAATAGCCTTGCGTTCGTTCTCCCTCAACTTCAATTCCGTGAACTTCTTCTTGCGAATCGGTCTCGTCCACTGCCTGTAATGATACACGCCATACATGTTCTTATACCACCCGTATATGCAACTCCCTCAATTGCTTTTCATCTACTTCGCTCGGCGCATCATCCATGAGCGACACAGCGCTGGCCGTTTTGGGAAAGGCGATCACGTCGCGCAGCGATTTACTTCCGGTCAGCAGCATCACGATGCGATCGAGACCGAAGGCAATGCCGCCGTGCGGCGGCGCGCCGTACTTGAATGCGTTGAGCAGAAAGCCGAAGCGCTTCTCCGCTTCCTCTTGTTCTATCCCCAATAAACGAAAAACCTTCGACTGAAGCGAAGACTCGTGGATCCGGATACTGCCGCCGCCTAATTCGTTTCCGTTCAGCACCATGTCGTACGCACGCGAGCGGGCCTGGTGTGGAGAGCTTTCCAGCAATTCGATGTCCTCCAGCATCGGCGACGTGAACGGATGATGCATGGCCTCATAACGCTTCTCTTCGTCATTCCACTCGAACATGGGAAACTCCGTCACCCACAACAAGTTCCATTTCCCCTCGTCGATCAGATTCAATCGTTTTGCCATGTCCAGACGCAACGTGCCGAGAACCGAATAGGCCTTCAGCCACGCATCAGATTGGAACAGCATCAAATCGCCTTGCTTGGCCCCCATTTGACCTGCGATCTTCTTCATGAGATCATCGCCCAGAAATTTCCCAATGGCAGACTCCAGACCGTTCTCCGTCCATTTGATGTACGCGAGGCCTGCCCCGCCAATAGATTTGGTATAATCGACAAGATTGTCCATTTGATTGCGGGTAAACGAAGCCCCGCCCGGAACAACAATCCCCGCCACGACGCCGCCCTTCGCCACATTCTCAGCAAACACCTTGAACCCTGAACCCTGAACCAGTTCGTTAAGCGTCGTGATCTTCATCTCGAATCGCGTGTCCGGCTTGTCGCTGCCGTATGTTTCCATCGCCTGCTTGTACGTCAACCGAGGCAAGGGCAACCGAATCTCCACATTCAACAACTCTTGGAAGATGCGCGCCATCATTCCCTCGGCCACGCGCTGCACATCCGATTCGTCAACGAAGGACATCTCGACGTCAATCTGCGTAAACTCCGGCTGACGGTCGGCGCGCAAGTCCTCATCGCGAAAGCACTTCGTGATCTGCACGTACCGATCGAAACCGGCAACCATCAGGATCTGCTTGTAGGTTTGCGGCGACTGGGGAAGCGCGTAGAATTTTCCCGGATGCACGCGACTCGGAACAAGATAGTCGCGCGCCCCTTCCGGCGTACTCTTCATCAGCATCGGAGTCTCGATTTCGACGAAGTTATTCTCGTCGAAGTAGCGATGAATCACTTGATAGAGTCTGTGGCGGAAGATCAGATTCCTTTGAAGCTCGGGGCGACGCAAGTCAAGGTACCGGTATTTCAGCCGAAGGTCCTCGTTTGTGTCAATGCCATCTTCAATCGGAAACGGAGGCGTCTCTGCTTTGCTGAGGATCGTCAACTCGTCTGCCATCACATCGATCTCGCCCGTGGCTAGACCCGGGTTCACGGTTCCTTCCGGTCGCAATTCGACTTTACCCGACACCGAAACAACATACTCGCTGCGCAACGAGCCTGCCAGCTCATGCACGGTGGCGTTGGTCTGAGGATTGAACACCACTTGCGTTTTACCGTATCTGTCGCGCAGATCGATGAAAATCACGCCGCCCAGGTCGCGTCGCGTGTCCACCCAACCAGTGAGGGTAACTCTTGCGCCGATGTGCTGAGGTCGCAACTCCCCGCACGTATGTGTTCGCTTCCTGAATGCCGCCACCGAACAACTCCACCTTTTCAGAATGAATAAAATGAAGGCGGGACTTCATCCCGCCCGGCCTGACTCTATCCCGATTTTCAATAACGAACGCTACTTCATCTGTTGAGAAGATAGACAAAAGCCGAGTGAGTATCAATTGCATCTGAGACAGGCGTGTGTTATTATTGAAGTGGTCATCTGCGAGGAAATCATGGAAGTCGCAACCAAAGAACGGAAGACATATGAAGACTACGTAAAGCTGCCTGAGGGGGCGTCGTGCCAACTCATCGGAGGAGAAATCATCATGTCGCCAGCGCCCGATTTATTCCATCAAGTAGTCTCCAGAAACATCTTTCTTCGACTGAATGCTTATGTCGCGGAGCGAAACCTCGGGGAGCTCTTTTACGCCCCTGTTGATGTTTATCTGAGCGAACACGAAACATATCAGCCTGACATCGTGTTTGTAGCGGCCGAGCGCAAACACATTCTCAAAGCCAATTACATTGAAGGTGCACCCGACCTCGTTGTCGAAATCCTCTCCCCATCTACCGGCTACTATGACCTGGCAACAAAGAAAGACACCTACGAAGCGCAGGGGGTGAAGGAGTACTGGGTTGTTGACCCGAACGCAAAAACAATTGAGATATTCGAGAACCTGGACGGGAGATTCGTTTCAGTTGCTAAGCAACGAGAGATCGGAAGCGTGCACTCACAGCTTTTGCCGGAACTTCAGTTGAATGTGGAAGATGTGTTCAAAGCATGAGGCTGTGCGCCGAGAGAAGTGCCCTGTGATCACTTATCCGAAAGTGGAGGAGACAAGCAATGGAATTGACCAAGGAGAAACGGAAGACTCTCGAAACAACGCGAACAGGGGCTTATTGAGTCACGACTCTTGCCTGGCTTGACAGTAGAGCTTACCGCATTGTTCGCTCCCCTAAAACCATAGTCATCGGCCCCCACAAGTCTTGCTGAGAGTTCACTTCTGCGTCATCGAAATCAGCTCGACCCCAATTCCATCAAAATCACGAAGGCGAAGGCCACCAGCGGGTTGCTGCTCGAACGGAATATTCGACTTCATCAAGCGCCGTTTCAACTCCTCCGAACCCGCTTCCGGGATTGCAATCCCAAACTCCATCAATCCCAACGCATTGTTGGGAGCCGACGTGCCGTTGCGCGTGTACCAGACATTCGTTCCGATATGATGATGATACCCTCCCGCCGCGAGAAACAAGGCACCCGGATACGAACGTGTCGTCACGGCGAACCCTAACACACCGGCGTAGAACTCTTCTGCTTTTGCGAGACTGCTGACGCTCAGGTGAACGTGGCCGACTTCGGTATCGGCGTGCATTGCGGTCGCAGGTGTGTTCGACTCCTTGAGCAGTCCCTCAACATCCAACGCCTCGGTAACCATCGCGACCTCGCCGTTGCGCCACGGCCATGATTCCCGGGGGCGGTCGCAATACAACTCAATGCCGTTGCCTTCAGGATCAGCCAGATAGATTGCTTCGCTGACGGCATGATCGGACGCGCCGTGAATGGGGTACTTATGCTGAAGAAGGCGTAAGAGGGCTGCTGCAAGCGCCGGGCGATCGGGGTAACGGAAAGCGACATGAAACAAACCGGGAGATCGGGGCGGGCGAGGAACTGCACTTCGATCTTCGGTAAGCACAACGTGAAACGGAGGTTGCCCCGTTGCAGACAGGGCAACCGTTGATTCTTCGCTCTTCACCATGCGGAACCCGAGCAGATGCTCGTAGAACGTTCGCACTTCGCTCAGGTTCTTCACTCGCAGGTGAACATGCTGAATATGCGTCTGCTGCAGAAGGAGTTCCGCCACGCTCATCACCCTTGCTGCTTCGGACGGGTGAACTCCATCAGCAGTGTGATCTGGACGTCCTTGCCGACAATGAGGCCACCTGTCTCAAGCGCGTTGTTCCACGAAACCCCGAAGTCAAAACGATCAATCGTTGTCGTTGCCCTGAAGCCGATTCTCTGATTCCCCCACGGATCGTCAATCATGCCTCGGTAGGTTGCCTCCAACACCACCGGCTTCGTTACATCGCGGATCGTGAGGTTGCCGCTGATCCTGTATGAATCGTTCCCTGTCTTTTCGATTGTTGTGCTCTGGAACTTGATTTCCGGAAACTTCTCCGCGTTCAGGAAATCGTTGGACTTCAGGTGACCGTCGCGGCGTTCGTTCTGCGTGTCAATGCTTTGCGCCTTGATTGTTGCGCTGACTTTCGCATCCGTGAAATCGTCTCTCGAGCTCTCAAGCATCACATCGAAGTCACGGAAGGTGCCGGTGACTTCCGAGAGGACCATGTGGCTGACAGAAAATAGCACCTGGCTGTGGCTCTTGTCCATCTTCCACACGTTCTGCGTGTGCGCAGCAGGTCCTGCAAGCAAGACCGCGAGGATAAGAAGAAGTACACGTAACATGTTTAACCTCCTTGCTTTGTTGGTACATGATGATTGGCTGTATTAGTTCAGTGAGATATGCGCGACGAGCGACGGCGCATTCTCCACGAACTGGAGTTGATGTATTTTCACCTTCATGAACTCCCTCAAGGGAAAGGACGAAAGAACGGCCCGCACCTCGGCCTCCGACTCGGCAAGCATGGTGGCCCAGCACTTGGAGCGATCAAGCGCAAGACTGAAGCTCACGAGGCGGCGCTCGCTGAGCAGCCTATCCACCTGCGCACGTTGTTTCGGGACGAGGGCAATGAACTCCCTGGTGATCACGCTCGGAAGCGTTATGTCAATCATGAATTGGTACATATCTTCTCCTGTTTCGTTTTTCCCTCCACCATCAGTCGAGCCACACACAACGACGCAAGCTACCATCTACAACCCGCATATCCCTTCTGACGTTCCCTCGAATCATAAGCGTTCCTGGATCGAGAGGCCTAACTTCTTGAGCAGTCGGGCGAGCTGATCCTGCTCTTCTTCTGTCAACGACGACACCAGCGATGCGATATGCTTCGCGTGTTGCGGGAAGATTCTCTTGAACAGCCTCGTCCCTGGTCTCGTCAGCCGGACAACGATTGCTCGCCGATCCGCCACACTGTGCACCCGCTCCACAAGTCCCAGCTTTTCCAGATTATCCACCACCACCGTCATGTTACCGCCGCTGACAAGCTTCTTCCTGCAAAGCTGGCCAAGGGTCATCGGGCCGAGGTGGCCAAGACATTCCAGCGCGCCGAATTGCGCCGCCGTGAGGCCGTACCGCGCGATATCGGCATCGGAGGCCTTCGAGAACACGGCAAAGGCACGCGCGAGCTTCACCCACAGCGTCAACGCCCGATCGGCCCTCGTTCCATACTGCTTGGTCGTGTGCACAATACTTCAAATTTGAAATATCCGAATTCAAGGTACTCGCTTCAGGCCGCAATGTCAAGCCCCCTTGCGCCTTGAGCACTCCTTCCCTACCTTGCAATTGCATGAAACTTTCAACGTATCGCTACATCCTGTTCTTCAAACCGTACGGCGTGCTCTCGCAATTCACG
>CAZIKE010000079.1:6375-17214 GCA_964539775.1 uncultured Chitinophagales bacterium
CCGAACACGGTCACCAATCGCTCCGGGATTTCGGGCCTTTCCCTCCCGATGTGTATCCCGTCGGCCGGCTCGACCGTGACAGCGAGGGCCTACTGCTGTTGACAAATGACAATCGGGCGAAGCACCAACTCACGGAGCCGACATTCGAGCATCCGAGAACCTATCTCGTTCAAGTCGAGAGAAGACCGTCTCCGGAGGCACTTCAGAAGCTGCGAGCCGGGATTGTGATTGAAGGAAAAAAGACGAAGCCCGCGGAAGTGAGACTTCTCACCGTCGAGCCACACTTGCCACCGAGAAGTGTGCCGATTCGCTTCAGGAAAAATGTTCCGACGGCATGGCTTGAGATCACGTTGCGTGAAGGCAGAAACCGTCAGGTGCGTAAGATGACGGCGGCAATCGGCCACCCGACACTCAGGTTGGTGCGGACGAAGATTGGCCCGCTGACGATTGAAGGACTTGATGTTGGAGAAAGCCGAAACCTGACGGCGAAGGAGATTACCTTACTTCGGACTTTCTACGCGAAAAGATCGGGCAAAGCACGTTGATGTTTCTGTGTGGATTGGGTAAGTCTAGAGTGTCGTTGATCGGTCGATGGTCGGGGTTGTGTGTTTCAAACACAAAAAGGCCCGGCCTTCTTTCAAGGTCGGGCGGGACTGGATCTCAGCAAAAATCAGCAAGCCGTCAGTTCACTCCAACATACGGCAGGATTTTCTCGAGAAGGTTTCGCTTCGGCACTGCGCCAATGATTTGCTCGACAACCTTCCCGTTCTTGAACACCATCAACGTCGGGATGCTGCGGATGCCGAACTGCATGGACACCTTCGGGTTGTTGTCAACATCTACCTTGCCCACTTTCAGCTTCCCATCGTATTCTCGGGCAAGTTCCTCCACAACTGGCGCCACCATCTTGCACGGCCCACACCACACGGCCCAGAAGTCCACCAACACAGGCTTGTCGGAATTCAAGACCTCCTGCTGAAAGTTCGCATCGGTAACTTCAATTGGCTTCATGTCATGTTTCCTTCCCTTGGTCATTATGAATTGCTTGCCGTCAGCCGCACGTTCTGCGGCCCTAAGATTTTCTTCACTTCCTCAAGAAACCTCTCAGAGGGTTCCACCATGTATTTTTTCGACTGATACTTTCGTCGTCGGTCGCTGTCAATAACGTCAAAGAAACAGAGGCAGTTCCCCCTATTGGCTTCGAGCAGTTTTCGCAGCTCGATGATCGTATTCTCCTTAATATCGTTCACGTTGATGGAGAGAATGATGCTTTTTGTAAACTTCTCTCTCACTTTTTCCATCGGGTAGACTTCGTTCACGAGGATTTTCACCGTTTCCCCATTCACTTCCCCTTTCCCGACAACCATCACCATTGCGTCGGGATGAAGATCGTGCTGGAACTTTGAGAACGCATCGGCGAACACGATGCACTCTGCGCTGCCGGTGAAGTCTTCCAACGTTACGAAGGCCATCGTGTTTCCGCGTTTGTCGATTTTCCGCTTCACTGAGGTAACGATGCCGCAGGCGCGCGCGGTGCTTCCGCTCTTAAATGTGCCCGGGTCGCCGAAACGCACGTTGGCAAACTCCTGCACTTCCTGTTCAAACCGCTGCAACGGATGGCCGGAGACGAAGAAGCCAAGCACATTCTTCTCGCGCATGAGTTTCTCATGCTCGCTCCAGGCCGGCACTTGCGGCAGCGTCGGATAGGAGAAGGCCTCACGCTCCGCACCGCCCATGTCGAACAAACTCGACTGTCCGCTTACAGCCTGCTCCTGGTATGCAGCGCCGAAGGCTGCAGCGCGTTCGATGTTCTCGAAGTACAACGCTCGATGTCCTCCCATGGAATCGAACGCACCGGCTTGCACCAAACTCTCCAGGCATTTCTTGTTCACTAAACGCAGGTCAACGCGACGGCAGAAGTCGAAGAAGTTCTCGAACCTGCCGTGTTCCTCCCGCGTGCGAATCACCGATTGAATTGCGTTCTCGCCCACACCCTTGATGGCACACAATCCGAAGCGAATATCGCCGTTGACGACCTGAAAGTCCATTCCCGATTCGTTGACGTCGGGTGGCAGAACGCGAAGCCCCATCTTGCGGCAGTCGTTGATGAGCATGACGATCTTGTCCGTATCCCCGATCTCCGACGAGAGCGTCGCCGCCATGTACTCCGCGGGATAGTGTGCCTTCAGATAGGCGGTCTGATACGCTACGACGGAGTACGCGACGCTGTGCGACTTGTTGAAGCCGTATGATGCAAACTTCTCGATCAAATCGAAAATCTCGTCGGCAAGTCTCTTCTCCGTGCCCAGGCGGACTGCACCTTCGATGAACTCCGACTTCAGCTTCGCCATCTCCTCCTTGTTCTTCTTCCCCATGGCGCGCCGCATCAAGTCGGCTTTCGCGAGCGTGAAGCCGGCAATCTCCGTGGCGATCTTCATCACCTGCTCCTGATAGACGATGATGCCGTACGTCTCCTTCAGGATGCTCTCCATTTTGGGATGGGGGTAGCGAATTTCTTGCCGGCCATGTTTCCGCTCGATGAAATCGCCGATCATCTCCATGGGACCGGGGCGGTACAGTGCATTCATCGCAACAAGATCGCTGATGCAGGTCGGCTTCAACTTGCGCAGCCAATCCTGCATGCCGGCACTTTCGAACTGGAACACAGCAACGGTATCGCCGCGAGCAAACAGCTCGAATGTCTTCTGATCATTTTCAGGGAGATTATCGATGTCGAGCTGAACGCCGTGATTTCGCTTGATCATGGCAAGCGTACTCTCGATGACCGAAAGCGTACGCAGCCCGAGGAAGTCCATCTTGAGCAACCCCGCGCTCTCGAGGTCCTTCATGTTGTACTGCGTCATCAGTTCAGTCTGCGGCGTCTTGTACAGAGGAACATAGTCGCTGATGTCGCCGGGAGCAATCACCACGCCCGCTGCATGCATCCCCACCCCGCGGTTCAGGCCCTCCAGCATCAGCGATGTTTCTATCAGCATCCGGATTTTGGGATCGGCACTCTCCTTGACCCACTTCAATTCCGGAATGGTGTCGAGCGCCTCCTGCAAGGGACGCGCCTTGCCAAGCTCCATCGGGATTTGTTTGGTGATGGAGTCGATGGTGCTGAGCGGGACGCCCAAGACGCGTCCGACATCCTTGAGCACAGCGCGCGAGAGCAACGCGTTGAAAGTAATGATTTGGGAAACCGACTGCTCACCGTACTTCTCTTTCACATACTGTATGACCTGATCCCGCTTCGTATCCGAAAAGTCCACGTCGATATCCGGCATGCTGACACGGTCGGGATTGAGGAAGCGTTCGAAGAGCAAATCATACTTGACCGGATCGACGTTGGTAATGCCCAACGCGTACGAGACAATGCTGCCGGCAGCGCTTCCCCGTCCGGGGCCGACTGCGATGCCCATGCGGCGTGCCGCAGCAATGAAATCCTGGACGACGAGGAAGTATCCGGCATAGCCCATGCGCTTGATGACGGCGATCTCGTGCTCAAGGCGACGGGTCAGTTCTTCGTTCTGTTCGGGATACCGCCGCTTGAAGCCTTCCCGTGTCAGCTTCTCAAAGTACTCCTCGGGTGTGCTCACCCCGGCATCCAGCGGAATCGGGAACTGCGGCATGTGGCTGGTCTTGAGATCCAGTTCGAGGTTGCACTTCTCCATGACTTCAACCGTGGAATGCAACGCCTCGGGAAATTCCCGGAACAACTCCACCATCTCCTTTTCCGACTTGAAGTACACTTGGTCGGTCTGATACCGCAATTGCCTATAGTCGTGGGTCGTCGTGCTCGTCGAATCAGGGATGAGCAACAAGATGTTGTGGGCGATTGCGTGCTCCTGCTTCAGGTAGTGGACGTCATTGGAGCAAATCAGCTTCAGACCCAGCTCTTTCGCGAGTTTTGGCGCCTTCTCCCGAATGACCGCTTCACGCTTGATACCGTGGTTTTGAATCTCGATATAGAAATCATCGCCGAGGATGTCCTTGTAGAGTTCTGCTGCTTCGTAGGCCTCGGCATCCTCGTTCTGCGCCAGATGCGCATTGACAACTCCCCCAGCGCACGCCGACGTACCGATCAGCCCCTCGCGGTATTGTCTGAGTAACTCAGCGTCGATGCGGGGCTTGTAGTAGAAGCCCTCGGTGTGGCTTAGCGTGCAGAGCTTCATAAGGTTTCTGTAGCCCTGCAGGTTCTTTGCGAGAAGGAGCATGTGGTGATACGCACCGCGCTTGCCGCCCGACTCGGTTGCCTGCGTCGTCTTCTCCTTCCTGCTGCCCTTGGTTACGATGTAGGCTTCCATGCCAATGATGGGTTTGATGCCGGCCTTCAAAGCTTTCTTGTAAAACTCAATCGCGCCGAACATCACCCCATGGTCGGTCAGCCCAACGGCAGGCATCCTATTGGCCGCCGCCGCCTCCACCAGCGCATCGACGCTGAGTGCGGCATCGAGAAGACTGTAGTGTGTGTGATTGTGGAGATGAATGTATTCGGGCATCTTCTTCCAACCCAAGAGATTCTCATGATTACGGACTTAGAGGTGACGAGAATGTACAAAGAGAACCCCAGAAGTTGTGAACAACTTTTGGGGAAGATATCCACATGCTGAACATTCTGGAATCGGCGTGAAGCGGGTGAGTTTTCCCCTTTGGAAAAAAGCAGTTAGGTCACGACGCCAAGTATTCTTTCAAGCAGTTGATAAGTTCACCGGGTGCGACCAGGGTTCTCTCCCCTGTCGCGCGTATTTTGATTTCAATCTTGTTGTTGACCAGATTCTTCTCACCAACAATTACCTGATACGGCATCCCCAGAAGGTCGGCATCTTTGAACTTGAATCCGGGACTTGTTGATGTTCGATCGTCATACAGCACCTCAATGCCTGCTCCGAGGATTTCCTTGTAGAGGTGCTCCGCCATCTCGACCACCTCCTTGCTCTTCGTGCTCACCGAAATCAGGTGAACGTGATACGGTGCGATAGCTTTGTCCCAGATGATGCCATCCTTGTCGTGGTTCTGCTCAATGTGGCAGGCGATGATGCGTTCGATGCCGATGCCGTAGCTTCCCATGATGATTGGCTTCGCTACCCCGTTCTCATCCAGGTAGGTCGCACCCAGCGCATCGGAGTACTTCGTGCCGAGCTTGAAGATGTGGCCCAGTTCGATCCCTTTGACAATGCGCAGCTTACTCTTGCCGTTCGGCGCAAGTTCTCCTGCCTGTACCGTGCGCAAGTCATAGTAGCCATCGATCGTGCAATCGCGCTCGAGATCAATGTTGACAAGATGGAAGTCGTTCTTGTTCGCACCGCTGATAAGGCCGTTGGCGCCTTCCAGCCTTTTATCGGCAATGATCTTGAACCCCTTCAATCCCACGGGTCCAATCGAGCCTGCATCGGCACCTGTCAGCTCGCGTAAACTCTCCGCCTCAATCGGCCGTACGTTCGCCCTCATGATAGCCGCAAGTTTCGATTCATTCAGCTCATCGTTGCCCATCATGAGAACCAGCACGGGCGTCTTGTCCGCCCAGTACACAACGGACTTCGCCAGGATGCTGTGATCGACGTTGAGGAATGCCGCAAGCTCGTCAATCGTTTTGACGTTTGGCGTGTGGACTTCTTCAATCGATTTGCTGTGTGGATGGCGAACAGCCCTGGGAACAAGCGACGTGGCAACTTCGATGTTGGCAGCGTAACTGTTGTCCTCCGCAAGAGCGATTGTATCCTCGCCCGATTCGGATTCGAGCATGAACTCCTGCGATCCTGTTCCACCCATGGCACCGCTGGACGCGCCGACGATGAAGAACTTGAGTCCGCAGCGTGTGAAGATTTTCTTGTATGCCTCTGCATGCAGGTCATAGCTCTTGTCGAGATCTTCCCACGTTGCGTCGAGACTGTAGCTGTCCTTCATCAGGAACTGCCTGCCGCGCAGAACGCCCGAACGGGGCCGTGGCTCATTCCTGAATTTCGTCTGAATCTGGTACCAAATCTGCGGCAGGTCCTTGTACGACTCGATGTGGTTTTTCGCTATCCAGCATATCACCTCTTCGTGTGTGGGTGCGAGCACCAAGGGCCGGTTCTTCACATGGAACAGGTTGTCGCCAAAATCCTTCACGCGTCCGGTCTCTTCCCACAACTCCAGCGGATTGAGTGCCGGGAGGTGAAACTCCTGCCCACCGATGGCATCCATCTCTTCTTGAACGATGCGGATGACCTTCTTCATCACCTTGTAGCCGAGAGGAAGCCACGAGTAGATGCCCGCCGCCAGCAGGCGCACCATGCCTGCACGGATCATGAGTTGATGGCTCGGAATGATAGCATCGCTCGGCGTTTCTTTTACCGTCGGAACAAAACCAGAACTCAGTCTCATTGTCTCGTATATACTTCGTTATGAATGCTTGCGTGTGAAGGTGTTGGCGTCCCCGTACTGTAACGGCCGCCCCGGGCGGAACCGCGGCGCAGGAAGCTCTTCCTCGTCTCGTGTGCGTCGATTATCGCGGACGGCCCGGCGGCAAAGGGTAGGTGCGCACGGGTTCTTGCGCCGCTTTGTTGGAGGAGAGAAGGATGACCGCCAGCGCGACACCGAGGACCCCGACACCTCCGGCAATGTACAACTCGGTGCTTGGACCGCCGCCAGATGGCGAGACTGCGGTGACCACAAATTGGACATCTTGCTTATCCAGCGCGGGAATGTACTCGTCCGACGTCCGCCAGCTGATGCGTCTGTTCTTCCCAGGCCGGACATTCGCACCGATGTCTCCAATCACATTGATGGGCGTGTACGTGAAGGATGTGTCTGAAGCGAGTTTGACGCGCAGCGACACAGCATAGAGTTCATCGGGGTCGCCCCCCAGATCATACTCGATGAAGATGTTGATCCTGCCCTGTTTGCTGACGCGTACGTTGGAGATCAACTCCTCATCGCCCGCCCAAGCCGGCACGTCCGTCGCATACAAGAGAAACACGACGGCCAGCGCCATCAGCGAGGCCTTGCGTGCAATAGACACCACAGTGCATTCTCCTTTCCTATAAACTCGAGTCATGGTCACTTCATGAGCAGCATCTTGCCGCTGAACGCCTTCCCCGTTGTTGTGGTGAAGCGAGCAATGTACATGCCGGTGGCAACGTTGATGCCGCTGTTGTTCTTCCCATCCCATGTGAAGAAATATCGGCCCGGCTCCAGCGTCCCGGCAAATACCGTCCGCACTTCTTCACCCAGAATGTTGAAGACCTTCAGGGATACGTCCGCTGTCTGCGGCACTGCAATCGGAATACTTGTCGCCGGGTTGAACGGATTCGGGAAGTTGTTACCGAGTGCAAACTCCTTCGGCAACACGGCATTCAACACTTCTCGGACAGCCTCCTCCGTCCCCACAACGATCTTGAATCTCTTGCTTCCCGTCGGCAGACCAAACCTGTACACCGGTTCAATCCGAAGATCGGCATACTTTGCCTGCTGTTCATCGATGAGGAAGACCTTCAGATGAGCAGGAATATCCGGAATGCCATCGAACCTGAGCTTTAGGTTATCGCGGAAGGGCGCGTGAACATCTATGTCCCATTGTTCAAGCTGCTCTACCACCGGACGAAAGTCTGAAGCAAATCCGCTGTAAGCGCGATCCCATTCCGGCCGGTTGAAAGCAATCGATGGAATCCCATCGAAGCCCCGCGGCTTGCGATACTCAAAACGGTCCAGGCCGGCTGTTGCATCCTGCCGCACGCCAAACGACATCGAGTTGTCGATGATACCCGCCGCATCGAACGTGATGTCGACCTTCCACTCGCCCTCTTTCTGTGCGAGCGCCGGTTTGCCGAACGCGGACGTCGTAAACGAGCCGTAAGGAATCTTCAGCGTCGCCAGGCTTTCGGTATTGAAGAAGTAGTAGCCCGCGTAGGGTGTCATGAAGTTCGAAGTTTGGAATGCCCCACTGAATCCATAGATCGGGTCGAGTATCCCGTTGAGCGCGCGCACTTCATTCCATGGCACTGCGGCTGTATAGGGATTAGTGATGATGTTCCAACCGCGTTGCAGAGCAATCGTCACGGCAACGTTGTTCGTGTCCAACGGCACACTCGGCACCGACACGTTGCTGATCGCCCACGGACCCTTCTTTAAGACCCAAAACGCTCTGCCCGGCTGGAGGTTGAAGGCAGGATCATTGACGCTGAATGGAACATAGTAGTTCTGCGCCGCTCCATTGTCCCGATAGACAACCCAGTCGACGTTTTGCGTTCCACCCAACAACTGGTCCAGGCGGATGTTGTTGCGGGAAGGATCGCCCGGCAATCCCACCAACCGATAGTCGGATGGCAGATAGTCACCCGGTGTTTCCCGCGTCGGAAATGCAACCGTTGTTGTAAGCGTGTATGAAGAAGGATACGCGGGCAGGATCGTGAAAACTTTTGCACGCGAGTACTCGCCGGTTCCGCGCGGGTTCGTTGCCCGCACGCGCCAGAAGTACGTGGTGCCGTGCTGCAACACGGGTGGACCGAGACTAACCGACGTCGTGGTTAACGTGGAGTCATCGAACACCAATCCGCCGAAGCCCGCATCGGTCGCTACCTGCACTCTGTACGCAAGCGCCAAGGGCGTACTGGACCACGAAAGGGTTGCAGCCGGCGAATAAATACGGCTGGAATCCGGAGGGCCGCCGAGCACCGGCTGCCGTGGCATCGGAACTTCAACAACAAAGGGAATCGTGTTCGATGGGCCGCCGCCGGGCTGGGCATTGCTCACCGATATCGTCCTGCTGCCCGTGTCTGCCGTTACGCCGATCGTGACCGTCGCCCGCAACTGTGTGGAATCATCCACTGTCAACGCGTTGACCGTGATGTTCGTCCCCATGTTCAAACTCGTGACAAGGCTATCCACAAAGTTGGAGCCGCGCACGGTGAGGGTGAGCGTGTCCAGCAAGCTTCCGACAGGCGGAGAAACGCTCACTACGCGTGGAACGGGATTGTTCACCTGAAATGGATTGCTGCTGCCCGATTGAGTTCCGCCCGTGGTCCTCGTCGCAGTAATGCGTACGTTGCTGCCAGCGCGCCGCATGATGATGCGATGGACCAGTTCACCATTGTTGAACGGTGGAGTCACGCCGCCACCGGCAAGGAGTGTTCCCGTTGAGGTAATCGTCACCGTCCCTGTATAGGTCGAGATGAGATTACTGAATGCATCTCGTGCAGAAATCCGTATGGAGAACGGCACGATCGCAAGCTGCAACCCGATCGCGCCGCCGCCTTCTGCTTCGACAAGGAAGGTGTTGAGCGGCCCGGTGATGTTGGTGAGATTGAACGTTGCAGGCGCTCCGATGGTCGGCGAGGATGCCGTCACGGTGTACGAGCCTGCAATGGTATTTGCTCGAAACGCTCCCGCGGTTGCGATACCATTGGTCGCGGTCTGTACCACGGTGCTGGTGGCACCGCCTGCAAACGATCCGCTCGCGCCTGTTGTAGGCGCGCTGAACGTTATGTCAACCCCGCTCACAGGATTCCCGAAATTATCCGTTACCAGAACGCTGAAGGCAGTATCGAACACCGAATTGACAACGGCTGTCTGCGTTCTCCCGGCAACAATCGAAATGGAACCAGGGGTACCCGTGGTGTTCGTGAGACTGTAGCCGACCGAGTCGTCAAGCCCTTGCACTTGACCGCGCACTATGTAACTTCCCGCGTTGCTGTTGGCTCTGAACGGATTGGATACTGCCACACCGCTGTCATTCGTCAGGACGGAGTTTGATCCCTCAAACGAGCAACTCGGCCCCGTGGAAGGAGGCATAAATGTGACAACCGCATTGGGCACGGGGTTGTCGAACGTATCCCGAACCATTGCTTGCAAGCGGAGCGGAAAGAGCGTGTTTACCTGTGCCGATTGCGGTGTACCACCCGTCGCGACAATTGTCCGCGGGGAGGTTGCAACGTTGGTGAGATTGAAATCCGCGGACTGTGTGACGCCGTCCGTGGAAGCACGCACGATGAATCGTCCGGCAGAAGTGTTGGCGACAAACCGGCTGGAGGTGGCAAAGCCGAAATCGTCGGTACGAATGGTGTCGATACCGTTCTCAAATCTTCCGCTGGGACCCGTCAGAGGATAGGTGAAGCGCACTAAGGCATGGGGCACGCCGTTCTGAGCACCATCGCGCACAACCACTCTGAGGAACGAGGGAAATGGCGTGTTGACCCGCGTCGTCTGGTTCATGCCATCCGTTGCCGTGATCGAGGCGGCAGGTCCCGGGAGGTTGCGTAGATCATACCATGCCGTATCCGAGACGTTGGCGACCACTCCTTTCACAAGATATTGTCCTGCCCGAATGTTCGCGACGAATACCGCAGCGGTTGCAATGCCGTTCGTATCGGTCCGTGCAGTATCCCTGCCCGCAAAGAACGTTCCGCTGGCTCCGCTCTGCGGCGGGGTAAGCCAACGAACAAGCGTACTCGGTGTACCATTGAAAAACGTATCTAACACTTCGGCCTGGAAGTTGACGGGAAACGCCGTGCTCACTTGCGTTTGCTGCGGCGAACCCGCAATCTGCCGGATATGACGAGGAGGTCCAGCAAGGTTGCGCATCTCAAACTGCACAGGAGCAGAGACGTTCGGAGCTGTTGCTGTTACAATGTACGCGCCTGCACGAAGGCTCGCGGTAAAAGCTGATGCTTCTGCTATACCATTACCATCGGTTGGAACGTCGGTTGCTGTTCCTCCACTGGCCTGAAAGATTCCGGTTGCCCCACCGCCCGGCGCCTCGAAATGAACATTTCTGCCGACGACAGGATTGCCATTCGAGTCTCTCACCAGTACACGGAAACGAATGGGGAATGTTGTGTTAACTTGCACGGCCTGTCCCGA
>CAZIKE010000080.1:0-16791 GCA_964539775.1 uncultured Chitinophagales bacterium
GGATACCGATGACCGTTGCGCGAAAGTGCGCCATCGCCGGTTTCGCAATGCTGCGAATGACGGCGTTCAATCCGGGGCAGTCACCGCCGCCGGTGAGGATGCCGATACGTTGAAGTTTCATATCTGAAGCCTATACGTGCACGTTCGTGTTGTCCTTGCTCAAGAGCCGATGTTACGCAGCAGACGTTTTGTTGAACCCTTTCAGGGTTCGTTTTCTGTCTTTCGACGGTTTGTCGGGGCTTCGCCCCGAGCTCTTCAGCTTAGACGCTTTCAGCGTCATTGTTTTAGAGAATAGCCGAGGGCGAAGCCCTCGGAGAGTAGCAACATCGTGACGCGAACGCTGTTCCGAAGGAATGGCTTCGCGAAAAGGGTTCAATACCGTTCTGCGTAACATCAGTCAAGAATCACTGCACACCAATGTACGAGTTTGTCGGTTCGTTTGCAGAAAGAGAAGCGCGGTGAACAGAAACGGTGTATTGGAATTGCGTTGCGATTTTTCTATTTTTCAAGCGACTTCGAGCGCGCCCGTAGCTCAACTGGATAGAGCATCAGACTTCGGATCTGAGGGTTGGGGGTTCGACTCCCTCCGGGCGCACTGAACAGTTCTCGTGCAGACTTGTATTCGCGGAAATGAGGTTGGGGGTTCTCAGCCGCAGGCTTATCCCAGCCCAACCGATGGCTGGCGGGCGCCTCCGGCGGAGACTCCCTCCGGGCGCACTGCAGAGTTCAGCCATGGGCATACGACGAGCAACCATCGGGCAGCAAAATCAGAAGTTCTTCTTCCATCAGCACAACCAACACCGCTTCCCATGACCGACCACGAACGCTGGATGGAATTTGCCTTCAAGGAAGCCGAGCAAGCTTACAAGCGGAAGGAAGTCCCCATCGGCGCGGTCATTGTTCACGAGAACCGTATCATCGGGCGCGGCTACAACCAGACGGAAACGCTGCGCGACCCGACTGCCCACGCCGAAATCATCGCTATCACGGCGGCCGCAAGCCAGCTCGACAACCACCGCCTTGAGAACTGCACGATGTACGTAACGCTCGAGCCTTGTGCGATGTGTGCGGGCGCTATTGTCCTGGCCCGGATTCCGACTCTGGTCTTCGGCACGCCCGACCCGAAAGCCGGCGCGTGCGGCACCCTCTTCAACATCGTGCAGGATGAGCGATTGAACCACCGGGTGGAGTTGGTGAAGGGAGTTCTGGAAGCACAGTGCGGGGGAATTCTCAAAGACTTCTTCTCAAGGATACGGACCAACGAAATCGGAAAGCCGAAACGGCGCTGAGCGCTGTTCTCCGACCTACCCCGGGCAACTTCGTGTCCTTCGAGAACAAGTTGTTAGGAACTGCTATGAAAATAGCTATTTTCATCCGGCGTGCTGAAGCCCGGATTCATGACCGCTGATGTTACGCAAAGCTATCGTCTTTAGCGAAGAGTGTCGTAGTCATTTCTGCGAACTCATCCCCCAACCCCTTCTCTTGGGAAGAGAAGGAGAGGTTTGAGCGTGGATTCGACAAAGTCCCCCTCTTCTCAATGCCGAAGGCATCATCAGTTAGGAAGACTCGGCTTTGAGTTTCTCCGCCCGGTCGGCAATCTTCAATGCTTCGACTAACTCATCTAACTTTCCGTCGATGATCTCGCCGAGGTTGTAGAGCGTGAGGCCGATGCGGTGGTCGGTTACCCGGTTCTGGGGAAAGTTGTAGGTGCGGATCTTGTCGCTGCGGTCGCCACTCTTGACCTGTGCTCGTCGCTGAGCGACCAGGTCGCCAACCTGTGCCCTCAACATATTCTCGTACAGCTTGGCCCGCAGCATCTTCAGGGCACGTTCACGATTCTGAAGCTGCGACCGTTCCTGCCGACACACCACCACAATCCCCGATGGTTTGTGTGTGAGGCGGACGGCAGTCTCCACCTTGTTCACATTCTGTCCGCCTTTGCCTCCGGAGCGGAACGTGTCCATTTCGATGTCTGCCGGATTGATCTGGATATCCACCGGCTCCACTTCGGGAAGTACAGCAACCGTTGCAGCCGAGGTGTGTACACGTCCTTGTGCCTCGGTTTCGGGCACGCGCTGCACACGATGCACACCGCTCTCGTACTTCATTGTTCCGTACACGTCTTCGCCGCTCAGGCTGAAGGACACCTCCTTGATGCCGCCCAGCCCCGTATCATTGACATCCAGCACCTCCACCTTCCACCCTCGTCGCTCGGCAAAGCGCGTATACATGCGCAGGAGATCTGCGGCAAACAGCGCAGCCTCCTCTCCACCCGTTCCTGCCCGGATCTCGACGATGACGTTGCGGCTGTCGTTGGGATCTTTGGGAATGAGCAGCACCTTCAGCTCTTCTTCCACCTCCGCAAGTTTTCTCGTTGCTTCACTCAGCTCCTCATAGGCAAGCTGCCTCATGTCGGGATCGGAAGAGGTTTCGGTGATCTCTTTGAGACCTGCAATGTCGTTCTTCACTTTGCGGTAGCGATTGTACGCCTTGACAAGTGGTGTGAGATCGCTATGCTCCTTGCTCAACTCGCGCAGACGTTCGGGATGTGATGTCACCTCCGGATCGCTCAACAGGCGACCGAGTTCCTCGTACCGTTCCTTGACTTTTTCCAACCGATCCAGCATGTTACTTCACCGACGTTCCTTCCAGGCCTGCCAATTGCACGGCATAAGGGACATCCGTTTCTTCTTCCAATGCAAAGCGCAGCGCTGTGAGCGCCACTTCCAACTGCGATGCATCCGGCTCTTTGGTCGTGATCCTCTGCAGCCACAAGCCGGGGGCGACGACCATTCGCCCGATCATTGTCTGGCTACGCTTCGCAGAAGCACGAATGAACTCGTACGACACTCCCCCCACCAAAGGGATCAGTGGAAGATGGGTGGCGATTCGGATCATCACGTTCAAGTCGCCAAACCATCCGATCATCAGCGCATCGAGCACGCTAAATAGCACGATGGCAACAAACATGACGATGAGCAGGAAGCTCGTCCCGCAGCGCGGATGAAAACGGGACTGGCGGGCCGCAGCCTCCACCGTGAGCGGCTCACCCTTCTCGAAGGCAAACACCGCCTTGTGTTCGGCGCCGTGGTACTCGAACAGGCGGCGGATGTCCTTCAACAGAGAGATCGTCGCAAGATACCCGAGCAGCAGCGCAATACGCACGCCACCGGCAATGAGATTGAACCACAGCGGCTCTTGCTCGACGTCGAAAAAGAATGTGGTCACGGCAAGCGGCGTTACGAAGAAAACAGCCACGCCGACGGCAAGAGAAAAACCCACTGTTGCAGCAAGCTTCATGTTGTCCCTCCACGAGCCTTCCGCACTTTGCCGGCCGTTGGTACTGGAGCCTGCTGAACGCTTGTCCTCCTCCATCGCCACCTCGGCAGAGAAGTTCAGCGTGCGAATACCGATCACCATCATTTCAACCAAACCCACCGCACCGCGCAAAATCGGCAGCTTGAACACCGGGTACCTGTCGCCGAGTGAAACCTGCGGTTCCTTCTTCACAACGATCTCGCCCCTCGCTTTGCGCACCGCCGTTGCCACCATGCCGGGTGCACGCATCATCACGCCTTCCAACACCGCCTGGCCGCCAATGGCCATCGGCTTCATCGCTTGCTGCCTCGTATTCACCCAATCTCCTTTTTTGTGTGAATCATATTACGAAAAAGGAGAGTGAGTTTCCATGAGGGTTCAAGCGGAGCATCTTCGAGAACGCAAAAGGCGGACATGGATTGATCAGTCGCCTATTGGCAGTAGGTATTTCCCTTACGTCAGAGTGGAGGTGCCGCGGTCGCACGCTTCAGGCGGGTAATTTCAGCAGGACTGAAGGTCTTCATCGCATACATCAACACACCGAAGAGTACAAGCAAACCCAGCTTCCACAGCGCGTTTGCTAAAGGCAGATGTACAAGTTGGAAGAGGAGGAAGACAGACGTTGCAGCGGCTGCAATCTTCGCCATTCTCCCAACCTCATACGCGATGGGATAGACTCTCTGCACAATGAAGTAGAGAACGACGGTCATCGATGCGTAGCTCAGCAGTGTTGCGACGGCTGCGCCCGTGATGCCGAAGGGAGGGATGAGGAGGAAGTTGCCCACCACATTCACCGCCGCACCGACGAAGGTGATGAGAGGAAGTTTCTTCGTCTGCTTTTCGATGTAGATGCCTGCCGCCATTGTGTTGGAGATGCCGAGGAAGATGTACGCCGCTAACACAATCGGTACGATCGACAGCCCGCTCCAGTATTCCGGTGCGATGATGGACTTGCCGTGGTAGATCGGGAAGGTCACCACATCGGTGATGAAGAAACTGATAAGAAGAAAGCTTCCGGTCATCAACAGAAAGAAATAGGTGAGCACGCGGGCGAAGAGTTGCTTGGCATTCGGCTCAGAAGCATTCGAAAGAAAGAACGGCCGCCACGCAAAATCGAACGTCGAGACGATCAGCATCATGAAAATGCCGAGCCGGTAGTTCGCCTGATAGATGCCGACCGTGGCGTTGTCCGTGAGGGCTTCAAGAATCGGGCGGTCGATCACTTGAATCATCATTGCAGCGAGATACGAGGGCACGGACGGCAAGGCGAAGCGGAGTAACGCCTTGTGGAGCAATGGGTTCCAGCGCAACGTCATAGCGCGAACCACAACCGGCAGCAGAAGCAAAACGGTGATACCGGAGGCCACAAGGTTGCTCAGAAAAATCCCCTCGATTCCCCACCTGAATTCAAGAAGGAAGATGAGATTGAGAACAACCGTCAGCACGATGTTGAACAGCTTGAGCGCGGCAAACTGCTTCGCCTTCCCCTCCATGCGCAAGTGCGCGAACGGAACGAGCGCCAGGGCATCCAGCAGAAGTATCCACCCCGCATACGTCACGATCACTGCGTGATGAACGGGCACGCTGCCGGCGAGAGCCAGCGCATCGCGCAACAGCCAGATGATGAGCGAGAAGACAACAGACGTCGCTCCAACGGAAAGAAACGCAACGCTGAATGTCTGTCTCTTGTCGCCAAGCTCAAGCGAAGCAGTGTATCGCATGAAGGCTGTCTCCATGCCGTAGCCATAGATGATGTTCAGGAATGCAATGTACGCGTAGACCGAGGCAACGATGCCCAGTTCGGCCGGTGGAAGGACGTTGGTGTAGAACGGGGTGAGGAGGAACGTAAGGAAGCGGCCGACAATCGTGCTGACGCCGTAGATGGCGGTGTCGGTACCGAGCCGCTTGAGCTTATCCAACATGCCGCAGTTCGAGCGAGATGTCGAGCGCTTTGACCGAATGCGTCAGCGCGCCGACGGAGATGAAGTCCACGCCGGTTTCGGCGACGGCTCGAACGGTCTCGAGCGTAATACCGCCCGAAGCTTCCACTTCTGCACGATGGGCAATGAGTTGCACTGCTTTGCGCATCTCTGCGAGAGGGAAATTATCTAACATGATTCGGTGAACGTTCTTGCAGCGCATTACTTCCTGCACTTCATCGAGATTCTTCGTTTCGACTTCCATCTTGATCTGTCGGCCCTGCTGCTCGAGATAGCGGTTGCAACGTTCGACAGCCTCGGCAATGCCGCCGGCGGCGACGATGTGGTTGTCTTTAATCAAGATCATATCATCGAGTCCGAAGCGATGGTTGACCCCTCCTCCGATGCGCACGGCAAGCTTATCGAGCACGCGCAGACCCGGCGCAGTCTTGCGCGTGTCGGTGATTCGGGCACGGGTACCGGCGACGGCATCCACGTACTGCCGTGTGAGCGTCGCGATACCGCTCATCCGCTGGAGAATATTCAGTGCCGTGCGTTCGCCTTTCAGAATGCTTTTGGCCGCGCCGTGGATCCCCGCAAGAGCGCGCCCTACAAAAACCGTCTCTCCATCCCGAACAGTTGGCGTGACCGTGATGCTGTGGTCGCACATGTGAAAGACAAGCTGGAGAAGCTCTAGCCCTGCGATGATGCCCTCGTCTTTGCAGATCAGTTCGGCTTCGCCGATGGCATCGTCGCTGATGGTCGCCTCGCTGGTGACATCTCCCATCCCAACATCTTCCATCAGCGCAAGCTCCACGAGCCGGCTGATGCGGCTATCGTGCAGGAGATGAACGGGCATTCTCATTCCTCAACGGCACGCCGTCCTCCGGGCGCATCATCGGGATGCCGTCTTTGATCGGAAAGACGAGTTGACAGGTATGACAGGTGAGCGTGTTGCCGACAGAATTGTAGTCGAGCTCGCCCTTACACCTCGGGCAACACAGGATATCGAGCAGTTCCTTGCTCAGAGTCATGAGCGCATATCCTTTTCGATAGCTTCGATGAACTGCGCCGGCGCTCGTGTCGGCTTGCCGGTTGCCGCATTCACAAACGTGTGAACGGTGTAGCCTTGGACGATGGGGTCCTCTTCTCCGTCTCTGTACACTTCGTATTCCAGACGAATACGGGCAACGGGAATCTCCCGAAAGTACGTCACAATGTGCAGCAAATCGTCGTATCGCGCGGCGCGTTTGTACTTTGCATGCGCTTCGATGACGGGAAGGAACAGCCCCATTTCTTCGATCTGCGGGTACGGCAGTCCGATCTCACGGAGCAAATCGGAACGTCCTTGCTCGAAGTACTCGAAATACTTCGCGTAGTACACGAACTTCATTTGGTCCGTGTCGGCATAGCGAACGCGAATGTCGGTAGTGTGCTTGATCATAGTGCATGAAGTCACGGACAAGAGATCAGCCCGCGTATTCTCCCATCTTCGAAAACTTCTCGATGCGTTTCTCGATCAGCTTGTCAATCTTGATTCTGGTGAGAACCTTCAACTCGCTCAGGAGTTGTGCCTTGAGGATCTCGGCAGCCTTTGCGTGATCACGATGCGCACCGCCCAACGGCTCGGGCACAATCTCGTCAATGATCCCTTGCCTCTTCAAGTCCGGCGCGGTGAGTTGCAGCGCTTCGGCGGCCTGCTCCTTGAAATCCCAGCTCCGCCATAGGATGCTTGAGCAGGATTCGGGTGAGATCACCGAGTACCACGCGTTCTCCAGCATGAGGACCCGGTCGCCAACCCCGATGCCCAACGCACCTCCGGAGGCTCCCTCGCCGATGATGACGACAACGATCGGAACTCTGAGATGGGACATCTCGAACAGATTGCGTGCGATAGCTTCCGCCTGTCCTCGCTCTTCTGCTTCGAGTCCCGGGTATGCGCCCGGTGTATCCAGGAGAGTAATAACCGGCTTTTTGAATTTCTCCGCGAGTTTCATCAGACGCAGGGCCTTGCGGTAGCCTTCGGGGTTGGGCATGCCGAAGTTGCGGTAGAGGTTCGACTTGGTATCTCTCCCCTTCTGATGGCCGATGATCATGACGCTGAAGCCATCGAGCTGTGCCAGACCTCCGACAATTGCCTTGTCGTCCTTGAACGTGCGGTCGCCCTGCAGCTCGATGAAGTCGGAAGTCATCAGGCTGATGTAGTCAAGTGTATAGGGGCGATCGGGATGACGTGCGAGCTGCACTTTCTGCCAGCGGGTCAGCCGACTGAACACGCTGCGTTGCAGTTGGTTCACGCGCTTCTCGATCTTTTCGATCTCTTGCGCAATCGCCGGGTTATCGGCATATTTGCGCATCTCTTCTACTTTCTGCTCGAGATCGTAGATCGGCTTTTCAAAATCTAACGTTACCTTTGGCATGCTCCTTCTGTCGGGATGAGGACAACAGTGATTTCAGGATGATCTCGACGTCCAGCATCAACGATTGGTTCCTTGCATAGTAGAGTTTGTAGCGCTCGATCTCCTCTGCCGCAAGGTCATCACGCCGGTTGATCTGCACAAGCCCGGTGATGCCCTTGGGTCCGAGATACGATTGCAGGTGTCCGTGAGCGGTGGAGACGCCGGGCGTATCAGGCTCGTCGAGAGGGCGCCCGACCAAACTTATTCTACCCAAAAACACCTGCGGAAGCAAGAGGAGGAAACGGGCAATGCCCTGAGCGTTCGCCGGTCGTCGGAACAAGCGCACGAGCGGATACGCCGGCATGGCAAGTGCGGAAACAAGAAGGTCGAATGCGCGCTTGACGATGCGATGACCGAGCTTGTGTATGTTGTAGTCGATCTCGACCAACGGGAACGTATCCAGTTCGTCGATGCTGGGCTTGCCGATGATGGCTTCGAGACTGTTGGGTACCAAACGAAAGTTCACGCTGCTGTTGTTGCTGCGGGCGATGACCGAGAGGATGTCCATGTACGAGAGACCGTCGGTTGAGAAGATCACCTCACGCACTTTCCGTTCAGCCACCACCTTGCCGACATTCTCGATGCTACCAATGATTTCGACGCCCGCAATCTTCTCGCCGATATTCCGCCGATGCGTGTCAATGAAACCGACAACGTCGTACCCGTTATCAACGCGTGCGCGCAGCTTGCGCAAGACTTCCTGCGCCGACGCGCCCGTTCCGACAATCACCGTCGGGCGACCAAACAGCGTGCGCCGTGCGCTTCGTCGCCTTCCGGTAACCATCTGCAACAACAGGCGCCATCCGGGCAGAAGGAGAAATGTGATCGCTCCGGCAATCAACACAACGGCACGACTGAAGGCAAAGTCCTTGGCAAAGAAGATGGTTGCCGAAACCAGTGTGTAGCTGATGATGACGGCAAGCGCCGAGCGTGAAACAGAGTGCCGATACGTTGTGTACACACCGGAGAAATACATCGAACCCACCACGATGGCCGGAGGCACCGTCCAGACAATCGGGTACGCATAGTCGGGGAATCTGAAGATACGACCGAAGTACAGATACTCGCTTATGACGAGCACGAGGTCAACCAAAACGAAATCTACCAGTGCAATCAGCAGAGGCTGGCTCATCTTACTCACCACTGCGAGCGCTGCGCGCAAGGTGATGCCGATGGTGAGAAAGACCTCAACGATCAGCGACCGGCTGAAGTGCTTCTCCACAAACAATTGCATGGCCTGATAGAACGTCCTGATCTCGTCGATGTCGCTGCGCCGCGTGCTCTCGCCTTTGAAGTGGATGATTTTGGTTGCATGGACGTAGTACACCTTGTAGCCCGCCTGACGAATTCGATAGCACCAATCGAGATCCTCGCCGTACATGAAGAACGCCTCGTCGAGACCGCCAACCTTCTCATACACGTCGCGCCGCAGCATCATGAACGAACCGCTCACGGCATCGACGGGATATGTCTCATCGGGACTGAGGTAGGTCAGGTTGTATCGACCAAAGAGGCGCGAGTGCGGAAAGAGAGCGCTGAGTCCAAAGATTTTTGTAAACGCCACCCACGGCGTCGGGAAACTGCGGCGACACGGAAGCTGGAACGAACCGTCGGGATTGAGAATCTTGCATCCGGCAAGTCCCGCATCCGGATGCTCGTCGAGGAAGCGCATCATGACGGTGAACGTATCCTCCTGTACCACGGTGTCGGGATTGATGAGAAGGAGATAACGCCCGCGTGCCTGCTTGAGTGCAATGTTGTTGGCACGAGCGAAGCCGGCGTTGGCAGGGTTCTCGATGAGACGAACAGCAGGGAACTTGTTCCTGACCATCTCCACACTGCCGTCCTCTGAAGCGTTGTCCACCACAAACACCTCTCCCTCCAATCCTTCCAGGGCGCGCAAGATAGAGGTGAGGGAATTCTCCAGGAACTGGCGGACGTTGTAATTGACAATGATAACCGAGAGGTCCATGGTCAGCGCTTCAGTTGATCAGAGGCGACGGAACATGCTACGCAGCCTCAACTTGAGAAGCATGAACATCGCCTCATACACGATATGCCGCGACATCTTCGAATGGCCTTCACGGCGATCGGTAAAGACGATGGGGATTTCCCGCAGTCGGAATCCTTTCTTCCAAACTTTGTAACTCATTTCAATCTGGAACGCGTAGCCGTTGGAACGAATACGGTCGAGATCAATAGCCTTCAACGCCTCGATCCGATAGCACTTGAACCCCCCCGTTGCATCCATCACCGGCAAGCCGGTAATCAAGCGTGTGTACACATTGGCCGAGTAGCTGAGCAGTAACCGACCCATCGGCCAGTTCAGTACCCGCACGCCGTTGACGTAGCGCGAGCCGATAACGAGGTCGTAATCCTTGATGTGCGAGAGGAACACCGGGATCTCGTTCGGGTTATGCGAAAAATCGGCGTCCATCTCGAAGACCAGATCGTAACCGTTCTCGATGGCGTACTTGAACCCGCGAACGTACGCGGTACCGAGCCCCTGTTTTCCTTCACGCTCAATGAGATGCACGTGCGGGTTCGTTGCCATCATGTCCTTCACCAGCGCCGCTGTCCCGTCGGGCGAGTTGTCGTCAACCACCAGGACATCCATGTTCGGTGCCTGACGCAGGACAGCAGGAATCAACTTCGGAATATTTTCCGCCTCGTTGTACGTCGGAATGACAACAAGGATCTTCGGTGTCCGGGCAGCGTTAGTTTGTTCTGTAGAATTCCCTGATGGCATCCGTAATGTACACGAGTTGTTCCTCCGTCAGTTCGGTGTGCATGGGCAACGAAATCACCTCCTCGGCAGCCTGCTCGGTAACCGGAAAATCACCTTTCCCTTTTCCCGCAACTGCAAAAGCCTTCTGCAGGTGCAGCGGCACCGGATAGTAAATTGCGTGCGGGATGCCCTTTCGCCTCAGGTGTTCGGCAAGCTCATTACGCTTCGGCGCCCGCAGTGTGTACTGATGGAAAATATGCTCGCACTCGGGACTGACGTAGGGAACGGTGACGGGAGTTCCGCTCAATAATGCATTATACCGCGCGGCGGCAATGCGGCGCGCCGCATTCCAGTCCTCAAGATATTTGAGTTTGACCGAAAGGATTGCCGCCTGCAGTGTATCAAGTCTGCTATTGACGCCGAGAATGTCGTGGTAGTAACGAGTCTTCGAGCCGTGCACGGTGATCATCTTCATGCGCTCGGCAAGTCCGGCGTCGTTCGTTACGACCATGCCTGCATCGCCGAAGGCGCCGAGGTTCTTGCTCGGGAAGTAGCTGATGCACCCGATGTCGCCGAAGGTACAGACTTTCTTGCCTTTGTACGATGCACCCAGGGCTTGTGCAGCGTCCTCAACCACGCGCAGGTTGTAGCGTCGTGCAATCGCCATGATGGGATTCATCTCCGCTGCCTGACCGTAAAGATGGACGGGGATGATCGCCTTCGTTCGCGGGGTGATGGCGGCCTCAATCTGTGACGCATCAATATTGAATGTCTTCGGATCAATGTCTACGTAGACGGGTTTTGCTCCGAGCAGAACAACTGTTTCCGTCGTCGCTACAAAAGTGAAGGGCGTCGTGATGACCTCATCGCCCGGCTGGATGCCGATTGCCATCATTGCCACCTGCAGCGCGTCCGTTCCCGATGCGCACCCGACGGCGTACTGGACGCCGAGATAGCCTGCGATCTGGCACTCGAACTCACCCACCTCGTTGCCGAGAATGAACTGACCGGAGTCGAGCACTCTGTGCACGGCGGCATCAATTTCGTCTTTGATCTTCTTGTACTGGCCGACGACGTCGACCATGTGAAGGGTCATGCTCATCTCCTTGGTCTGCATCATCGAGAAGCTCAGGCGTGTCCTTTGCCCATGAGCATATGCGCAATAGTGCTCAGGATGATCTTGAAATCCATCCTCAGCGACATATTTTCAATATAGAACAAATCGTACTGCACTTTTTTCTTCACGTCTTCGACCGACTCGTCGTACTTGTGTTTCACCTGTGCCCAGCCGGTAATGCCCGGCCGCACCCGCAGCCGTCGCGGGTAGAGTGGGATCTCACGGCTGAGCTCTTCCACGAACATCGGCCGCTCGGGTCGAGGACCGACCAGACTCATATCACCTTTGAGCACGTTCCACATTTGGGGTATCTCATCGAGGTGCAGCTTGCGAAGCAATTTGCCCACGGGTGTTACGCGAGGATCTTTTCTGTTCGCCCACTGGGGACCTTCCTTTTCTGCATCCTGATACATGGAGCGAAACTTGATCATGTTGAAGATTCTTCCGTCCTTCCCTACACGTTCCTGTTTGTAGAGAACAGGACCTGGAGAATCAATTTTGATAAGAAGTGCAATCAGGAGCCATACCGGCATGCCCACAAGGAGAACAGACGCAGCAAATGCCACGTCGATCGCACGCTTCACCGCCTCTTCCCATGCCGGCATCAACTGCGGACTAATCTCGATGAGGGGGAAGCCGTAGATCTGGTTGGTGCGTGCCTGCCCGCTGATAATGTCATAAAGGTCGGGCATGATCTTGAGGCCGACGCTGTGTGAGTTGCAGTTGCGGATGATCTCCAACAGCCGCGTGTGGTCGGAGGAATCGAGTGCAATGAGGACTTCGCGCACGTTATATCGCGGAATCAATTCCTGCAGCTTATCAATCGTTCCGAGTGTCCGGACTTCTTTGTAGGGTGCCCCATCCTTCTCGCCCACGGTAACAAAGCCAATCACCTTATAGCCGAGCGCGGGATATTGAACCACCTCATCGTACAGCTCACGCGATTTTGCCTCACTTCCGACGATCAACGTGTTGTGTACACCAATGCCGGCAATCAGCATCCGGCGCTGCACGCTGCGGATCGTAAGCCTACCAACGGCAACGAAGGAGAAGAGAATAACCCAGTAGATGGCGATAAGCAACCGCGAACTTACCTGGACGTTGGTACCGGCATCATCCACAAAGACTGCAAAGAAAAGAAACAGACATCCACCTACCGTCGTCTTGAACAGTAGGGTAATCTCATCCAGACGCGACTTAGCATACCATGGCCGATAGAGCCCGACCACCCAGAACAGCAGCAACCAGTAGAGGTAAATGAACACCATCGGGAGCCAGAGCTCGGGCTCGACCGTGACATCAATCCACCCGCTGCGGACGCGGATAAGATAGTAGAGCATCCACGACGTGCAGATGGTGAGGATGTCTGCAAGAAATAAGACAAGCTTTTCTACGTTCTTGTCCATACCCGACGAAAAAGGTCTCTCACAAAGTCATTGTCGGTTTTAAGGTTAAGAGATCGTCGTACACTGCTATGGTTTTTCGTGCGGTCTGATCCCACGAGAAACGCTTCACATTTTCAAAACCCCGCTCTCGCAGCATAGCACGCAGCGAGGCATCAAAAGCAATGCTCTGGAGTTGAGCCACCATGTCTTCGATGGAAAATGGATCAAAATACAGTGCGGCTGAGCCTGCAACCTCGGGCATTGAGGCAGCATTCGAACAGACTACCGGAACTCCGCACGCCATTGCCTCCAGAATTGGAAGCCCAAAACCCTCATAGTATGATGGAAATATAAGAAAATCTGCAGCTTGCAGTATAGCGAACATCGTAGAGCGAGGAACGTAGCCTGTGAACATGATATCGGTCGTTGCCGCTGGTTTGGGCTCTGGAGGGTACCCAACCAGAACGAGCTTCTGTGGTATTCCTCCCGTATTTCGAGCACGGAGATATGCATCAACAAGTCGGTGGATGTTCTTATTGGCCGACCTGCTGCTAAAAGCCACACAGTAAGGCCCTTGCATAGCAGGCTTTGCATCCGACGCCGTAGCGTGTGGCGGCAGAAGGGCAGCTTCGTAAGTGACCTGTATTCTCGAGGAGCTGATGTTGTACGCGCGAGCGATTTCGTCTCGCGAGAACTCAGACACGGTGATAATCTTCTGAGCGCGAAGGACCGCCCAGCGGACAAAGAAGGCCAATGCGACCCGCCTAGCAAGAGGCATGGTCTTGCCAAATGCTCTGAAATTGAGGTCGTGAATCGTAACCACCCTCGGGCAGTGTGTCAGAAGCGGACTTGTATAGCCGAGAGAATGAACGAGCTGGACCCCGTGGCGACGCAAGAGGCCCGGAAGGTTCACCTGCTCAAAAAAGTACCTTCGTTCGCGATGAACAGCATCCACCGGACACACCACGTGCTCGAATGGCGTGAACTCATCAGGGACTCGGTCTGCCAGCTCATGATTCAGAAACAGAATGAACTCATAGGTGGTGGTGTATCTGCTCAGCGCTGCAAGCAAACCGCGCGCGTACGTTTCCGTGCCTCCGACAATGTCGGGTAGAAGATAGAGCAAGTTGATGCCTATCCGCTTCATACAGTCCACCCGATTTTACAAGCTCTCAGAGCTTGCCGAGTTGAGCAATGCACGATACTGCTCAATGACTGCTTGGTATGAGTAGTTCTCTTCGACAATGCAGCGCGCGCGCCGAGAAATTTCAGGCAGCGTCTCCCGTTGTGCATAAGCCTCTAACACGGCATTGCGAAGCCCCTCGATGTCTTTCGGTTCCACAATCCATCCTACCTTAGCCTCACGGATGAGCATGGCAAGCTCTGAATCTTTCCCGGTAACCGCAATCATGGGCTTACCAGCTGCCAGCACATTGTACATCCTGCTTGGGACAGAGACACCAACCATCCCGGGGACAAATGATATAATGGAGACATCACATGCATTGAGCGAGATACTCAGGTCGGAACGCTTCTGAGGCGGTAGGATTGTCACATTGGCCAGTCTCCTCCGCTCGATCATAGCCTTTACCGAAGCTTGCTTTGCACCAGATCCTATAAACAGGAAGTGGATCTCGGCATTGTTTTGCAATCGTGTAGCAATTTCTATGATGCTCTCGAGATCGTGGGTTCTTCCCATGTTGCCGGAGTACTGGATCACAAATCTTTCCTGCAGCCTCAGCCTGTGCAACAAAGGATTCTCACTGCGGGGAAGAGGGCGGACTTGATCAAGATCGGCCCAGTTCGGAATCACAATAGTCCGCGTGATGCAGGAAGGAGCTTTCTGCACCACAAGCGATTTCATGTCCCGACCCAGGACCACAATCGAATCAACAGCTTGGTAGAGGCGGCGATGGAGTGCTTCTAAAAACCGGTAAACAAGTGACCTCGGGTGCAGGATACTCGCTGCTACCATCGCCTCGGGATAGACATCCTCAATCCGTAGAACTAACCTTGCTTTTCGAAGCTTGCAGACGATGAGTGCAACGAACGGAAGAGTTGGTGGATTAGTAACGACGAATACCCGATCACCGGGACGAACTTTCAGGAGCGCGTGTATGAAAATGGAAAGACTTATGGTAAGCAGGTTAATAAGCCTGAAAACAAGCACATCCTTGTTGAGAGCCGTCGCGGTACATCGGTGAATACGGACGCCTCGGTAGATTTCTTCCTTTGGCGCGATGGTGCCGCGGGCTGCATACGTCGGCTGAGCGCACAGCACGCGAACATCAAGAACCTTTGCCAGGCCTTCCGCAACACCTGTTACGTAGTACCCCGTCGCAGAGTCTTCGGGGTAGTAAAGCTCTGAAAAAATCCACAATGTAGAGGTTGGTTGATAAACCATACGAGTGCGTGTCGTTTCAACAAGCGATAGTCCGCGTCCCGCACTTACCGATGCAGACGAACAAACGGACCTGTATAGCGTAGCAGTTCTTCAACTGAAACTACGCGAAAAAGGATGAGCGAAGCTACATACACGACAATCCCTACCGGGATGACAACAAGAATATGAAACGGGAGGACGACCAGTGTCATACCCATGACGACAGAGGCGGCTACAGGTCGCACTATCAGATTGAATAGCTGCTTGACCTCTGTGATTCCCGATTGCGTAATAAAGTACACACACAGCCCCAGTTCGCTCACAAGCGATACGATGACCGGAGCCAGTAACCCAAAATGTGGTACGAGTGCAAGATTGCCGCCCACAGTCAATAACCCCGCAGCAACATAACCGCGCAGGTAAGACCTCTCGCTTCTCTTGGCAAGCAGCACGTTTTCAAACACCACGCGTATCATAACAATGGAGACAATCCAGATTCCCAATCGCAGCACGCCAGTTGCGCTGGCATACGCTGGCGGATAAAGGAATTGCATGATGTCGCCGGCCAGTAGGGACCCTCCCACGCCGAGCGGAACAGCAGCAATGGCAAACCAGCGCACCAAGCGCATGACCACACCGGGGAGGTTTCGTTCTCCTTCTGAGTGCGATCTGACAAGCATCGGCAGAATGGCATTGGACGCTGCAACAACAACATATGCCCAAAGAAAAAGAATGATCTTGTATGCAGACGAGAACACACCGACATCATATTCTGGCCGGTACAGCCCTAAAGCGAATGTTCCAAAGTTATAGTTTACCTGAGTAATGAGTGAACCAATAGCCAACGGCAGCGCTGATTTGAGGAGGGACCAATGGGATCGCAGCTGTGCACGAGAACCTGACGCATCAAACTGCTTTCGATAAATCAACAGCAGTGCAACCGTGGTAGTGAGGATACCGATAACGTAGTATGCTGCGGCCTGCAGCACCTGCCCCGCAGATGTTACCAGGGCAAACACCAGGGCCGCAAAAACGAAGCCGCGCAGCATACGCCCCACCGCCACAATTTCCATACGCTCCAGACCCTGGAAGACCCATTCCAGCAACACTGCTGAAACCAAGATGCTGAAGGCGAACACAATAATGATATTCGCCTCTAGGCTTGATCTTCCCAAAAGCAGCGCAAGCACGACAAGCAAGGTAAACGACACTGACGCGGTAATGAATCTCGTCAGGGATATAGTGCGCACTAGCTGCGGCACCATATCTCTGTTGCGGGCTACCTCGCGGGTGCCCAGTGTTTGTAACCCAAAATCGGCTAGGTAAAGAAAATAAAGTGAGACCACCTGCGCGAATGAAAAACGACCAAACCCTTCCGGCCCCAGCACCCGTGCCAGGTGCACCAGCGCCGCCAATGCAAGTAGTTGTCCGACAACATTGGAGAGGAAGAGAAAAAGGAAGTTCTTGGTGAGCTGTTGAGGG
>CAZIKE010000081.1:0-16466 GCA_964539775.1 uncultured Chitinophagales bacterium
TGGGATGCTTTCAGCGTCGCGTGTGCAAATGGCCGTCCCTGAAAGGGACAAGTACCGTAGCCGAGGGCAACGCCATCGGACCCAATAGCATCGAGATTCCAAGAACACTGAAAGGGTGACATCACAAGTGCTCAGTCGGAAGTTTGCAATGAGGCATCTTCCCCTCCTCCTGCTCTCTTTCCTCTTCGGCTGTGCGAGTGTCCATGGTGATTCTTCATGGACTCGCGAAGAACTCTACTTCGGTGCCGACATCCCGACCGGCGGTGCGGTGACCGACTCGTTGTGGGAGGATTTCGTTGACCGCGAAGTGGTAACACGCTTCCCGGATGGCTTCACGACCGTGCCGGCTCTCGGTCAGTACAGATACAGGACAGGCGAAATCAAAAAAGAGACGACGCGCATCGTCATCATCTACTATCCGTCGAATCAAGAAGGAGACGCAGTGAAGATTCAGGACATCATTGATCTCTACCGAGGCAGGTTTGCTCAGGAGTCGGTGCTGCGTGTGCGCAGCAGAGTGAGCGCGAGGTTTTGAACATCGTCCTGTTCACCGACGTAACTGTGAGTCGAGATGCTGAACCCCCGCGTCAAAATTTGCTGCATTGCCAGCACCGAGGAAGCCCAGCTTGCGATACGCTATGGAGCCTCCGCGTTGGGCTTAGTCTCGGCAATGCCCAGCGGTCCCGGACCCATTCCCGAAGAGATCATTGCCGAGATTGCGCGGACGATTCCACCGGGAGTTGCATCGTTTCTTCTTACCAGCGAGCAGGATGCGGAAGCAATCATTGCCCAGCAACGGCGAACGCGGACGAACACGCTGCAGTTGGTTGATCGTGTTTCGATGGCAGCGTATACGCGGCTGCGCGAAGCGCTGCCGGGTATCGGGATCGTTCAGGTGATTCATGTACGCGGTGAGGAATCCATTGCAGAAGCCGTTGCTGTTGCCCCACACGTGGATGCGCTTCTGCTTGACTCCGGAAACCCGAACCGCGCTGTGAAGGAGCTTGGCGGTACCGGACGTACGCACGATTGGAACATCAGTCGCAGCATTGTTGACGCGGTAAACGTGCCTGCGTATCTTGCCGGAGGGCTGAACTCAGGCAACGTTGCCGATGCGATCCGGCGCGTTCGTCCGTTCGGCGTTGACGTGTGCAGCGGGGTTCGCACAAACGGAAAGCTCGATGAAAAGAAACTTGCGGCATTCATGAGCCGGGTGAAGGAATGAGGTTGCCTCTTATCATTATCTTGTCTATTCTCAATCTACCTATGCACGCACAGGAACAGCATGGTATGCCTTCATCACAACCACTGCGTTACTTAGCGCTGGGTGATTCTTATACCAGCGGTGAGAGTGTGGGTGAGCAGGAACGCTGGCCGGTTCAGCTCGTTGAAGCTCTTCGCCGCCGCACCATCGAAGTTGCCGATCCGCTCACGATCGCTCGCACCGGCTGGACGACGGATGAGCTGAATGCGGGCATCGATGCGGCCGCCCCGCAAGGCCCATTCGATCTCGTCACGCTTCTCATCGGCGTCAACAACCAGTATCGCGGCAGGGACGCAGAGGAGTACCGCCGGGAGTTTGTTGAACTCCTGCAGCGCGCAATCGGCTTTGCCGGCAACGACCCGTCACGGGTCATCGTCGTCTCTATCCCCGACTGGGGCGTGATGCCGTTTGCTGAGGGGAAAGACAGGGCAAAGATTGCGCGGGAGATTGATGCGTTCAACGGCATCAACTGGGAAGAGACAATTCGAGCAAAAGTCCACTACGTGGATGTGACCCCCATATCGCGTGAGGCAGCACGTCGCCCCGAGCTTGTTGCGGCGGATGGTTTACATCCCTCTGCTCTCCAATACAGCCTCTGGGTCGAACTGATAGAACCCAGGGCGCTCAGAGCACTCGGCGCAGCAGATGAGAAGGACCGAAAATGAAAAGCCCCATTACCACGCACGTTCTCGATACATCACTGGGCAAGCCGGCGGCCGGCCTTACCGTTCGGTTAGAGAAACTCTCCGATGAACGGTGGATTCAGGTTGGATCGGGCGTGACAGATGTTGATGGGCGCATCGTCAATCTCCTTCCTTCCGACCAATTGCTCTTAAGCACTACCTACCGCCTCACATTTCTTACAGCGGAGTACTTCGCATTGAGGAAGCAAGAATCAATCTACCCCAGAGTAACAGTAGAGTTCACTGCTTCAGCCGGCCAACACTATCACATCCCCCTGCTGATCAGTCCTTACGGCTACACGACGTACCGAGGCAGTTAGCCCGCACCAACTCCTGGTCATTCGGACAGCAGGTCTTTTGCTTGACGACGTATCGTTCCGGTTCTTCTATCGAAAATCACATGATGATGTGATTGAGGGAAGGACGTTCGCAGGGTATCTTTACAACGAGCTGGAGAACGTTGTAGTCCCGAACGATGCAAACATCAGAACGATCGAAAGGAGTTTATTATGCCGGTTCTTGTTTCCGCCGAGGCGAATGGTCAGACTGCACAGGGGTACGATGGGATGCTCAATGTACTTCGAGATACGTTGCGGAAAGCACCCGGGTTCGTATGCCATCTTTCCTATCCCTTTGACGGGGGATGGCGAGTGATTGAGGTCTGGAACTCGAAATCCGAAGCCGACCAATGGTATGCGAAGTACGTTGCCCCTAATCTGCCGGCCGGCGTCAGACCGAAGCGCTCGTATCAGGAGTTGCACAGCCTCGTGACACCTTGAAAACGCCAATTGGCCGGGTCGCGGGAACTCCTCGAGCTTTGCGTCGTCAGTTAAAGAGGGATGGGAAGATCCACTCACAAGTGGGAGTTGACAATGAACCGAATCGCTGGCATGATTGCATTGGTCTTGTTCAGCATCGGCTCCGGTGCTGCCCAGACGGATTCCTATAAGGTCGTGTTCGACCTGACAAGCCGCGATAGTCTCGACCAGAAGGCTGTCATCCGCTGGATCAAAGAAATCATTGCAACACACCCGCAGGCACAGCTTGAGGTCGTCATGTACGGCAAGGGCTTTGAGCTGGTAATGCCCGAGAAATCAGTCGTGATTGCTGATGTGCGGGAAGCGGCGAAAAACCCCAACGTTTCGTTCACGGTCTGCGCAATAGCGTTGAAGAACAACAACGTCGACCGAAGCCGTGTCCTGAGCGAAGCGAGAAGCGTGCCCGACGGTATCTACGAGATCATCACCAAGCAGCGCGAAGGCTGGGGTTACATCAAGGTTGCGCATTGAGCTGTTCATTCCAACAATATCTCGTCATCATAAGGAGTCCGTTCTATATAGTTCCCGGCAATCGTCCTTCTCGCTTCGTTCTGTCTAGTCTCAAAGTCCACGTATGCTCAAACAGAAACCCCGTCGACACCAGAACCCTTGAAGCGAGTTCTCTCACTCGAGGGAAGGTGGGAAGCAAACGCATCGATGCAAATGGGCGGCAAATCGTACAGCTTTCGATATTTCATGCACTACCGGAAGGCAGGCTGATATGGCTCAGTTGAAGCTATGGAAAGAAATAGTTGTGGTTGCTCAATGCTCAACCATTCTGCAGTGAGGAACATCCGAGACGGGAAGGAACAATGATGCTGAGCGTTCATGATTCGAGAGTTTAGAAGCTAATTCACGTTACAACCAATCACAACAAACAGAAAGGAGTCCAAACGTGCCACTGTTCATGGACATTCACAAGCACGTCCCCGGCTTGACTGCAGAAGCCGTTAAGGGCGCCCACGCAAAAGACCTTGAAGTTCAGAAGAAACACGGCGTGGAGTATCTGAAATATTGGTACGATGAAGGTTCTGGCAAGGTCTTCTGCCTTGTGAAAGCCCCAAACAAGGAAGCTGCCATTGCAGTTCATCGTGAGGCACACGGTCTCGTTGCGGACGAGATTATAGAAGTCAAAGAGGGCATGTAGCCAACACTTGCGACTTGGCAGTCGTGGAATTCAGATGGTCTCTTGAGCGAGAAGTTGGAGAATTACCCATCTTCTCATCTGTGTACTACGTATTTCTCCGTCGATCCGAATGATGGATTGAGAGAAGGAGAACTCTCCAATGCGCCGCCAACGAACGCGTAACGAACAAACCACCGACGCTCCCTTTATTTATAGGCTCGGTTGAAGCTATGGAAAAGATAGTTGTGCCTGCGCACCGAAGTCCTACGGCACACAGGTGTGGTCGCTCAATGCTTTTTGCCGCATGTTGGTTTGCGGTTGACACCACAAGAAAATTCGTTGTTGATAGTGGCGTTCGCCGCATCTTTTTCGAGCGGCAAAAAGCACTGCGGTGTTTTGCTAAACGATCATCACCAAGCAGCGCGAAGGCTGGGGTTACATCAAGGTTGCGCATTGAGCTGTAGAATGAAACTTCATCCATAGTAACATTAACCATACTTCATCAAGAGGAGGACCTCCCCCATGCTCGATTTGACAGCTACCCGCCGAAGTTTTCTCGGTAGTCTTGCGGCAACCGCCGCTGCCGGTGTTGCCGGACTAAGCCTTCCTGACCAGCTCATGGCTCAGTCCATGCAGAAAGCCGCGTCTGATCCGGCGTTTGACAAATGGATCGGCAAAATTAAAGGAAAGCACAAGCAGGTCTTCGATGCCCCCAGCATCAACGGCGGACTTCCATTAGCCTGGGCTCGCGTGTTCATCATGACAAACGAGATGGTGGGAGCTTCCGCAAAGGATGTCACGGCGGTTGTCATTCTCCGGCACGATGCCATTCCCATCGGCATGCACAACGATATGTGGCAGAAGTACAAGTTCGGCGAAGCATTCAAGCCCATGCATCTGATGACGAAACAGCCCATCACAACGAACCTCTTCTGGAAGCCTAAGGAGGGAGAATGGCCTCTGCCGGGTATGGCACTCAATGAACTGTTGGACGCAGGAGTGATGGTTGGCTTGTGCGATATGGCTCTTACGGTCATCAGCGGCGTATTTGCCAAGAACATGAACATGGATGCTGCCGCGGTCAAGAAGGAATGGGTCGAGAGCGTCTTCCCCGGGGTTCAAATCGTTCCATCGGGCGTGCTCGCCATTAACCGTGCACAAGAAAAGGGTTGTACATACTGCTACGCCGGTGAAGGTTAAAAGAGTCCACGTTGTTCTCGTTGCCCTCATTGTTGTCTCGCTCGACGGTGGGGGCAACGCGCAATCGCCCGCTCGTCCGCCCAAGAATGTCACGCTTATCCCCGCCGCCGCAACGATGACGACGGCGTGGGATATTCCCATGAATCCTCTTGCCGACTCGTCCCTTCGTGCGTCTCCGTTGACGGATCAGATTCGATGGGGATTCAAGCTGTTCATGAACACATCGCAGGAAGCGGCGCGTTTCTCGCCCAACGCACTCTCGTGTAACAACTGTCATTTGAATGCCGGCCAGAAGGAGAAAGCAATGCCGCTTGTGGGGGTCGCTGCGATCTATCCGGAGTACAACAAGCGCGAAGGGCGGCTCTTCAGTCTGGAGGATCGCATCGTCGGATGCTTCAAGCGCAGCATGGGTGCCGTGCGCAACGATACCGTTCCGGAACACCACTCCCCCGAAGTTCTCGCAATCTCGGCCTATCTTGCGTGGCTCTCCAAAAACTTCCCCGTGGGCAAAAGTCCTGCATGGCGCGGACAGAACGTTATCCCTTCGCATAAGCTGATACCCGTTGCACACCTCGACACGAATCGAGGCAGACAGCTGTTCGAGGAAAAATGCACCAACTGTCACGGGTTCGACGGTCAGGGTGTGCAAATCGGGGACAAGAAAGCAGGCCCGCTGTGGGGTTCCGATTCGTGGAACGACGGTGCAGGTGCGGCGCGCATCTACACACTCGCCGGCATGATTCGCTACGCGATGCCCTATCTCGACCCCGGTTCGCTGACCGACGACGAAGCACAACACATCGCTGCGTTCATCTGTTCGCAGCCGCGCCCGGTCTATCCCCACAAGTCACTGGACTATCGCGTCGAGCCGCTGCCTCCCGACGCGGTGTACTACATTCGAGATTCGAGCGGAGACATGAAGAAGTCTTCGAGATGAAGAAATGGGCGTTCCCCGCCTGCGTCTCGGCTACGCCGGACTTCGGCGGGTCGGAACTGTATCACGCCCTTCGTACCATTGCCGTCGCCGGAAATATCCTCTTCGTTCTCTGGATACTGAGGAACGGAGTCAACGAAGGTTTTGCAGGAACTCGTCTTGAGGTTGTCTCCTCTATCAGCTTGACGATGCTTCTCCTGCTGAACTCCGTGTTGCCCTCCTGACGCCCGGCGAAACGTGAGAGTTTGCAGTAGCACATAGTCCCATCACCAACCACATACTAAGGTCTATCATGAAGCCATCACGCCTTCTCCTCATTGCGTTGTTTGGCGCGCTTTCTCCTCGCATTGCAACAGCACAGGAACTCCGGGAGCCGCGCAGCGCCATCGCAATCAGAATTCTAACGTCACAGTCGCAGCCTGCTGTTGGAAGCGGGTTGGGAGTGATGGCGGAAATCATGAACGTCTCCGACAGCGCTGTTTATCTGCATGGGAAAGAACTTACGCTTATGCTGCCGCCTGAGCTGGAGGGCCCGTTCAAGCCGGCGTGGCCCTGGTGGGCGTTGTTCCCGACCGAAGTACACGCGGTCCCGCAGTTTGCCGACGCGTTCATCAAGCTTCAGCCGGGCGACACGTATCAGGTGTTCTGGAGTCCCGGCAGAACGGGTTTCTATGACTCGTCGGGTTTTACCCTCAGCGTGATCCGCACCATCAGGTCGGAAATGAAATTCATTTTCTTCACGCCGGGCGAGTACACACTGACGGTGAACGGGAAGTACTGGTTCGACCCGCAGGGGGAATATCACACGGTCACACAAAGCAGCGTGCTGCATTTCGCCGCACCGCAGTCCGTCATCCTCTTGGGCGCGTCTTTCGGAGGATTGATTGCGTTCTACCTGGCTCCGCAAGGACGGCGGCGTCTCGCAAGAGTGAAGAGGCAGACAGAGAGTCGCGTGATGAGAATTGTCGGACCGGTTGCAAAGGAACTGGCCGGCATTGCTGGCTCGGTTCTGCTGAGCGCGATGGTGACGATCCTTCTGTCGCGTATTTCGGAAACACAATTCCTCATCAAAGTTAGCATTACCGATTTCTGGGGAGCGGTCGCCATCGGCTTCATAGCGAACTATGTAGGAACCAAAATTCTCGACAGGTTCCTTCCCGCGAACGGGGCGTCATCTGCTCGCAACAAGTCTGCCGAACCGACGGAAGAGCAAATGGCTCAACCTTCTGCGGAGAAAACCGAGGTGAAGACGACCGAGGCGAAGTAAGCAACTCACACTCGCAGCACCTTCGCGCCGCGTATGTTTCGCTGCTTCAGCTCGAGCAGCGCCTGAGTTGCATCGGCAAGCGCAAACTCCTGCACGTCCGGCATGATAAGGATCTCGGCGGCGACTTTCAGGAATTCCGCTGCATCGTTGCGGCAAACGTTCGCAGCGCTCTTGATTTCTCTTTCCATCCAGAGATGCTGCGGATAGCTGACGCGCGCCAAATAATCCTTATCGGCATCGTTTTTTCGGATCTCGTTAACCACGAGAAGTTCGGGCGGCGAGTCCTCGGTATCTCCCGCCCAATCGACACCGAGTTCTTTCGCGAACGCTCCAGCAGGGGTCGTTTGAAAAGTCGGTTTGAACGATCCCTCTCATCCCTGATGCAAGCCGTTCGCCGCGTTGCTTGTCACTTCCCTATTCCCTACCTTTTTCGTGCATTGATGTTCTGACGTGAATCTCGTCCGAGGAACGTTCTTGTAATTCGAGCATTGCCCGCAAGTCTATACACCGATGAAAATCTACACCAAAACCGGCGACAAGGGTGACACTTCGCTCTTCGGCGGGCAGCGTGTGCCGAAGGACGCGCTGCGCATCGAGGCTTACGGCACGGTGGACGAGTTGAACTCCGTCCTCGGCATCGTGCGTGCGGACAACAGGGAGGAGAAGATCGACGAGATTCTCGAGCACGTGCAGAATGACTTGTTCGTGCTGGGTGCCGATCTTGCCACACCGAGGTCTTCCGTCATGAAACAGATCCGGCGCGTTGAACCGAAAGATGCGGCTCGTCTGGAAAAGGTAATCGACAAACTCGAAGCGGAGTTGAAGCCTCTCAAAGCTTTCATCCTGCCCGGAGGCTCACCCGTTGCAGCGCGGCTACACTTTGCACGCACAGTCTGCCGTCGCGCCGAACGTGCCGTCGTGCGCCTCTCCCGCAACGAGGACATCGGCGAGGCTATCACGATCTACCTCAATCGTCTGTCGGATTTGCTGTTTGTGCTTGCCCGTTACGCCAACCAGTGCGCCGGCGTTGCTGAAACCAAATGGAAGCCGTAGCGTGACCACACACTCCCCGCTCCTTCACACACTCAAGTCTGCGTTGACGATTGCAGTCGTTGCATCTCATACCGGCACGGCAACGCCGCAACAGGAGTTTTCGCAACAGAATGCCGAGGCGATTCTCAGAACGCTCGCCGTCGAAATCGGTCCGCGCCCGATGGGTTCGCCCGCCGAGCAGCGCGCGCTGCACTTTGCCGTTGACAAGTTCCGCGCGTACGGCTGCGACACAAGCTATGTTCTGCCGATGACTGTGGCCGGAGGGCGGAACACAGCCAGTGGAGTTGCCATCGGCGTGAAGAAAGGAACGACAGGACGCATTATCGTGATTGGCGGGCACATTGATACATCGGGTCCGGATGTGCCCGGCGCGAACGACGACGGCTCGGGCACGGCGTGTGTGATCGAACTTGCACGCGTCCTGTGTCAGCGCGAGAACCAGTCCACCGTCATGTTTTGTTGCTGGGGCGGAGAGGAGCAAGGCCTGCAAGGCTCGAAGCACTTCGTGAACACGTTCCCCGACATCGACAGCATCGCATTGATGCTGCAAATCGATATGGCAGATGGATCGAGTTACCTCATTGCCGATCCGGACGGAACGAGGGAAAGCGCTCCTGCGTGGCTGCTGAGATCGGCATTTGAAATCTTCCGCGACGAGCTGGGGCGGGATGATCTCGTTTATCAAACCGGTATGGCGACGTGGAATCTCGCCTCGGGCGGATCGTTCGGTTCCGACCACGTTGCGTTCATCGACAAGGGGATTCCTGCGATCGACTTCACGAGCGACGTGTCGTTTCCCATCCATACCCCGCAAGATTCGTGGGAGAACTTCACCTCCTCGGGCTTGAAGCGATCGGGTGATCTTGTCCTGAAGCTGTTCCAGCGGTACGACGGCGGCGTTCCATCCCGAACAACGGAACGCTATCTGGTGCTGGAGATGGGCGGGCAGTTGGTGATTCTCCCATATTTTGTCTTGTGGATGATTGTGGCATTCGCTCTGCTCACGACCATCGTGGCGTTCGTGAGGCTTCGCAGGAACCGTCCGCCGACCGATCCCGCAACGCGGGTGAAGTGGTCGGGCTTCAAACTTCTTGTTGCGACGTTCTTCATGCACAGTTTCATCTGGAGTTCAGAGACGCTCCTCGGTTTCCTCAAAGGCTATCGCTTTCCGTGGGTGAACAACACAGGAGGGTTCTGGATGCTTGGCGCACTTTCGGGATGCATCGGTCTCTGGGTTGTGCTTCAGGCCGTTCGACGCTACCGCCTCAGCAGCGATGCGTTTGTCTTCGCACGTGAGTCTCTCGTGCTCTTCATCGTCCTGATTGCTCTGACATCATTCATTACACCTGAACTTGCATTTTATCCTGCCGTTGCGTTGCTGTGCCTTGTAGCCGCGCTCCTGGTTCGTCCACCGGCACTTAAGCTGCTGTTCTTTGCCGCAAGTTTCTTTGTGCTGTACAAGATGTTCTTCTTCGACGGCATGATGTTGTTTCAGCGGCTGCTTGCATCTAACACAACCCACAAGGCATTCCAGAACATCCTGCACGAAATAGCCTTCATCCTTGTGTATGGCATTCTTTCCCTTCCTGTGGTGTATGGATTTGCAGCGGTTTACCGAAGCAGCGGCGTGGATCTCGTGTGGTTGAAGAAGTTCCGGGGCAGAGGCGGGTTGATCGGGACCGCTCTTGCAACACTCGGTCTTGCAGGGTATCTTTACGCTCGGCCTGTCTATGACCACCTGTGGTATAGCACCATTCGTGTGCAGCAGCGCTACACGATGGGCGAGCAACGGGATTTGTCCGAGAATATGATTGAAGTAAAGAGTTCGGAGCCGCTACGCAACGTACACGTCCGACGCGGAGAGGATGATACCGTTCTCACCGAGCGGTCGAATTACTGGACTCTTGCGTTGCCGGCCGGAACGCGTGTGGATTGGGTCGAGGTGACTTCGATGGACGGGCTGCCGACGATGCGTTCTGACACGGTGCTGCGGCTTGACCGCACGATTGAGGTTCGCTCGGCATTTCGGCCGCTGCAGGTAGAGACGACGTTCGAGAGCAACGAGCCGTTCGAGGTCAGCTCGCCGTGGGCTACCGGTGGTAGGTTGCGCGACCCGTCGCAGCGCGAAACGGACAAGCGCAAGCTGTTCTCCTGGTTTGCCTTTCCCGACACGCTCCTGCGCATCCCGATAACATTTACGATGCGAGAGCATCAGACAATTACACAAACAATCAACGTTACGTTCGACTCTCTTGCCTCTCCCTTACGGTTGTACCGTGACTTCACCAATGTGAGTTATCGAACCACCGTTACGGCACGGGATAGCATTGTTCTCGCTCCTCCCCGAAGGGGCCTTCAGCCAACCATCAGTCAACGGCCATGAAAACAAAGCGGAGGTCCAATCGCACGTCGACAACCACCAGTTCGTTCGGCACTCCGGGGCGGATCGCCCACGATTCCTCGAAGTTCTACAAGAGTAAATTGTATGATGGACTGCGGCATGATGCAGTACCCAAGGAACGGCAGGTTGAGAACCGCGTTCCGGCCTCGTCGCTGGATATGATCTTCCTCAAGAGCAGCGAAACGATGGATGAACTTCCGGACAACAGCATACATCTCATGGTGACCTCTCCCCCCTACAACGTCACGAAGGACTACGACGACGACCTGACGCTGGAGGAGTATCGGGCGTTGCTGAGACGCGTGTTTGCCGAAACATTCCGCGTTCTTGTGCATGGCGGCAGAGCATGCATCAACGTCGCCAACCTCGGACGCAAGCCGTACATTCCGCTGCACGCGTATATCATTGAGGATATGCAGGCACTCGGCTATCAGATGCGGGGGGAGATTATCTGGGACAAGGCATCGAGCGCGAGTCCGTCCACGGCGTGGGGAAGCTGGCAATCGGCAAGCAATCCAACGCTGCGGGATGTGCATGAGTACATCCTGATCTTTACGAAAGGAGATTTTGCGCGACCGAAGTCCGGCAAGCAAAGCACAATTGGGCGCGAGGAATTTCTGGAGTACACGAAGAGCGTGTGGCAATTCCCCGCCGAGCGGGCAACGCGCATCGGGCATCCAGCGCCCTTTCCTGTGGAGCTGCCGCGGCGGCTCATTCAACTGTACACCTTTGCGGGAGACGTTGTGCTCGATCCCTTCTGCGGCAGCGGCACAACGTGCCTGGCGGCGAAGATGTGCGGTCGTCACTACGTAGGGTATGAGCTGGATGAATCATACCTCAAGCTTGCACAAAGGCGGCTCGAGCAGGATAATCCTCTGGGGCTGAAGTAAGAAATGGAACCGATCCTTTCCGTCCGTCATTTGTTCAAGCGTTACAACGGGTTGGTGGCTGTTGATCGCATCAGCTTCGAAGTGTACAGGCAAGAGATCTTCGGCATCCTCGGTCCCAACGGCGCGGGCAAAACCACGACGCTGGAGATGATCGAAACCCTGCGTCCGATAGACGAGGGGGATGTGCATGTGAACGGACTGGACGTCAAGCGGCAGCCGCAGGAGGTGAAGCGCGTTATCGGCGTACAACTGCAATCTTCCTCCTTTTTCGACAAGCTCACCCTGAAGGAGCTATTGGAACTCTTTGGTGAGATGTATGGGCGGCAGGTGGACGCTCTGCAGCTTCTTCGCGAAGTAGAACTGGAAGACAAAGCGAAAGCGTACGTCGTGCAGCTTTCCGGAGGGCAGAAACAGCGCTTCTCGATCGCCGCGGCGCTTGTGAACGATCCCATCGTGCTTTTTCTCGATGAGCCGACGACAGGTCTCGATCCGCAGGCGCGGCGTCATCTCTGGGGCGTCATCAAGCGGATTCGCTCGGAGGGGAAGACCATCGTCATCACCACACATTACATGGAAGAAGCCGAAGAATTGTGCGACCGCGTGGCGATCATGGACTACGGAAAGATCATCGCACTCGACAACCCGCAGGCGCTCATCAACAAGTTGCTTGCCGGCGGGTTCTCCAAACCACGCGTGGAGCGACTTGCCAACCTGGAAGATGTGTTTCTCAGTCTTACAGGACACTCATTGCGAGAAGAATGACTCTTTGCTTCGCCCTAAACCCTGAACCCTGAACCCCAACGCCGCTTCCTATGCGCCTGAAATGGAAACTCTTTGTCGCTACGCTGAAGATGCTCTACCGGCAACGTGAGGCAATCTTGTGGTCGTTGCTACTGCCGCTGTTCATGATATTGCTGTTTAGCTTCGTTCGCTTCGACGGTGCTGCACGCATTGACGTTGGTGTTGTGAACGAGGCTGGAGACGCGGGGAACTCGCTGATCGCGGCCCTTCGGAACGTCCAAAGCCTCAAGCTGTACGAAGGAACGCGAGAAGGAGAGTTGAGCGAGCTGACCAGAGGGGAGCGGGTGGTGGTGCTTGTCATCCCGGCACGGTACAGGCCGTTCTCGGGAACAGAACTGATTGCCCTCACGAATGACGCCCGGCCTCGTGAGGCGCAGCTTGGTGGGATGATTCTGCAGCGCGTGGTTGATGAAATGATGTTTGCAAATCGTGGGGACACCGCGCGCAGCGTGGTGAAACTGCAACCCGTGCAGAGCCGTCATCTTACCTATTTCGATTTCGTGGCGCCGGGCATTCTCTCCATGTCCATCATGCAGCTCGGTGTGTTCGGCGTGGCGTTCGGGTTTGTCTCGATGAAAAAGAGAGGGATCCTCCGTCGCCTCTTCGTTACCCCGATTAACCCGAACGATTTCATCATCGCATCCGTTGCGATGCGTCTCGTGCTGGTGATGATGCAGATTGTCATCATGACGCTCGTGCCGTACTTTTTTCTCGACCTTCACTTCATGGGAAGCTTCTGGGAGATGTTTCTTGTGGGGATGGTTGGCGCCGTCGTGTTTCTTGCGTTCGGGTTTGCCATTGCAGGCATCAGCAAGAGCGAGGATCAGGTGGCGCCGCTTGCGAACGTCATCGCTATGCCGATGATGCTGCTGTCCGGCGTGTTCTTCAGTCGGTCGGCCCTTCCCGGTTTCGTGCGCAGTGTGGTGGATTTCTTTCCTCTGTCATTTCTTGCAGACGCGTTGCGCGCTATTGCCATCGAGGGTGCAACACTGCGCGAGGTGTTTCCCGACATCGTCGGACTCGTAGTGTGGTGCGTGCTTTCCATTGCGATTGCTGTGAAAATGTTTCGCTGGGAGTGAGCCTGGGTTTCTCATCCTCGCTCCGTTCCTTGATTCTTCTCTACCTTCTTTGTATAATGGAGTCGGGTTTCTCGGGATTTTCTCTCCGTTCTTTCGTCAGTGTAGCTGACGATCAACACTCTACACCGGTCACACAGGAGACCTGCTGTATGCTCACCGAATTTGGTCGGGTGCTGATCTTTCTCATCGTGGGGGCGATCTTTGTGGCAGGCGGCCTGATTGCCGCCTGGTTGCTGCGACCTCACCGTCCATATCCCAGCAAGCTCACAACGTACGAGTGCGGCGAAACGCCCGTGGGGGATACGCGCGTGCGCTTCAATATTCGCTTCTACGTTGTCGCTCTCATCTTTCTTATCTTCGATGTGGAGGTCGTGTTCCTCTTCCCGTGGGCGACCGTGTACAAGCACTTGGGTTGGTTTGCCTTCTGGGAGATGATCGTGTTTCTGGCAATTCTGTTCGTCGGCTATGCGTACGTGTGGCGCAACGGCGATTTGGATTGGGATAAGCCTGCGCCAAAGATTCCGAAGTACGAAAAGGGTTTGGGCGTGCGCGAGCAGTATCTGGCCGAAGAAGAAGTTGTCGTCTAACGCATCCACAACACTATGGGACTTCTCGACCAACGATTCGAAAACAGTAACATCATCATCACCTCGCTCGATCATCTGCTGAACTGGGCGAGGCTTTCCTCCATGTGGGGGATGCAGTTCGGGCTGGCGTGTTGCGCCATCGAGATGATGGCGACGGGGGCTTCGCATTACGACACCGACCGCTTCGGGATCTTCTTCCGCGGCACGCCTCGTCAGTCGGATGTGATGATTGTGGCCGGCACCGTCACGTTGAAGATGGCCTCCCGCATCAAGACGTTGTATGATCAGATGTCCGAGCCGCGCTATGTGCTTTCGATGGGAAGCTGTGCCAACTGCGGCGGTCCGTACTGGGAACACGGCTACCACGTGCTCAAAGGTGTGGATAGGGTCATCCCCGTGGATGTGTATGTGCCGGGGTGCCCGCCCCGGCCCGAAGCGTTGCTGGAGGGTTTGATGAAGCTGCAGGAGAAGATTCGCAAGGAAAGCCTCGCAAAGAACAAGCCCGCCTGATGACTCCCGCTATCACCGAACACGACACGCAGAACCGACGATGATCGTTCAGGACATCTATAACGCGCTCAAAGAGAAATTTCCAGACGCCATCCTCGACGCGAAGATCGACGGCGTCCTTAATCCGTGGATCAAAATTGCACCGGACCGGATGCTTGAGGTGGCGAAGTTACTGCGAGACGATGAACAGCTTGCCTTCGACTCGCTCATGTGCTTGAGCGGAATGGACTATACCGGCGGTACGCTCGGCGTCGTCTATCACCTGCATTCGATGAAGTGGAATCACAAGATCACGCTCAAGGTAGACGTGCCAACCGAGCATCCGCACGTGCAGTCGGTGCACTCCGTGTGGCGTACGGCCAACTGGCACGAGCGTGAGGCCTACGACATGTTCGGCATCATCTTCGACGGCCATCCGGACTTGCGCCGCATTCTGATGCCGTATGATTGGGAAGGCTACCCGCTGCGCAAGGACTATCAGGTGCCAGAGTTCTACAACGGCATGAAGGTACCGTACTAATGAACACCACGCTGACACAACCCGAAGTGGCCGAACGCCCCGTCACCGTTCCCGGCTTCGGCAGGCCGCTGAAGAGCGAGGAAATGGTGGTGAACATGGGTCCGCAACATCCTTCCACGCACGGTGTGCTGCGCTTAGAGTTGATTGTGGATGGAGAGATTATCGTTGACGCCATTCCTCATATCGGCTATCTCCACCGCTGTTTCGAGAAACACGCCGAGCACATGGTCAACTACCAGCAGGTGATTCCCTACTGCGACCGGATGGACTACGTCGCGGCGATGAACGCCGAGTTCGGCTATGTTGTGGCGTGCGAGAAGCTCCTGAACATCAAGGTGCCCGAGCGCGTAGAGTACATCCGCGTCATCATGGCAGAGTTCCAGCGCATCGCCAGTCATCTTATTGCCATCGGCACCTACGGGCTGGATATCGGCGCGTTCACGCCGTTCCTGTTTTGCATGCGCGATCGTGAAGCCATCCTCGATATCTTCGAGCAAACGTGCGGGGCGCGGCTTCTGTACAACTACATGTGGATCGGCGGCCTTTCGCACGACGTGCCGGCAAACTTTGCGGACAAGGTCAAGACGTTCACCAAGCGCTTCCGCGGCACGATCAAAGAACTAAACGATCTTCTCTCCTACAATAAGATTTTTATTGAACGAACAGCCAATGTCGGTGTACTGCCGGCGGATGTTGCAATCAACTGCGGGGCAAGCGGTCCCGTGCTGCGCGGCTCCGGTGTGAAGTGGGACCTGCGCAAGAACGATCCCTATTCCATTTATGACAGGTTCGATTTTGACATTCCCATCGGCAAGGGACTGAAGGGGACGGTGGGTGATTGCTGGGACCGGTACATGGTACGCGTCCAGGAGATGGAGCAGAGTCTGAACATCATCGAGCAGGCGGTGGACAAGCTTCCGCCGGGCGATGTGCAGGCAGCGATCCCCAAGCGCATCCGCCCCGATGCGAGCGAGGTGTATGCCCGCACCGAAACACCGAAGGGCGAATTGGGCTTTTATGTTGTTGCCGACGGGACAACGAGTCCGTTCCGCGTCAAGGTACGCGCTCCATGCTTCGTCAATCTTTCGCTGCTGCCGACCATCGTGCGCGGTGCGATGATTGCCGATGTGATTGCCATTCTCGGCAGCATTGATATTGTGTTGGGAGAGGTGGATAGATAACGACTCTGGATTGCACGACTTTGACATGAAAGAATTGCTGACCGACATCTTACAGAACGAAATCCTCGTGTACACACTACTGGCCTTCGTGCCCTTAGTGTGGATTGTGCCGTTCGCGCTGTTTGCCGTATGGTGGGAGCGGAAAGTTGCGG
>CAZIKE010000082.1:0-16354 GCA_964539775.1 uncultured Chitinophagales bacterium
GAAACAGCCGAAGGTGCGTGAGGCGGATTGCGTCGGCTGCCGGCTGTGTTACATCGTCTGTCCGGTTGAAGGCTGCATCTCGATGGTACGCCGTGATGACGGCAAGGAGTCGAAGACGTGGAATGAGCTGGTGAGAGAGTTGCCGCAGCCGATGACGTGGGAGGACTTGCGAGCGTTTCAGAAACGTCATGGCATCGAAATCCATTGACCGCGGCGAAGAAGTTCCGCGTTTTGTATCTTCCTTTGTGCAGGGGAAAAGAGAAAGGGGTAGGAGACTACGGTTCAGCTGACATTGTCCCCAAGTGCCAACTGAACCATCACCCAAACATCAACCAACAACAAAAGGAGGCACCATGAAAAGCGGTAAGTTCTGGCTGGCCGTGCTGGTGGGTGGTGTGGTGGTCAACATCCTGGATGCGCTCGTCTGGAATCTCTGGTTCGGGCCATCGTATATCATGCAGCAGGCAATCTTTCGTCAGGATACAAACATCGCATGGTACATTGTGGGCGATTTCGTTGCCGCCTTCGTCTTTGTATGGGTGTACGACAAGGTAGCTGGGTCGTTCGGCACAACCGTGAAGGATGGAGCGACAGCGGGCTTGTATCTTGGTATCCTGATGAGCTTTCCGACGTTCATCTTCATGTACCTGATGATCAAGGACTTTCCGTATGGGTTTTCCTGGCTCATGACGATCTATGGCATCATCTGGTACGTGATCCTTGGCGCAATTGTAGCGGCAGTGATGAAGAAACCGGCCGCTGCATGAAGGTCGTTCACGGCAGGGCGCGCGCGTCGTGCCCTGCCGTATTTTTCGTCTCGCCTCGCTGCCGGAGGATTCTTGATCTGAAAACAAGTTCCAAAGAAATTCGAAATCATCAAGCCCCATGCTCCGCAAAGATTTCCAGGAAGGTGTAGTGAATCATAGGAGATAGTCATGTCCATCCTCATCAGAAACGGCCGCATCATCACTGCCGATCAAGACTACACTGCGGATATTTATTGTGAAGGAGAACAGATCACGCGCATCGGCAAAGAACTGGATGCTCCACCGAACGCGACAGTCATTGATGCCACAGGGAAGTATGTGTTTCCCGGCTTCATTGATCCACACGTACACATCTACCTGCCGTTCATGGGCACGTATGCCAAAGACACACATGAAACGGCGAGCAAGGCAGCGATCGTCGGCGGTACGACAACCTTCATCGAAATGATTTGCCAGTCCAGAACCGAGCAACCGCTTGCCGATGGGTTTGAATTGTGGCGAGGCAAAGCCGAGGACCACAGTGCATGTGACTTTACGTTTCATCAGGCTGTTACCCGGTTCGACAAGGACACGGAAGGCCAACTCCGAGAGATTGTCCGGGGCGGGGTTACAAGCTTCAAGGTGTTTCTGGCGTACAAAGGGGCCTTCGGCATTACGGACGAGGAGCTGTACCACACAATGGGCTTGGCGAAGGAACTTGGCGTTATCGTCACGGCGCATTGCGAAAATGCCGACGCGGTGTTCGAGTTGCAAAAGAAACTTCTCGCGGAAGGGAACACCGGGCCGGAGTGGCATTACTGGAGCCGCCCGCCTCGCATCGAAGCCGAAGGCGTCCATCACGTGCTGACGTTTGCAGAACTCCACGGCACGCACTGCTACATCGTGCACACAAGCTGCGAAGAAGCGTTGCAGGAAGCATTACTCGCAAAACAGCGCGGCGTGCATGTGCATGTTGAGACGTTGATTCAATATTTGTTGCTGGACAAGACGTACGCCGAACGCCCGAATTTTGAAGGAGCAAAGTACGTGATGTCCCCGCCCTTGCGCGACAAACGGAATCAGGAAGTGTTCTGGAACGCGTTGCGACAGCGATTCGTCTCGACGGTTGCCACAGACCACGCGCCATTTGATTTCAAGGGACAAAAAGAAATGGGGCGTGACGATTTTACCAGAATACCGAATGGCATCCCCTCACTTCAAGATCGCGTCAACCTTCTATACACGCATGGTGTGTGCGAAGGCCGACTGGACCTGAACTCGTTCGTGGATTGCGCGAGTACACAGGCAGCCAGATTGTTTGGGCTTTACCCGCGCAAGGGAACGATTGCCGTCGGCAGCGACGCTGATCTGGTGGTATACGATCCGACCTATCGCGGAACGATTTCGGCGCGGACGCATTTGCTGAATGTTGACTACAGCGCTTTTGAAGGCTGGGAAATCAAAGGCAGGCCCCACGTGGTTACCGTCCGCGGCGAGATTGCTGCACGTGACGGCAAGTTCGTCGGCTCGCCTGGGCGTGGAAAATTCATCAAGCGTGAGACGTCCCACTGAGGGCTCGACATAAAAGCGGATCCCCATCGGCCTCTTGAGTGCAACAGGGGGAAGCTGAGGCTGCGTCTCACGTTTCAAGCATTGTGCATGTGGGGATACGCCTCCTCTCGAAACGTTTTGTTCTTTCGACTCTGATTTCGGTATCACTACAATCAGTCATCGCGCATGCAAAATTCTGCTCATCGTCCTTCGGCAGTTTCGGAACTGATCGAAGTTGACCTTTCCTCCGTTGCTCACAGTCCACTCATCAATCCTGATATCGCGCCCACCAAGATCGCTCAGCGAACATGGGGAACCTACCACATTGCCGCCCTCTGGATCGGCATGAGCGTGTGCATTCCCACCTACATGCTTGCCAGCGGACTGATTGCCGGTGGAATGAACTGGTGGCAGGCACTGCTGACCATCACGTTGGGCAACATCATCGTCCTCATTCCGATGGTGCTCAACGCACATGCGGGAACGAAGTACGGCATCCCGTTTCCGGTGCTTGCGCGTGCCTCGTTCGGCACGCTCGGTTCCAACGTTCCGGCGCTGTTGCGCGCAATCGTTGCCTGCGGCTGGTTTGGCATTCAAACATGGATCGGCGGACAAGCGTTCAACTCGCTCATCGTTCTCCTGCTTCCGCAGTGGGCCATCTTCGAATGGGGACCAGCCATCGGTTTTCTCCTGTTCTGGGGGATGAACGTGTACTTCATTATCCAAGGGACGGAGTCCATTAAATGGCTGGAGGCGCTTGCCGCGCCGTTTCTGATTCTGGTTGGGATTGCACTGCTTGCGTGGGCGTACTCGCGCATCGGCGGCTTCGGACCCATGTTTTCGCAGCCGAGCAAGTTTCAGTCGGCCGCCGAATTCTGGTCGTTCTTTGTTCCGTCCCTCACAGGCATGGTTGGCTTCTGGGCAACGCTGTCGCTGAACATCCCCGATTTCACACGCTACGCGCAAAGTCAACGTTCTCAAATAATCGGACAGGCAATAGGTCTTCCTCCCACCATGGCATTGTTCTCGTTTATCGGCGTCGCAGTCACGTCGGCAACAATCGTGATCTTTGGTGAAGCGATCTGGGATCCGGTGACTCTTCTCTCGAAGTTTGAGAATCCCGTGGTCATTCTGCTTTCGCTGATTGCCCTGGTGGTTGCCACGCTTACGACGAACATTGCTGCCAACGTTGTCTCGCCTGCCAACGATTTTGCCAATCTCCTCCCCCGAAAGATCAGCTTCAAGACTGGCGGCTTGATCACCGCTGTGCTCGGTATTGTGATGATGCCGTGGAAATTGCTTGCCGACTACGGCACGTACATTTTTGGTTGGCTCGTGGGATATTCAAGCTTCCTTGGTCCCATCGCGGGCGTGTTGATTGCCGACTATTTTATCGTGCGGAAACAGACGCTGAATGTTGCCGACCTTTACCTGCGCGGCGGGGAATACGAGTTTTCGGGGGGATTCAACATCAAAGCACTGCTTGCGCTTGCGGCGGGAGTTGTTGTTGCTTTGGTCGGATTGCTGGTCGAGCCTTTTCGATTTCTGTATGACTATGCGTGGTTCGTCGGGTTTGCTGTGGCGTTTGGCCTCTATTGGGCCATGATGGGACGAAGAGGAGAGTAGGTATCCTCCGGTGGCCGAAACCACCCAACACCTAACACCTAAATCCCAACACAACCTTCAACTCATCCAATTGACTCTCGACTCCGGATTCCACTTGATCGTGGTTTTCTTCGGACGGGTGAAGAACTCAATGGAGCTTTTGCCGGTGATGTCGCATGCGCCGAACTTCGACTCGTTCCACCCTCCAAAGGAGAACGGCTCGCGCGGAACCGGCACGCCGATGTTCACCCCGATCATTCCGGCGCTTGCACGCTCGATCACGTAGCGCGCCGCGCCTCCGCTCTGTGTAAACACGGATGCGGCGTTTCCATAGGGATTCGCATTCTCGATCTTCAGCGCTTCCTCAACGGTATTGACACGCATGATGGCAAGCACGGGGCCGAACACTTCTTCTCGCGCAATACGCATGTCCGGACGAACGTAATCGATCACCGTCGGGCCGACGTAGAAGCCCTCCTCTTTTCCTTCGACAACACAGTTCCGTCCATCCACCAACACCTTTGCTCCTTGTTGTTCGGCTTCGCTGATGTAGCCCTCAATGCGGTCCTTGGCTTTGCGTGAAATAACGGCGCCGAGATTCTTGCCGGGGATGATCTTCCGTGCTTCTTCACAGAGTCGTGTGATGATATGCTCGACGTTGCCCACGGCTACCATTGCCGAAGCCGCCATGCAGCGCTGACCTGCGCAGCCGCTCATGCTTGCAGCGATGTTGGAGGCCGCCATCTCTTCATGCGCGTCGGGCAGGACGATAAGGTGATTCTTCGCGCCGCCGAGACACAAGGCGCGCTTGAATTGTGAGGTTGCGCGGGCATACACCAGCTTTGCAACGCGGGTCGAGCCGACGAACGTCAGTGCGTCGATTCCGGGATGATCGCATATTGCTTCGACTGCTTCCTGTCCGCCGTGTACGATGTTGAACACGCCGTCCGGCAGTCCTGCCTCTTTCAGCAGCTCGGCGATGCGGATGGAGCTCAGTGGAACGAGTTCCGAAGGTTTCAAAATCATCGTGTTGCCGAGAACCAGCGCGTTCGGGATCGTCCAGTTGGGGACCATGTTTGGAAAGTTGAACGGCGTGATGGAGGCGACGACGCCGACGGGATAGCGATCAATGCGACACTCGACTCCCTTGCTCACTTCGAGGATTTCACCGGTGACGAGCTGCGGCATCGAGCAGGCGAACTCGGTGACCTCGATTGCCTTCTCGATTTCGGCGATTGCCTCGCTCATGGTCTTGCCGTTCTCTTCGTGTACGAGTGCAGCGAGTTCCTGCAGGTGCTGTTCCATCAGACGCTTGTAGCGATAGAAGATCTGCACGCGTTCTTTGATGGGTGCCGCCGACCAGGACGGAGAGGCTGCACGGGCCGATTGAACGGCCGCGTCAACGTCGGTTGAGGAGGAAAAGGGGACCTGTGCAATCAATTGTCCGAGAGATGGATTCATCACCGGACCGTAGCTCGTCGTTCCTGCCTCCATCCAGGTACCGTTCACATAGTTCATCAGCAGCCTGACGCCGTTGGACGGTTTGGTTGCGGCGGCAATGGACTCTTGTTCAATCATCCTTGTCATGATGATCTCCTTCGAATGGGTGATGTTTCGTTGCATGCAAGGTAGTCTTCTGCGTTCACAAACACAAGGCGACAGTACGCCTCAGGGTTCCAGCAGACCAGCGGCGATCAACGCAGCAGCAGAAGTTTTCTTGTTGCCAGAAACTCTCCCGCCTGCCCGTTCCGACTATCAGTCGGGACGAGGTCTCGTTGTGCCAGAGGCGCGACGGACAGCCGGTAGAAATACACCCCGCTGGCAAACCCCGTCGCATCCCACATCACCTTGTAGCTCCCGGGCTGTTTCACCTCATTCACCAACGTTGCGACCTCGCGGCCTAACACATCGTACACCTTCAACGACGTGAATCCTGAAACCGGAATCCTAAATCCGATAGTCGTGCTCGGGCTTCCGCCGGAGGCGCCTGCTCCCGAAGGGACAAGCTGCCGGATGGGCAGGGCTCCGCCTTTAGCGGAGAACGGGTTAGGATAGTTCTGTTCAAGTGCAAAACCCTGGGGCAGAAGGTGACCTTCAGTAACGCTCAACGGTTGTTCGCCCATATCCATCAATGCCCTGCTAATGGCCGCGCGCGCTTCGAGCTCGCGCATGAAGAATAGTGGAAAATCGAACACGACGATCTTGAAATCACTGCCGAGGTATCGCCAGCCGACAGGGCGACCTTCGAGCGGTGAACCGGGTACTCTGCCGCGATGGGTGAATAGCGTCTGAACGTTCGGTCCGGCATACGGCAGCAACACGGCATCGGTGTTGACGAGGGCTCCATTGTAGACCGGGATCTTTGCGCTGTCCACGTTGACATCGGCATATCCGCTGAAGGCAGCCTGTGCAGTCTTGAAGTCCTGTGACAGTACGCCGCTCACGATGGTTGAGTCCATCCAGAGGTAGCGCGGGACGAAGCTTCCCGCTGGATAGCTCACAAGAGACCCCGTGGTAGTGTTGAGAGCGTTGGACAATTTCCATCCAGAGATGAGCAAGCGACCACCCTGCTGGAGATACTTTCGAAGGGCCGTTGTGTCGAGATACATCGGCGCACTGCCTCGCACGTCGGTGTGCCAGACGACCGTCGAGTATTTTCCCATCTCTGCGTCGGAGATGCGGATGCCTTCTGCGGCGCTATCAGCCACGTCCCACTCCGCTGCAAGATTGAAAGCAGCAAGCAGGGATTGATAGGCGCTATCCACCGCGCCGTCGGTAGGGGTAGGAGGGCCGCCGGCTCCGTCACGCGTGCCGTCCACCACTAAGATGCCTGCATCGTGTGTTACTCGCTGACCGGCGACGGTTGATGAAGGCGGGCTTTCATTTCCCTCCGAATCAACAGCGCGCACCTGATAGAAGAACAGCACGTGAGAGGGAGGGTTGAGGTCAGCGTATGTTGTGGCTGATGCGGCGACTGAGTCATGGATGGTGAACCCTGTTCGTCGTTGTGTGCTTCGATAGATACGGTACCGAACCACATCGAGCTGCGGACTTGCATGCCACGTGATGAGGATGTGTGTTGCAAACGAGGTGGAGGAAACACTCGTGGGAGCAGAGGGCGCGATGGAAGGGGTTGCCAGCGCCTCCTGTGAGAAGAGGCTTTCGTTGCCTGCGGTGTCGTACGCTGAGATACTCAGGGCCACCTTCACACCAGGGGTGAATCCCGTAACGGTGTACTGCAGCACGTTACCGGCATCAATGATGCGTGAGAAATACAGGGCACCAGAATCGCGCACGGCAATCCGGTAGCCGGCAAGATCGGGGACGGGTGTGGTCGGGTTCCAACTCACCAGCAGCGAGGTTCCGTTGCCGGGGTCTGCGATGGTAGGCGCTGAGGGTCGTTCCGGCGCCCATGCGAGAGATGCCAATCCCGCCGCGTTCACGCGCGCGACGCGAGCAGTGTATGCCGGACTCATGTTCTCGACGATGTCCGTCGGCGTATGCTGATTGGCGAGATTTTCGTTCGGTTCGACAAAGCGAACTGCAGTGTAGCCATGATTTTGAAACGACATATGGTCGCCGCCGCGCCCGGGACGGTCAACGTCAGGAATCAGGTTGACGGTCATGATCGGGTAGTACTGACTCGCCTTCAACTTCATGGAGCGAGCCATCTGTCGGTGCGGGGTGAGATCGGAAACGGAAGAAAAGTGTCGCACACTGAGACTGTCAATGATTCCGCCGCTTCCCACGATATTGCCAACTACGTCGTTGGTGATCATGCCATCGATGCGCATGCCGATCGAGCGCGCATAGGAGGCGTACGCCTCACTTCCGAAGAGACCCTCATCTTCACCCGTTACCGCCATGAAAATAAGCGACGCATCGAATTGATAGCGACTCATCACGCGGGCAAGTTCAATGGAGATAGCGGTGCCCGAGCCGTCGTCGTTGGCACCGGGCGAGAAGATGCCGTACGCGCATGCGTTGTTGGGATCGCCACGCGTATCAATGTGTCCGCTGACGATAAAGTAGCGCTCGGGGGTTACCGTTCCCGGAAGGATGGCCATAATGTTCCGATGGAGACGCGTGATGCCGCAGATGGTTGCTGTGAAGTCGAAATACTGTGGCTGAAGTCTCCCTCCCGACGCTGCGCTAAACTCCTGGAACTTCCGGTACACCCACCGGCGTGCGGCGCCCATGCCGGTGGTTTGTGAGACGGTGTCATCCATCGTATGGCGATAGTAAAATCCCACGAGCGTGTCGAGATAAGATCGGATGTGGGTCGCCGAAATGGAATCGAGGATGGCTTGAATCTGATGTGAGGCGTACAGCCGTGCCCGGCGCTCCTGCTCTCCCCCATGCGACGGCACGACGATCTCAAGAAGTAACGCAACGATGCACATCAGTCGAAGAGGATGCATGGTACCCTCCTGCATGTGATGGCGTGAGAAAGAACGAGGTCTCAAACTCTCTGACACGATAGAAAAAATCATGGTAGCAATCAATACCGAGTTTGATAGAGGGCGCTTGACTAATCGACAGTCCTGTTGTATGTTGGAAGCATTGAGTATGACAGCGACCCCGACCATAACCTGCATCGGCGAGGTGTTGGTGGACTTGATTGCCACTTCTCCCGGTTCCCTGGCGCATGCACGCGGTTTTGTGAAGGCCCTCGGCGGTGAAGCCGCCAATGTCGCAGTTGGACTTGCGCGACTCGGCTCCAAGGTCCGATTTGTGGGGAGGGTGGGTGCAGATTCGTTTGGGCGATTTCTGATCGGCGAGTTGCAGGATAACGGCGTTGACACAACAGGCATCGTTTTCGATAAGACTCACAAAACGAGACTCGCCTTTGTCTCGCTGACGGAAGACGGAGAAAGGGAGTTTGAATTTTGGGAGAAGGAACCAGCCGGAGAGCAACTTCGCAGTTCCGATATTGACTTCGACGCGCTTGCAGCATCACGCATGGTCAACGTTGCCCCGCTGTTGTTCATGAGGGAGCCTGCACGCTCGACAGCGTTTAATGTGGCAGAGGAGGTGAGGAGGATGGGCGGGATCGTAGCGTTCGATGCGAACGTTCGGCTCTCACTCTGGAAATCTGCCGCCGAAGCCAAGCGGGTGCTCACGCACATGGTGCGTCGTTCATCAATTCTACGACTGAATGATGATGAGGCGAATTTCCTGACCGGACTGGGAGAGGTGGAATCGGCTGCATCGAAGCTTCGCACATTCGGGCCGGAGCTTGTCGCCATCACGCTCGGATCGAAAGGATGCTATTATCAGACCGCGTCCGCCAGTGGATTCGTCCGTGGCTTCACGGTGACAGCAGTTGACACGACCGGCTGCGGCGATGCGTTCTTTGCTGCATTGCTGCATGGGATCGCGGGAACAACTCGTTCGGTTGGTGATTTGTCGGAAGAAGAGTTAACTTCCATCTGTCGTTTTGCCAACGCAGTCGGCGCACGCACGGCACTGAAGCGCGGCGGCGCTACTGCAATTCCGTATCCCAAGGACGTCGTGAAATTCTTGAAAACAAAGAACCATCCGTGACCCGCTCGTCAACACACGTTCCCGAACTGCGACTGCGTCTTCTCACCGACACGCCTCTGGCCATTGTGGACATTGAGACAACGGGAGGCAATACATTCTACGGGCGCATCATCGAGATTGCCGTGCTGCGCGTGGAGCGCGGCAACGTTGTGAAGACATTTCACTCGCTCGTCAACCCAGATCGGTTCATTCCTCATGAGATCGAGCAGCTGACCGGCATCACGAACGAGGATGCGCGCCACGCACCGATGTTCCATGCGATTGCGCGTGAGCTGTTCACAATGTTGGATGGAGCCTTATTCGTCGCGCACAACGCACGGTTCGATTACGGTTTCCTGAAGAACGAGTTCAGACGGTTGGGCAGAGAATTCCGTGCGCGCTGCTTGTGTACCGTGAAGCTCTCACGCACACTTTTCCCTGCGTATCGCCATCATGACCTTGACAGCGTACTCCATCGTCACGGGATCGCGTGCAACGGCCGACACCGTGCGTTGGGAGACGCAACTGCCGTGTTGGAGTTTCTACGCGTCCTGGAACGTGACGTCACGTGCGACCTGTTCACGAGTGCCGTGAACGCCATCCTCAAAACCGCCAGCCTGCCTGCACATCTGGACAAGGAGGCAATCGATGAGTTGCCCGATGCGCCGGGCGTGTACTTGTTGTACGGCAAGGCCGGCGAATTGCTGTACGTGGGCAAGAGTGTCTGCATCCGTGATCGGGTGATGTCGCATTTCTCCGGCGACCATCGCTCTTCGCGCGAGATGGAGATGGCGCAACAGGTGGCACGGATCGAGACGAGGAGAACACACGGCGAGCTTGGGGCGCTGCTGTTAGAGGCGCAACTGATCAAGGACCTTCGTCCGGTGTATAATGTCGCCTCACGCAGCCACCGCGACCTTGTTCTTGCGCGTCGCGTGCTGGACTCCAACGGGTACGCCCGCATCGAGCTCGAGAAAGTACACGAAATAGAGATTGACCTCGAAGCCCCCATCATGGGAGTCTTCAAAAGCATCAAGCAAGCGAGAGAATACCTCGCCGCGTCCGCAAAGGAATATCGTCTGTGCCACAAGCTGTTAGGCTTACAGCGGACGAACTCCTACTGCTTTGCCTACCATCTGCACCAGTGTAATGGCGCATGCGTGGGGGAGGAGGACCCCGGGCAGTACAACGTACGTGTCGAAGAGGCATTTGCCGCGCGGCGTATCAAGGCGTGGCCCTTCGGAGGCGGCGTCGTGATTGAGGAGCGCAATCCGGTGACCAACGAGGGACAGGCGTTCGTGATCGACAACTGGTGCCTGCTGTCGAGTTTCACCTTCAACGAGTGTGGCCAAACCGAGCTGTTCAAGGGCACGCCGCGGTTCGACTACGATAGCTACAAGATCATCCTCCGGTATATCTCCAACCCCCGGAACCGGCGCACGATCAAGCAGGTGCCGCTGAACCAGCTCTACGGCGCAGCCGATAACTATGAAAGAATGGACTAATGCGAGATGCAGATATGCAGCCACGATTGAAACTCTCCTATCCCTGTGAATGGCCCTATGTGATTATTGGTCGGAGCGAAATGGAGCTTCGAGCCGCCGTGCAGGAGATTGTTCAAAACAGGAGTCACACGGTGACGCTCTCCAACACGAGCGCCCACGGCAGGTACATCTCCCTGAAAGTACTTGTCGTTGTCCGCAACGACGATGACCGGGTCGGCATCTACCGCGCGCTGAACAACCACCCGGCAACAAAAGTGGTGATTTAGGCCTCCTCTCCATTCTCCTTTCCGAATGTCCACCTTGCTTGTCATTCGTGCGATGAGTAAGTTGTCCGTAGCGTAAGCCCCATGTGTGCATGAGTAAGCTGAAAGGACGGCATCATGATTCTTCCCCTCGGCGACGACAATACCGATCGGGCCACAACGCCCGTGGTCAACTACGTGCTGATTGCGCTGAACATCATCGTCTTCATCTTCCTTCAGGGATTTGGTTCCAACGAGAAGTTCACGATGGCGTTCTCCACCGTGCCGGCCGAGATCGTCACCGGCGCTGACATTGTTACGGACGATCGCATGGCGCAGGACCCCCGTACGGGACGCATCGTTAGTATCCCCGGCTTACAGCCAACGCCCATTTCCGTGTATCTCACGCTGCTGACTTCCATGTTCATGCACGGCGGGTTCGCGCATCTTGGCGGCAACATGCTGTACCTCTGGATTTTCGGCGATAACATCGAAGACCGGCTCGGCCATTTCCGATATCTTCTCTTCTATCTCATTGCAGGCGTGCTTGCCTCTGTTGCCCACGTGGTTTCGACGTTTGTCTTCGGGGGTAACCCGTACATTCCGAGTCTCGGAGCCTCGGGCGCAATTTCGGGCGTTCTCGGAGGCTACCTCATTCTCTTCCCCGGTAAGCGTGTTCGCGTCATCATGTTCAACATGCTGACCGAAGTTCCTTCACTTGTTGCGATCGGGTTGTGGTTTGTGTTTCAACTGCTGAGTGGCGTCGGCTCGCTTGGCTCGCAAGGCGGTGGTGTCGCGTATGCGGCGCATATCGGTGGCTTCATCGCAGGCCTGGTGCTGGTGAAACTGTTCGAGGTGGGAACGAGAGAGCCGGATGTGTTTATCGGCAGAGTGCGATGAATCCCCTCGTCATGGATGTGTGAACAATTCGTGATGGTCTATGCGTTTCTTAGGGAGAGGGAGGATTTGGTATGATTGCATTCACGGCTTTGCTCATGCTGATGCTGGGCGCAGGACAGAAAGGAAATGACATGGTGCGCGAGGAAAAAGCAACATTTGGTGCAGGATGTTTCTGGTGTGTTGAGGCCGTCTTTCAACGCATCAAGGGTGTGACCTCCGTTGTGCCCGGGTATGCAGGCGGAACAACGGATCATCCGACCTACCAGGAAGTCTGCACCGGCACAACGGGTCATGCCGAGGTCGCGCAGATCACGTTCGATCCATCGAAAGTCAGCTACGAGCGGCTCTTAGAGGTCTTCTGGGAGGCACACGATCCGACAACACGCAACCGGCAGGGGAATGATGTGGGAACGCAGTACCGCTCGGTGATCTTCTATCACAATGAGAACCAGAAAGCGGCGGCGGAGAAGTCGCTGAAGCAAGCGCAGAAGCAGTTCGACAGACCGATCGTCACGGAGATCAAGCCGCTGACGAAGTTCTACGTTGCCGAAGACTATCACCACAATTACTACAACAACAACTCCTTCCAGCCGTATTGCCAGTTCGTGATTAAGCCCAAGCTGAAGAAGCTGAAGCTTGAGTAGCCTCAGGCCACGACTTCGGCTGTGTCTTCCACTTCATCGAAGAGATCGGGCACATCGTGGTACCAGTCGAGGTGCGGGCTCCACTTCTTGCACTCGAGGCAGCAGGTCTCGCGCCATTGTTTGCCACACTGCGGGCATCGGCCCATCGTTTCGAACGTGTTCCACACGTAGTCGCAGCCGGGTGCACATCTCCACCTGTCTCCTGCGCGCGGCTCCCATTCGCATTTCGGACACGCGATGCGCATACGCTACTCCTCCTTCCCTCAAAATCGTTTTTTCGGGATGTCGTTCCTGGCAATTAGTACGGAGATTTTTCAGGAAGTGCAAGCCGGTTCGGGCGTGCACTCCTGGTGTTTCGATGGGTGTCGAGAAGTCACGTGATGCAGGGGGAAGCCTTGGGCTCTTTCTTTCCCGCGGGCTAATACGCGGCGGCCTTCACCCTGAACTTGTGGATAATCGGGTCGTTCATGTGCCATTGCCGGAGGATTTTCAGGGCAACTTCCGTCAGGACGAAGTCGGCTTTCAGCAGCAATTGCCCCGTTTCGGTGATGATGTCGTCCAGAAGAACCATACCGGGGCGGAGGTCGTGCAGCGGCAAGAGCTGCTCGCTCTGATCTGTGGGGCGGGACTGTGCCCCCACCATCCGTGCAATCAGGTCAACGTCGTACTTCGCAGGCTGTGTGGCCATGCGCTCGAGGGCGAGACGTCCTTGTCCCTTTTCGACCTGGGCCTTGTCGAGATCGATGAGGATACGCAACAAGCGCGCGCCAAGCGGTATCTCCTTGCCGTTTGTTGGATCGTTGGCCGGTTCTCCGGTGCCGTCGAAATTCTTTGTCTGCAATGCGATAATGCGCGCGACCCCCTCCATGCGTGGGATGTCCCTCAGCAAGCCGGCGGCAACAAGGTGTTGCTTGAGGAGGATGGGTGAATCAGCGTGAAGCGCTGCGTTCCCTTTGTTGAGTGACGTTTGCAGCCACGACGGAAGCAATGCCATCCCGAGATTGAAGAGGTCCAGCGCTCGTTCAATCTCCCACCGTTCCTGTCCCTTGATCTCGGGCGTCATGTTCAGATAGGCCAGGCCCAGCTTCCTGACGCGATCGACCTGAGCGGCGGCGGCGGGATTGAGATACGTCAGAATATCGCTGAGGATGTGCACCGCACCTACGATCGTACCGTCCAACAATTCTTTCAAATGGGCGTTTGCCTCTTGCAGCTCGCCGAAGAGATACTTGTTCTCTTCCGCCATGTTGTAACGGCTGATACAGTCGGCGACCAGCTTACGCAGAGCATCGTCCTTCCATGGCTTGGGAATGAAATGACTGATGCCGCCGAGGTTGATGGCGCGAACCGTGTCCGCGTAATCTGCATGGCCGGTGATGAGCACGCGGATCGTTGCAGGATGTATGCGCGTCACCGTTTCGAGTACGGCAACTCCATCCATCACCGGCATACGCTGGTCGGAAAAAACCACGGCAAACGGCCCCTGCTCCTGCAGCACCCTCTCGATCTGTTCCGATTGCTGCAACACACTCACCTGGACGCGTTCTTTCCGCATCAGCGACACAAACGATGTCAGCAGGTTCGCCTCGTCATCAACGTAGAGTACTTTTCTGTTGGGAGTAAATGGCGCGGTCATAGGGCAGTTGTGAATGTTTCGCGAGTCATGTTCGTGTGAGGTTGTCCCACTCCCCAATCAGCGGTACAATGGATTCGTCATAGGGGCGGGCGTCGTTTTCGTCATCGAGGATATTTGCAAGCTGGAGGATGACGGCGATAGTGTCGTTCTCCGTCGGGCCGTGGTGTCGCCCCACAGCACTGCTGATTTCCTTGGGGAAGTTCCAGTATTCGAGTACCGCTTCGCCCAATTTCTCGTGTGTGATGCCGAAGACCTCTCGCTGCAATGCGTATGGCGTCGTCCCATCGGTATCCAACAGTGCTTGATACCGGCGGTACTCTTCAGGGCGATAACACATGAGAATGATCATGCCAATGTCCTGCAGCAACGATGCGATCGTCAGCGCGTGCATCTGCTGGAAGTTCTGCCATCGCGAAGCAATCTGTTTTGCCAGATGCGTTTTCCGCAAGCTCCGCTCCCAAATCTTCTCAACAATGGCAGAGGTTTCGGCGGACACGCCTTCGGTTGCTGCGGTCACGGATTCGATCGAAATGGCCATCGACACAACGTACTGTGTGCCGACAAGACGGATGGCATCCAGCACCGTGGTGACTTTCTGCCGGGCGCCGAAGAATACCGAGTTTGCCACACGCAGCAGCTTGGCCACGAGGGCAGGACTGCGTTCGATTTCTTCCGCGAGTTCGTGAATCGGTTTCTCGGGTCTTGCCAGAAGCTCCCACAGTCCTGTTTGAAAGCGCGACGGGGAGGGGAGAGCGTTCAGCGCCTTGAGAACCTCCTTCAACCGCAATGCTCTCAGGTCGCGTTGCAGTCGCAGCGCTTCGCCCAGCGTCTCGCGCAGCGCCTCGTCGTCCCAGGGTTTGATGATGTAATACTGTGCTATGCCGTCGCTGATCGCGGCGAGGATCTCTTCCTTCCGTTCGTGCCCGCTCATGAGGATGCGAACGGAATCCGGGTTGAGCTGTGCCGCCTTTTGGAGTACTTCGCGTCCGTGCATTCCCGACATTTTCATGTCGCTGAGGATCAGGTTCACGGGGTGTGTGCGGAGGAATTCCAGCGCATCAGGCCCGGATCCGAAAGCATGGACGGTAAAGCGCTGACGCCTCAACAGACTCGTGAGCGCAGCAAGGATCGCCGGTTCGTCATCCACCACAACGATGGCGGAGGCATCGGCAGATTCGTGGGGCACACTTGTGTCTTCAACAGTCTCGATCATGCACCCTCAGTCTTTCGCCTCCGTGCTCAAAGGGAAACTGATGATGAACTTCGATCCGGTGCCCACCTTGCTCTCCACGGTAATCGTTCCGCCATACTTATGGACGATTGTTGCAGAAATCCACAAGCCAAGGCCCGTTCCTTTGCCGACAGCTTTTGTCGTGAAGAAGGGATCAAAAATCTTCTTCAGATGTTCCGGCGGAATGCCGCAGCCGGTGTCTTCGATCTCGACGATGGCGCTCCCCTCGCGGACGGCCGTTCGCAGCGTGATGGTTCCCTTTTGTTCGATGGCGTGTGCCGCGTTCACCAGCAGGTTCACAAACACCTGTTTCAGCTCGCCTGCGCTGCAACGAACGGGCGGAATGTTGCCGTATTCCCGTTCGACAGTGGCCTTGTACTTGATCTCGTTCCAGGCAAGGATCACCGTGTCGTCTAATGCCCGTTCTAACGACACAGCATCATTGACATCGCTGCTGGCGTGCGAGAAGCCGCGCAACTGATCGACGATCGACCGGATGCGATCGATGCCCTCGCGGGCGTGTTGCATCAGGTTCGTGAAGTCGGTCTTGATGAACGGGAGATCGACCTGCTCCTCCTCCTGCTGCAGTTCGGCGAACGCCGAGGCGTGCGTATCCTGCACGCGTGCAACGACGGCGAGGTTCTTCCATCGTTCGAGAAGTGTCACCGCATCGTTGAAGTATTCAGTGAATCGATTGAGGTTGCTGGAGATGTACGCTAACGGGTTGTTGATTTCATGCGCGATCCCCGCCGTGAGCAGGCCGAGCGA
>CAZIKE010000083.1:0-4413 GCA_964539775.1 uncultured Chitinophagales bacterium
ATCGCTTTAAGTTGTGCATTCTAACAACAGCATGCAGCGGCCGGCGCTGCGCGGCAACACGCGCAAGCAAAATCGGGACGGTGAGAGTGGGAAAAAATCAATCCGAGGAGCTCCCTGCCCGCCATCGATGTTCGTTAAGGGTAGGCGGGGGTTCCGGCGAAGGATTGCACGAGCGGACAGCCGAAACTTGCCGCAAGCGTAGTGCCTACACGCCGGACTTTGCCAGAGTAGTTTCAGCACGCCGGCGTCGTGAACTCCCTTCCACGCCTGCTTATAGACCAAAACGTTCCGCAAAGCTCAACTGCCCAATAGCCCGCAATTCCGCTGTGGTGTTCCGTTAACCCTCCTAAAGAAATCTCCACCTTACGCTTTGGGTGTAATCGGTTCCGACTGTAGCCGTCGCAAGGAACAGGACATCGTTTTCATGTTTGAACCTCATCTTCGATCTTTCAGTTACAAGAAGACAATAGTTGCTTCGCCAGGCTGGCAGCTTGCCGGTGTTGACATTCCAGAAATTGTTGGCTATATTCAAACCGTCCAAAACGAATATATCGGCTATATCAACGGTAATGGATAAGTCAATCACGACACGAGATGTTGCCCAGATGCTGGGGGTCACTGAAACGACTGTCAAACGTTGGAGCGACGATGGATTGCTTCGCTGCGTCCGCACACCGGGGGGGCACAGAAAATTCCTGCTGCGCGATGTAGCCGGGTTTGCCAATGCACACGGCCTCACTCCGGACGGCCTTCAGCCTCCGCCGATGACGAAGGCGCAGTTTGAGGAGCTTGCGCTCGGTGTCTCCCTGCATGAGCATAAACGGATTGCCACGGTTCTGCTGGACGAATTGCTCCAGGCGGACCGCAACGGAGTCTATGAACTGTTAACCTATCTTGTCACCAACGGTCTCACCCTTGCTGTTATTGCTGACGAAGTGATCCGCCCTGCCTTTCGTCGCATCGGTGAGCTATGGGAACAGGGGAAGCTCGGCGTTAATCAAGAGCATATAGCTACATACACTATGCAGGAAGCACTGAGCCGCCTGGTACCGACACTGCACCACAAACCTCCGAAAAAATTGGCCGCAGTGAGTGCTTGTCTTTCGGAGGAACTGCATGAGCTCGGACTCCGATGCCTGTCATACTGCCTCGAACTCGAAGGTTGGCAAACACAATACCTTGGAATGAACACACCCCTGGAAAGTGTTCTGCAGCAGATCAATAATTTCAAACCTCAACTGGTTGCGGTCTCAATAACAACGCCACGTCCTCAGGGATATCTCACCCGGCAATTGAACACGATTGCACAAGCGGCTCGTTCGCATCGCGCAACGTTTATTCTTGGGGGATTTGCGTCGATACACCTAACCTCCGATGATCTGGCATGCGACCTTATCACCACGAGTGTTCAAGATGCACTACGATTTGTAGGCGAACGGTTTGGAGTACGACCAGGGCCAAAACGGAGGGCCGATGGTACAACGTAACGGAAAAAGCATTGTTGTTGTGGGTGCTGGCTTCGGAGGGCTGGCCTTAGCCATCCGTCTGCAGGCACGCGGGTTTCAGGTGACTGTTTTCGAGAAAAGGGAACAGGTCGGTGGGCGCGCCTACCAACTCAAGCGCCACGGCTACACCTTCGACATGGGGCCCTCACTGATCACGGGACCCGACATCATCGAACGAGTCTTTGCGGCTGCCGGAACCACAAGCCGAAAGTTCCTGGATCTTATCCCGCTCGATCCCTTCTATCGAATCTATTTTCATGACGGGACGTGGTTCGATTACAGTGGCTCAAGCTCACAGGTCAAAGCAGAACTGGCAAAATTCAACGCGGCAGACGCCGACGCTTATCATCGATTCATGGCTGCAGTGAAGCCCATCTACGAAGCTGTGATCGAGCAGGGTTTAGGTTCGACGCCCTTTGATCGGCCGGTAAGCATGGTAAGACTCTTGCCACGAGCGTTACAACTTGGTGGTCTTAGCTCTGTCTATAGCTTTGCAGCAAGGTTTTTCCGTCATCCAAAAAACCGCTTTGTGTTTTCCTTTCATCCGCTCTTTATCGGCGGTTCACCATTCCGCACGCCGAGTTTATATATCATGATCCCGTATCTCGAACGGAAAGGCGGTGTGTGGTATGCGCGGGGTGGGATGTACAGCTTGGTTCAAGCTTTTGAGCATATCTTTCGGAGTTTGGGTGGAGTCGTACACACGAATGCTGAAGTGTCAGAGATCCTTGTTGAACATGGTCGGGCGGTCGGAGTCCGAGTCAACGGTGTTGCTGTTCACGCTGATGCTGTTGTCTGGAACGGCGACGTGTCGCATCTCTACCGTCGTGTTGTTGCCCCCGAGCATCGCAGGCATTGGACGGAACGGAGGCTCGATCGATTGCATCAGAGTATGAGTTGTGTTCTGCTGTATCTTGGTGTGCGGCGTCAGTATCCTCAGTTGCTCCATCACACGATCATTCTCTCAGAACGCTATCGCGATCTTGTGAAAGACATTTTCGACCGGAAGGTGCTGTCTGAAGACTTTTCCCTCTATCTCCACGTTCCCACTCGTACCGACCCAACAATGGCACCCGCAGGATGTGAAAGCATGTACGTCCTTGCCCCCGTACCCCATCTGGGTGGGAGGGTAGACTGGTCGGTTGAAGCGGAACGGCTGAAGCATCGTATTCTCGAGCATCTCGAGCTGCGCGTAGGTCTGGAGGGACTGCGGCAGCATCTTGATGTTTGCGAGATCTTTACGCCGAACGATTTCGCGACGGAGCTTCGAGCACATCTGGGCAATGCTTTTGCGCTCGAGCCCCGGTTGATGCAGAGCGCGTATTTTCGACCGCACAATCGGAGCGAAGATGTCCAACGGCTGTATCTTGTTGGTGCAGGCACGCATCCCGGAGGTGGTGTGCCGGGCGTTTTGCTCTCTGCAGAAACCACCGAACGGTGCATTCTGGAAGATTATGGTAATCAGCCTCCTTGTCACGTCAATGCATACCCACAAGCGACCCACGAGGTGGTAGTATGAACGGGTTTTTGGAGATGGATAAACTGGCTGAGAACTTCGAGCAGTGTCGCCGGTTCACCCGGCATTACGCCAAAACGTTCTACTTTGCATCGCACGTCTTGCCGCCGGCGAAACGCCGGGCTGCCTATGCCGTGTATGCGTTCTGTCGCTATGTGGATGAAATCGCCGACTCCGGTCAATTTTCACGCGATAAGGCAAAACAAATGTTGGATGACGTGCGAGAGCAACTTCGAAGAGTCTACACCGGCTCGCCGTTTATGGATCGGCGCCTCTTAGCGTTTCGGCAGACGGTGATGGAGTATCGGATTCCCGAGGTACCCTTTCTGGATCTGTTGCGCGGTGTGGAGATGGATTTGGAACGACGTCGCTACCGGATGTTCGCCGACCTAAAAGAGTACTGCCGTTGTGTAGCCTCCAGCGTCGGAGTTGTCATGGCGCACATTCTCGGCGTGTCGGATCGCTCGGCCTTCGCTCGCGCAGAGGATTTAGGCTTGGCCATGCAACTTACGAACATCTTGCGCGATGTGGGTGAAGATTACCGTCGTGGAAGGATGTACCTTCCCGAGGATGAGCTTGCCCGCTTCGGGTATTCCGAGGACGATTTGGCGCAGGGAACGATCAACGAGAGTTTCATTGCCTTGATGCGTTACCATATCGATCGTGCGCGAGCATACTATCGCCGCGCTGATGCAGGCATTGCCTTGCTGACGAACGACGGCTCGCAATTCTGTGTCCGTCTGATGCGTCGCACCTATGCGGGCATTCTCGATCAGATCGAACAGAATGGTTATAATGTCTTCACTCATCGCGCTCGTGTTCCGACCTGGAAGAAAGTTATGCTGGCAGTTACAACCGGCATCACCAAGCAGCCAACATCGACTCAGGTTGAGCCGGACGTTTTGCCTGACGCAGAACGAGAGTTAAGCCCAAAGGGTTACGTTCTATGATGCATCCCCGCTCGATACACTTTCTGAGTGAATACTGCGAAGCCATCGAACGAACGATGGAAACCATTCTGCAACGCGTTGATCCACCGATTTTGCGCGACGCTTTACTCCACGCCGTTCGTGGGGGTAAGAAGGTCAGGCCGCAGCTTGTCTGCCTTGCCTGCAGCGCCGCCGGAGGAGCATGGAGGAGCGCGTTGGGTTCCTCTGTGGCTGTAGAATTCTTGCACGCCTCCTCGCTGATTCATGATGACATTATGGATAATTCCCCACTCCGACGGGGAAAGCCAACCCTGCACAGACTCTATGACGTTCCCTTCGCGATCCTCGCCGGCGACGCACTGGTGGCGCTAGCCTTTGATACGCTGCTGGAGAGTGGCGGACTGAATGCAGCGCGCCGACTGCGGGTTCTAACCAACGCATTTCGTTTGTTGTGCCAGGGTCA
>CAZIKE010000083.1:4441-12856 GCA_964539775.1 uncultured Chitinophagales bacterium
TGCAGGTGACAGAAATGGAAGATCCGGCCGAACGGGTTCGGCGAACGGCAGAGGGGAAAACAGCGGCTCTTTTTCGCGCCGCAGCGGAAATTGGTGCCTTGCACGTAACGGATGCACCGGAGGTTATTGTGCCGCTGAGCGAATTCGGGTTTGCAATTGGGATGGCCTTCCAGGCACAAGATGACCTTCTCGATGCCGTGGGCGTGCAAGAGGTGATGGGCAAACCCGTGCACCACGATCATACGAACGGGCGCGTGGGATGGATCACTTCTGACGTCAGCCGTCAAACGATTGATCGTGTTCGTGGAGATGTCACAACTTACACTCATGCGGCACTTGAGGCGCTTCGGTTCCTTCCGCAATCGGCGGCGCGCGATGCACTGGCGTTGCTCGCTCAATCCTTAGAAAGGAGAGTGAGCTAATGCCGATGCGTCACAAGCGTGCAATCGTCTGGATGCGGAGAGCACTGCGTGTCGAGGACAATCACGCCCTGATGCGTGCCGTTGCCGATGCTGAAGAAGTCCTGCCGCTCCTTTGTCTTCGAACGGATCATCGGTACAAGGAGGACACCCCTCGTCGCCGGTTTGTGAACGGGTGCATCAAGGCACTGGATGAAGAGCTGCGGCGTCGCGGGTCACGCCTCTTTATTGTTGTTGGAAAGCCTGAGGAGGAACTACCGACACTTGCTGCTCGGGTCGGCGCGACGCTTGTCACCGCCGTTCGGGTGTATGATCCAAAGGCCCTCGAGCAAGACGCCGCCCTTGCTCGTTCGTTACGATCGGTGGGAGTTGTGTTCGAGGCCGTCCAGGATCGTGTTCTTGTCGAGGGCCGCGACGTTCTCACATCCTCTGGGACGCCCTTCAAAGTCTTCACACCGTATCGGCTCGCCTGGTTTCAACAGAGTACGCAGATTTTACCGGTGCTTCCGCCCGTTCGGGCGATCAACAGTCCCAGTCTGATCGAAGGAGCCATGACCCTCGCATGTGCACCAGTTTTCTTGCGAGTCTCTGCCGACGGTGTCGGTGAACGGGCAGCGGTCGACCGTCTGCGGCGATTTTTGCGCACCGGGATCAAACAGTACCATCGGCTGCGAAATATGCCAGGCGTGGATGGCACTTCGCGGCTTTCCAGCGCACTGTCCGTCGGGGCGATCTCCATCCGACAAGTTTTTTACGCCGTTCGAGATGCACGAAGCAAGGTTCGTTCGGAGGAACGCGAGGGCTACGACGCGTTTATCAACGAACTAATCTGGCGCGAGTTTTATTACAGCATCCTGCAGAACTTCCCGCACGTCGTGAAACAATCCTTTCGTCCAGAGTTTGCCGCGTTAGCCTGGAGCACGAACGAACGTCATTTCTTGGCGTGGTGTGAAGGTCGGACGGGCTTCCCAATCGTTGATGCTGGGATGCGTCAGCTGCGGCAGGAAGGCTGGATGCACAATCGCGTACGAATGATCGTTGCCTCGTTCCTCGTTAAAGACCTTCGGATCAACTGGCAATGGGGCGAGCGATTTTTCCTCGAGAACCTCTCCGATGCCGATATCGCTTCCAACAACGGCGGATGGCAGTGGTCTGCTGGAACGGGCACCGATGCTGCACCGTGGTTTCGTATCTTCAACCCTGCGATGCAAGGCAAGCGGTTCGATCCGGAGGGAACTTACGTGAAGCGGTACGTCCCTGAATTGCGCTGCGTTCCCGTACGCTTCGTACATGCACCGGAACGCATGCCTGCGGCTCTTCAGCGCGACCTGGGCTGTGTGATCGGAAACCATTATGTGCAGCCGATTGTGAAGCATACCGAGGCTTCGGTGGCGTACAAACAATGGATCCTCAACCATCGCAGGAGAAATTCTCGATGAGAAGCTCTCTTACTCGCACGGCACTACTCTCACATGCCGTGTTGGTTCTGTTACTGTTCACTTCGTCAGTCGTGTACGGACAGCAGCGTGGCGTCATCACCGGCCGAGTACTGGATGCAGCGACAGAACAACCTTTGGTTGGCGCCAACGTGATCATCGTCGGAACAACCCTTGGTGCTGCTGCTGATGCCGAGGGACGATTCCGCATCGAAGGGTTGGCACCGGGAACATACTCACTCCGGACGACAGTCGTGGGATATGCGCCTGCTATGACCAGCGACGTTGTGGTGACGACGGTGAAACCCGCCGTTGTTGAGATTCGACTCGTTGAGATGTTGATTGACGTGTCAACGGTGGAAGTCGTTGCATCTCCATTCCAACGTATGCCGGAAGCGCCCCTGAGCAATTTTGTGCAGGCAAACGAAGAGATCAGACGGCTGCCGGGCGGTTTTGAAGATGTCGTACGGGCTATCTCGATCCTTCCCGGAGTCGCACAGGCGGAACCGGGTCGAAATGATCTCGTCGTTCGTGGTGGAGCACCATCGGAGAATCTTTATGTGTTGAACAACATCGAACTCCCCACGATCAACCATTTTGGAACGCAGGGCATTGGCGGTGGACCACTCAGTTTCATCAATCTCGATTTTGTCCGCAGCACATCGTTCTCGACAGGTGGGTTCGGCGTGGCCTACGGTAACAAACTCTCTTCGGTTCTGGACATTAGATTGCGCGAGGGCAGAACGGATCGCTTCGGAGGAAAAGCAACGCTCTCAGCAACACAGTTTGGGTTGAACCTGGAAGGCCCTCCGACCGAGGATGGCTCGTTTATCTTCTCGGCACGGCGAAGTTATCTTGATCTCTTCTTCAAAGCTGCCGGCTTCGCTTTCGTACCCGAATACTGGGATTTTCTTTTGTCCGGCTCTCAAAAGCTCACCGAATCAGACCGTCTTTCGTACCTCGGCATCCTGGTGTGGGACAATGTGAAGCTCTTCAATGACACGCCCGACAAACGGTTCGAGAACTCTCGGATTCTTGCCAGCGACCAGCGGCATTACATCGGCGGCGTTTCATGGCAACATCTTCTACCGAAAGGGTACACAAGAGTGACGCTGAGCCGTGTTGAGACACGTTACCGCTCACGCCAGAATGATTCCCTTCTGGTGCCGATTTTTCAGAACAATTCGCGCGAAACCCAACTTTCGCTTCGAGGAGACGTGCTTTACCAGCTCGGAAAAGGCTTTGAATTGAACGGCGGTCTGCAGGTGATGCGGCTGAGCCTTGACGCTGATGTTGACCTGAACGCCTTCATTCCGAATTTGCAGCAACAACTCATTCTTCAGACTTCACTGTCTATTCCCGCAACGAAATCCGCGGCCTACCTGCAGGCGTCGCAGCTCATCGGAGGTCTCCGCATAACACTTGGTGGCCGGTTGGATGTCTTTTCAGCGCTGGAAAAACCGAATGCATGGGTGGCTCGCGCGGCACTGTCGTATATGGTATCCCCGAGGGTTACGCTGAATTTAAGTGCCGGTGACTACGCACAGGCACCTTCACTTATCTGGTTGGTAGCCAACCCCGCGAACCGTCGACTTCGCCACATCCGCGCACGGCAGATTGTTGGGGGAGCGGACATTGTTCTGCGCGAAGACACTAAATTCACTCTTGAAGTATTTCTTAAACGTTACAGCGATTATCCGGCAAGTTTGCTGCGGCCCTATCTAGTATTAGCTAATACTGGTGCTGGGTTTGGTGGTGCCGATGATGGTTTTTCTTCATTCGGGTTCGAGCCGCTGGTTAGTGAGGGAAGCGGTCTTGCACGTGGTATAGAACTCTTCGTGCAGAAAAAGTTTTCCGAAGTCCCTTGTTATGGAACAGTGAGCGTTAGCTACACTCACTCTGAATTCCGAGCGCTGGATGGAATCCTCCGACCGGGCAGTTTCGACCAGCGCTGGATCATTAACCTTGGCGGAGGATATGTGTTTGATGAACGTTGGGAAGTCAGCGGACGATTCCGCCTTGCGACCGGAAGGCCCTACACTCCGTATACGCTGGGGGGCACGCTCGACCTTTCCCAATACAACAGTGCACGACTTCGAACCAACCACAGTCTTGATGTTCGCGTTGACCGACGTTGGCATTTCAAAAACTGGGTGTTGATTACCTATCTCGATATCCAGAACATCTACAATCGTAAACCGGTAACTATTCCCCGCTACAACGCACGTACCGGTCAACCTGAAGAAGGTAATGCTATTGGCATTCTTCCTTCCATCGGTGTTAGTGCAGAGTTTTGATGCACAGAGAGGATCAAACTATGAAAGAGCTGCTCATTTTTGTCGTCGCATTCGCCTTCATGGAGCTGATCTCGTATCTCGCCCACCGATATATTTACCACGGCATCGGCTGGGCGCTGCACAAGAGCCATCACCAACCCCGAAAAGGCATCCTTGAGTGGAACGACATCTTCCCGATGATCTTTGCCGCCATGACGATCGTTCTTCTGTTGTATGCTCTCTCTGATCCCGATCGTAGTGCTCTCGCAGCGGCTGGGTTCGGCATTATGGCATACGGGCTTGTGTACTTCTTCGTTCACGACCTGTACATTCATCGCCGGGCTCGATGGCTGAAACTGCGGATTCCGTTTCTGCAACGCCTGAAACGTGCTCACGCTATCCATCATCGCTACGGAGGGGAGCCATACGGACTTTTGTTTGTGATCGATCCGGATCGTTTGACTAGCCTTCACGTCCAAGAGGATGAGCCGGTATGAAACACGTCGTCATCATTGGTGCCGGGCTTGGGGGTCTTTCCGCTGCGTTACGCTTGGCGCTGCAGGGGTTCCGGGTTACAATCATAGAGAAGAACCAGTCCATCGGTGGGAAAATGGGTCGGTACTGCGCAAAAGGCTATAGTTTCGATACTGGTCCGACGCTTTTGACAATGCCATTCGTCGTTCAAGAATTGTTCGAGCACGCGGGTTGCTCATCGGTTCCGATTGATCTGCAACCAGTCGATCCCATTTGCCGTTATCACTGGTCTGATGGTTCCGTCCTCGAAGCAACAACCGATGTGCAACGCATGGCTGAAGCGTTCGAGCGATTCACGCCAGGCGACGGCGAAGGATTCTTCCGTTTCCTTCAGCACGGAGAACAACTGTATCGCTCGGCCGTGGAAACCTTCCTGTTTCACCCCATCGGCTCGCTTCAATGGCACGAGCTGGCGGCCTATGCACACTTATTCCCTCGCGTCTTCCGGATTGACGCCGTTCGTAGCTACGATCGAGCGGTCAGGAGTTTTTTCAGGGATAGACGAACTCAACAATTCTTTCTTCGTTTTGCAACGTACAACGGTTCTTCCCCTTACCAGACACCAGCAACGATGGCGGTGATTCCGTATATCGAACTGACCTTTGGTGGATGGTACATCACCGGCGGCATGTACCGACTGGCAGAAACGATCATGGGGCTCGCTCGTCAGAAAGGGGTTGTTCTTCATACAGGAGTCGAAGTGCGGCGTATCCTCATTCGCAATCGAAGATGCTACGGCGTCCAGCTTAACTCGGGAGAAATCGTTGAAGCTGATGCTGTTCTCACGAATGCGGATGCTGAATACACGGAAACCATCCTGCTCGGCAGGCCACATCGTCAGCGGAGATGCAAGCCATCTCTAAGCGGGTTCATTCTGTTGCTCGGCGTTCGAAAGAGATTTCAAGAACTTGGACATCATATAATACTATTTTCAAATGACTATCCAGCAGAATTCGATGGATTATTTGATCGTTATCAACTACCGCACAATCCCACAGTCTACATTTGTAACTCGTCTTCGACTGATGAGACACAAGCGCCGCCGGGCTGCTCGAACCTCTTCATATTGGTCAACGCTCCTCCGCTCGTATCAAACCATTCTCCGGCAGTGGACTGGAATTCCGAGGCACATCGGTACCGTTCTGCGATCCTCAAAACGATGCACGATCATGGGGTAGCGATCGCAGAGAGCGATATTGAGGTGGAGCAGATGATCACCCCGAGTGATTTCGAGGAACGATTCAATGCCATGCACGGCGCCATCTATGGACAAGCATCAAATACTCGCCGCACGGCTTTTTTTCGTCCGCCGAACAGATCACGAACCGTGAAGGGCCTTTATTCTGTCGGCGGTAGCGGGCATCCGGGTGGGGGTGTACCACTGGTTCTTCTCTCTGGAAAACTTGCTACCGACCTGATCCGGAAAGACCTATGCGCCTGACGTTTCGCTTCCGTCAGAACGTCAACGTTCCGGTACAGCGTCTCGCTGCCTTCTTCGAGACAGCAGAGAACCTGGTTCGCATCTCGCCCCCTGTTCCTCGTTTACGAATTCATGCCTCCGACCTTACGTTGACAGCAGGCAAAGTCTTTCCGATGTCGCTTGAGCTGATTGTCGTTCTGTTCAGATGGCACAGCGTGATCGAATCGGTTGAGCCGGGGCGTTCATTCACCGATACGATGCGTGGACGGTTCATTCGCTTCTGGAGACATGTGCATCGCTATGAAGGGCGTGGCCGGCAAACACTGCTCAGTGATGAAATTGAATGTGACGTTCCGTGGTGGCTTGCGGGATTCGTATGGTTGGGCGTTCATGCGTTATTTCTCTATCGAAGGCATGCGTTGCCGGGAGCACTGCAGTGATTCCAGCAAGAAAATCGAAACTGTTTGATGCTCTGTTCCATCGCTACAATTCCTGGATGCTGTGGAAACACTTCGCAACGGTTCGGGTAGCGGGTTCTGAGTATCTTACGACTCCGGACCGTTTGATGCCTGTTATCGGCTTCGGTAATCACAGTTCATGGTGGGATGGATTGATTGTCCATTATCTTTCACATACGTTGCTCGATAGTGATGTGTACCTCATGATGGAAGAGAAACAGCTTGCACGATACCGCTTTTTCAGTTGGCTGGGAGCTTTTTCTGTACGACGAGAAGACGCATCACTGGCAGCGGTCAGTCTTCGTTACGCGGCGCGCCTGCTGGACCACCCCAACCGATGGCTTTGGATCTATCCTCAGGGCCTCATGCAACCCAACGACCGCCGGCCGCTGCAGTTTTTCCCCGGTGCTGCGATGATCGCACGGCTGACCGGCAGAAGCGTGCAGCTCATTCCCTTTGCTCACCGGTATGAATTTCTGGATGAACAACAGCCCGATGCGTTCGTACGTTTTGGCCGGCCATTTATAGCTCAGCAACCAGTCGACATTGAGAAAACCACGCAGGTAATGGAACATACAGTGACCGACCTGTTAGAACGGCTTCGCGCAGACATTACGACTGGAGAACTGGACGACTATCAGTTTGCTCTCCGCGGCAGACTGTCTACAAACAAACGGTACGACCGAATCCGAGGATTGACATGATGGAGCTGTACCAAACGGCAATTCTCTTTGTGCTCGGCATGATGGGGCTGATTGTTCTGCTGAATCTCGTTGCTCTTCGTAGTGTCCGGGCAGGAAACCAACCCCTGCAAACTCCGTTCGTTTCAATCCTTGTTCCTGCCCGCAATGAAGTACATCGGATTGAACGGTGTTTGCAATCACTCGTTGCTCAAAATTATCCAAATTTCGAAATCATTGTTCTTGATGATCGATCAGACGATGGAACTTGGGAGATTCTCCAGCGGTGGGAAAAAACTTGTGTACGCATACGCGCACTCCGAGGCAAACCGCTTCCTAATAATTGGGTAGGAAAATGCTTTGCTTGTCATCAGCTTGCACTGAATGCTCGTGGAGAATTATTGCTCTTCACGGATGCCGATACGGTGCACACTCCAACTGGTCTTTCTGCAGCTGTTGCGGCACTATACGAAACTAACGCAGACTTACTAACCGTGCTTCCAAAACTAACAATGAAGACTTTCTGGGAAAAAACCATTATGCCACTTCTCCATTTCATAACGCTTACGATACTTCCGTTTCACTTTGTTCACTTTTTTCGGGATAAGCGTCTTGCAATGGCGAATGGTCAGTTTATGCTTTTCCGTCGAGCAGCCTATGAAGCCATCGGCGGGCACGAAGCGGTTCAATCCGCACTCGTCGAAGATGTGTGGCTGGCACGTCGCATCAAGCAGCTGGGCTACCGGCTGCGTGTGATGGATGGCAGTGAGATCGTCTCGACCCGTATGTACAGCTCTTTAGCAGAGCTCTGGGATGGATTCTCCAAAAACCTTTTTCCCGGATTTCAATTTTCGCTTCCAGCCATCGGTGCGGTGTTGCTGTTTCTCTTTGCGACGTCCGTTGCGCCGTTCGGTTTTCTCGTGGCACATCTGTTCTCATCTGCTCGGCCGGAGTGGCACGCTATTGTGTCAGCACAGGTGCTCATCATCATGATGATCCGCTTGGTACTGGCACAACGATTCTCGCTCGGTGTCATCTCATCACTCCTACATCCATTAGCGATGCTTGTAGTCATTGGTATCGCCTTCAATTCTATTCGATGGGCGCGGTGGGCGGGTGGGCTCCGCTGGAAAGGGCGTATCTACCAGTGGGACGATGCCCGTCGGGAACTTCATCTGATACACAACTCGAA
>CAZIKE010000083.1:12951-15834 GCA_964539775.1 uncultured Chitinophagales bacterium
CCCGACACGTGTTACGGGGGTTTGCAGATGATATCGGACTATTTCGGCGGGACATGCCGGGTGTCGTCGGCGTGGACTCTCTCGGCAACGGGAGGTATCTCTACCGCACCGAAAAGTCTGTTCCGCTTGCCGGAACTCTTAAGATAGATTTTCTCATTGCGCGTCGAAGCGAGGGCGACTCGCTCACCATATACGAGTCACTCTCCACCGACGGTCAAGTCCTTTTTTCTGTGTAAACTGTTTTTCGGAGGTTCACGCTGCGATCCGATAGGAAATGTAGTTGTTGTCTGATTCTTTGGGACAGATGAGATGACGAATCTGTCTGAGTTGTGCTAACTCCACTGCGCTCATCGTCACCCGCTGCCATCGCAGTGACGCTCGATGTAACACACCAAAGACGAGTCCCATCATGCCTCGCTCGTGTGCATGGCGCGGCAAAATCTTCGTCCGACGTTTCTCTTCTTCGAATGATCGCTCCATCAAGTTCGTTGTCCGAATGAACCGGTGATGGCCCGCTGGGAACTTCAAGTGTGTGAGGCATGCCTCAAGATCATCACTGAAACATTTCACTGCTTCCGGAAATTCTTTCGCTTGCTGTTCGATAAAGCATGCAGCGAGCAGCTGTGCTGGCTCGTAACTTGCCGCGTAGTAGACTTCTTTCACCTTTCCGAGAATCTCCTGTTGACGATCATGGGGGAGCTTGACCATGATGTTGCGCAGCTTATGCGCAATGCACCGCTGGCGATGGGCCTGCGGAAATTTCTGTGCAATCGCATTCACCAACCCGGGATTCCCATCGCTGATTACCAGCAAGGGCTGACGCAGTCCGCGCCGCAGCATGTCGTCAAAGAAGGTTTCCCATGCCTGTTGACTTTCGCTTTGCGCGACGGCAATATGCACCATTTGCTTGGTACCATCGCTCAGAATCGCCCAGGCACACAACATGGCTTGGTTGTTCGTGTACTTGCGCACTGCTTCATAGACGCCATCCACAAACAGATACACAACGTCCAGCGTGCTCAAGTCCCGCTGACGAAACTGCTCGTACTCTGCGTAGAGCCGCTCGTTCAACTCACTCACGACACTGCGCGAAAGGATCGGCTTCCCGTTCTTGTCAATCAGCGTTTGTTCAATGTCGCGGGTCGATAGCCCCGCACATACATCTCGACCGACAGTCGCCTCAAGCCTTCATGGATGCCTTTGAAGCACTTCAAGATCCGGCTCACAAACTTCGTCTTCCGCAAATGTGGATGCTGCACATGATACACGTCCTCCGCACTCTTGATCGTTCTCTCATAGGAACCATTGCGGTAGCCGCGAAACTCCGCCGGCTGAGTCGTGTCCTCATAGCGCTTCCGTCCGAGAAACACATCAACCTCACTCTCTACGGCTTCTTGCAATACGCGCTCCATCGCGGCCTTCTGAAAGTGCTCGAACGTCAAGACTCCTTCCTTCTGCAAATACTCTTCGTATGCCTTGCGCTTCTGTTCTTTTGCTGATACCTTCTTCATGGGGAGTTACATTCAAATGTTGTGGAAATTCTGGTCCCATGAGATAATGGGGTAGAAAACAAAGCGGCGCATCCGTATCTTGGGGTGCATTTCCAACAAAACAAAAACCCAAGGAGGATACGCCAATGGCAAAGTACCACAAAAGGTGTTCAGCTTCAAGAGGCAAACGAACAGTACGCAAGCATGTCTATTCGCTTGCTGAGAGTCTAGCACGGGAGGGCATCCAGGAGAAGCTTCAAGACGCTCTGGAGGCGGAACGGGATGAGATCGTCGGTCGGGCGCGCTATGAACGGCATCCGTCTTCGGTGTATCGGAACGGCTATCACAAGCCCCGTTGCCTGGTTTGTGGCTGTGGGGGTGTTGAGGTGCGAGTTCCGCGACTGGATGTTCCCTATGAGTCACAGATTGTGCCTCGGTATGAACGATTAACTCCTGAGATGAAGGCTTTGCTGCCCGAACTGTATCTGCACGGTTTGTCGACGGGCGACTTCGATCCTGCCTTGGGGTGGCTTCTTGGCAATGGAGCACCCCTTTCGGCAACGACGATTGTGCGCCTGAAGAGCAAATGGGAGCAGGAGTACCAGACCTGGAAGGAGCGTGCATTAGACAAAGACTATCTCTATGTGTGGGCCGACGGGATCTATCCCAAAGGCGGACCGATTGATGAGAGCCTATGTTTACTGGTTGTTGTGGGAGTAAAACGCACGGGAGCCAAAGAGCTTCTGGCTTTGGCTGAAGGCTACCGGGAAAGCGAGGAGTCCTGGAAGGAAGTCTTCCGTGACCTGAAGAAGCGGGGTGTGAGTTGGATCGGCCTCGTCGTCGGGGATGGCATTCCGGGACTCTGGAAGGCTGTGCGAGAGCACTTCGCCAGTGCACACAGGCAGCGTTGCTGGGTGCATAAGATGAGAAATGTCTTAGATAAGGTTCCGGACAAAGCATACGACGAAGTCCTGGCTGCTCTTCGGGAGATCTACCACGCCAAGGCAGAGAAAGAGGCCAGGGAATTGACCCGAGCCTTTGTTGCTCATTATCGTTCAATCTATCCCAAAGCGGTGGACTGTCTCCAAGATGCATCCGATCAGCTGTTCACCTCTTTTCGGTTTCCACGCATTCACTGGAAGAGTCTCAAAACGACCAATCCCATTGAGTCGCTCTTCTCAGCGGTTAAACTCAGGACCAAAGCAGCTCGTCGGCTTCGCACTCGCATGTCAGCTGTGTGTTTGGTCTTTCAGGTCCTCAAGCAGAGCGAACGTCGCATCCGACGGATCAACGGATACACCATCGTTGCAGGAACCATTGATACCATCAAATCACAAGCACCGAAAGTACGAATCGCCGCTTAAGAAATTTCCACAACTATTGACATTGAGTC
>CAZIKE010000084.1:0-15683 GCA_964539775.1 uncultured Chitinophagales bacterium
GCGGGAAAGCCCCCTGTCGGCCAGATATGCCCGGACGATGTTGTAGCCCTCTGCCTTGATGATGGGATGTGCTGCGCGCATTTTTTCTGTTGCATACGTCGAGGCCAGAGCCTCCGCCTTAGCAGCTCGCACCGCCGAAGAAGCATCGGCGCGGAGACGAGCATACTCGCTCTCCGTTATGACAGGATTCTGCCAGAGCTGATCAATGCGTACGATGTAGTATCCATCGGGTCCTTCGATAGGAGGAGAAACCTCCTTCACACGCAGGTGACGAATTGTCTTTGCGAAGTCGGGAGCAGAAAGCTCGAGGGCAAGCGCCGTCGTTTCTAACGAGCGATCGGTGAGCGTGTCCTTCTGCGCCAGGAACAGTGAGTCGAATGCGCCGCGTCGTGTCAGCTCCGAGAGCTTTTGAGCCTTTCCGCGTTCGGGCGAAAAGAGCCAGCGCAACCGCACATGCATTCGTGCTTTCTGGACGGCGGTATCCAGCTCCGCGTCGCTCAGGTGGACGCGGGAAAGGATTTCCTCGCGATACAGCTCGTCCACCGACAGGTCCTCCTCCAACGCAGCAACGCGGTCGCGAACGAACTGCGTTGTATCCAGATGCAGGCGCCCGGCTTCGAGTGCCAGAAGGCGTTCGTTGATCATGTACTCTACATGCCTGCGCAGGGGATGAGGCAGGCGCTTCACGAATGCAGGCCCGAATTCGTAACTGTCCAGCAAATCCTGCTTTGTAATTGCAAATCGTCCGATCGTTGCTATCGTGTCGTCCATTGCCGCCGTTGGTGGACCGAGGAGGACGACAGCCGGCAGGACGTGAACGATTCTGATCAATCGCATGAAAGCTCTTTCTTTCTCCATCGGAACAATCCTACCCTTTCAGCCCGGTGCTGGCCATGCTTTCGATGAAGTACCGTTGGAAGAAGGCGTACGCTACAAGAACGGGAAGCGACAGAAGCGTTGCTGCCGCTAACACGGCCCCTAATTGCGACTCTGCTTCGCCACCAATGGTGAACAATGCCACGAGTTGTGGCATCGTCATCAGCGAACGCTCGCGCACGACCATCAACGGCCACAGGACTTCGTTCCAGCTTGTCATGAATGTGAGAATGGCGACAGTAATAAGCACGGGACGTGACAGCGGCCAGACGACCGAAAACAAAATCCGAAGCTCCGAGCATCCGTCTATCCGCGCGGCGTCAATCAGCGCCGAAGGGATACTCTGAAAGAACTGTCGGAACAGCGTGATGCTGAACGCGCTCATCATCGTCGGAGCGATCAACCCCAAGTACGAATCGGTCCAGCCGAGCTTCACCATCAACACATACTGGGGTATCAGCACAATCTGAAACGGAATCATCATCGTGAACAGTATGAGAACATACAGCGCGCGGCTTCCCACAAACGGCAACTTCGCAAGCGCGTATCCGACGAGCGAGCCGAAGAGAACTACCGAAGCCGTTACGGTACTCGAGACGATGAGGCTGTTCACAAACGCCCGCACGATCGGAATCTTGGTGAACACTGCCTCATAACTGTGGAGCGTGATCTGAGCGGGAATGATATGCAGGCCGGCAATCTCAAGCTCAGGCTTCACTGACCCTGCAATCATCCAGAGGAAAGGATAGCCGAAGATGATCGCTCCGGCGAGGAGGACAAAGTAGGCAAAGGCGCGCTTCATGCTGTTGGCTCCGCTTCGACAACTTTGCGCTGAAGGAGGACAACCATCAAAATGATGAGTGCGAAGACAAACCCCAGCGTGGCCGCATACCCCATGTGGCCGAACGTGAACGCCTGATTGTAGATGTACAGCATGCCCGAAAGCGTACTTTGCATCGGCCCGCCGCCGGTCAGCACGTACGGCTCGATGAAGAGCGAAAAGCCGCCGATGGTGGAAAGCACGACGATGACCACAATCGTTGGGTTGAGTAAGGGAAGCGTGATATGCCAGAAACGTTTCACCGTCGTTGCACCGTCTATACTGGCGGCTTCGTACAGCTCGGTCGGAATGTTCTGCAGCCCCGCCAAGAAAAGGACAATGTAAATGCCGACGTTCTTCCACGTCGCCATGATGGCAATCGAAGGCATTGCCCACGAGGAGTCAACCAGCCAGGGGACCGACGGCAGACCCAGGCTTCGCAGCAGCGTGTTCAGAACTCCGTAGTCGTACGCATACAACTGCTGCCAGAGAATCGTCACGGCAACGCCCGAGACCACAACCGGCAGAAAGTAGATTGAACGAAAGAAGCCGCGCAGACGAATCTTCCTGTTCAATAGCATGGCACAGCTTAGCGCAAGCACAATCTGTAAAGGAATGTGAATCAGCAGGAAGGTCAGCGTATTGGTCAATGACTTGAAGAACAGGGGATCCTGCGCCAGGCGGACGAAATTCTTCAGTCCGATCCATTCCATCGGCGTGACGATGTTCCAACGATGAAAGATGAGAATGAACGAAAAGCACAGCGGATAGGCGACGAACACGAGGAAGAAGATCGCATAGGGGAGTACGAACCAGTAGCCACGATTGTGCACGGCGGAGCGGAGATTCATAACGCTACCTGTTCCACTCTACAATGACTTCGGTTCGTCGGGCTGCTGCGCGAATCGCCTCGGCCGGAGTTTTTACGCCGTACACGGCACACGCCTCGTACTCCTGTGAGATGGCGTCGAGGATTTCTTTCAGATCGGGCGCAGCATCAACACCGCGGGTGAATCGTGCCTGCTCGGCAAACACCCGCATGATCGGGCGTTGCGCAAAGTAGCCGGCAAACAACGGATTCTCGGTAAGATCGCCTCTGACGGGAATCTGGTTGCAGATTTCTAAGAGCAGTGCATCATGCTCGGCCTGCACAAGGAACTTGACGAACTCCCAAGCCTCACGCGGAAATTTGGTGTTGGCAAAGATGGCGATATTCTTGAAGTCGCCATACGTGTACACGGGACCTGCGTAGCCGTCAGGAACAGGCAGCGGCGCAACGCCGTAGTCCATCTGCGGAGCAAATTTTTCGATGGCGGCAATCTCCCATGGCCCGCTGAAGTGCGTCGCCTTCTTTTCTAACAGGAAAGGATCGCCTCCCTGAAAAAACGTACGCGGAAACAATCGCATCGCGTAGCATGCCTGAAAGAACTCCATGACCTGCTCGGCATAGCGGTTCTCGAATGCAACCGCTCCGTGCTCAAACAGCGTCCGCCCACCAGAGGCTGCAATGGTAAACGGGTAGAAATCGAACAGCCGCTGCCACCAGATGGGACGAATATCCCGTTCGCCCATCCATACATCAATCTGTCCGTCGCCATCACGATCTCTCGTTACCTTCGTGCCCGCTGCGAGATAGGCGGAATAGGTTTGCGGTACGTCAGTGATCCCTGCCTCGCGCAACAGGCGTTTGTTGTAGAACATCATCACCGGGTTCGTCTTCCACGGCATCTGATAGACATGGCCGTCGTCACTCTGGAAACCGAGCAGCACTTCGCGTGGTGTTCGGGAAGAGACAACAGAGTGGAAGTCGGGAAACTGATCAAGTGCAATCAATCCCCCTGCCCGCGTGTACTCGTGCAGCGCGCCGGGCCAGATGTTGGAGCACACATCGGGCGTGGTCTTTCCGGCGATGGCCGCAAGCAGCACCTCTTCCGTGGACTGACTGACCGGAATCGGCTGCATGCGTACGCGAATGTTCGGATGCAGGTGATTCCACTTCCGAACGAGGCTGTCGGCAAGCTGCACCTCCTGCTGGTTGGGTGCCGGCCAGTACGTCAGCTCGATGATCGACGATGGCGCCTCGACATGTTCAGCTTCGGTCGCGCAACCGGAGAGGGTCAGGACACTCAAAACGATCAGTAACTCTTTCATGCAATCTCTTCAGTCAAAAAAGGACGGATACAGCGAGCACGTGAACCGATTTTAGACGTCCGAAGTCCTGGAACGCATAATCCACTTTCCCTTTGATCTGCTCGCCGAAAAGATTGGCCATCACCCCGGCTCCCGCCGAGAGTCCTCCTTCTCGATCCTGCAGGAGGAGGGAGCGGAATCCTGCGCGCACGAAAAAGGTGTTGCGGAAACCGTACTCGAAGCCCACGTTCATGCTTTCATAGTTGGCGGTAGGATGCAACGCATCGGCGGCCAGCGTGAGCAGATGCTCGTCGCTCTTGATGGCATCGACGGCGACGCCGAACTGGAAGTTGAGCGGCAGATGCCAGCTATCCATCTCGATGTTTTGAGGAATGCGGTCGTTGCTGCCGAGCTTGTTCGGATCAATGGGATGGAACGTGCGTGTATCGCGCCCCGAAAGCTTCATGTCCGTTCCGAAGTTGGAGATCTGCGCTCCGATGCGCATACCGTTGAGAAACTGCGTCGTGAACAGGGTGCCGATATCAAGAGCGAACGCTGTTGCTTGCATGTTCCAGATGGATTCGGAGATGTACTTTGCCGTGAAGCCGATCGAGAATTGCTCGGAGAGGTTGCGAGCGTAGTGGACGCCAACGGCAAAACTTCCTGCGCTGAACATCTCGCCTGTGCCTTCGGGTCGCTCCACCGTTCGCACAATCATGTCGTCCATCGAAAGCGACGTGAAACTCAGCCCAAGCGTGCCGAAACTCTCCAACGGCACTGCCAGAGCTGCAAAGTCGAAGCGTGTGTCGGCGAGCCATTCGTTGTGCGAAAAGAGCGCCTCGTTGCGGTAGAGGCGGGCAATCCCTGCAACGTTCCAGTACAGACTCGAAACGTCGTTGGCCGTGCCAACGAACGCGCCTCCCATGGCAATGGCGCGCGCGCCGGCCGGGATTTCCAGAAACACGGCCGATGTCGTACCCGCTTTCGATACACTCTGCCCCGCGCTCTGTCCCGCACCGAACAGGACGATGAGCATCACCACGAAGTGGCGCATCGGTGAGCTGCTGCAGAGTCGCTTCATCCTTTTCATGGCGCACCCCGTCACTTGATGATTGCAAACCTATCAATGCGCTCGCCGATCCCCGGAGCTTCCACGTGGTAGATGTACACTCCGTAGGCGAGGTCCATGCCGTCCCTGGTGACAAGGTTCCAGGGTTCCTGTCCGTTGTCAACTGTTGCATTGTGATGTAATGTCTGAACCAACGCCCCGCTCATAGTGTAGATGCGGATGGTACACGTTGCCGGCAGGTTCACGAAGTAGATGCGGCGTTCACCGCGTCCGGCACGGAAGAGATTCGGCGGTTCCCACGACGCCGCGCCGACGTACGGATTGGGAACGACGGCGATGCGTTCGAGATCGGATTTTGCTTTGTTGGCGTCGGTACGAGCCCCGCGCATCTTGAATTGAAATGCTTCGCCTGTGCGGAAGGGCTTCGTTGTTGCAATGGTCAGAACATCCCCCGCACGCGGCAAGCGCAGATTCGGCTGACTCGTATCGGCAAAAAGTTGCACGCTCCAGGTCGGCCGGTAGTTACCCGGTTCCGCCCTCTTGCCGAGGCTGTCGCCATAAACGATAATGATGCGATCGCCAGGTGTGAACGTGCCGTTATTATCAGGATCGTAGAAAAGGAACTGAGCTTTCCGGTTTTCCGTCGTGTTGAACACCGTGAAGTTCACCGGTTTGGCCGGCGGTGCTCCGAAGAACAACCCGCTCGTTGAAGTATCAATGACACTCGCGGAGAAACGAACTTCGAAATCCGCCGGGTAGCGGACGTTCAACAACGTGAAAGCACCCGTCTCATCCAGCCGCACGCGTGTCGTCATGATGTCGCTTGCATTCCACCGTGTACGGTCGGTGTTGATCGTGACGGCCGAGTCGTTGTACACGTAGCCGATCATGCCATCCACGATCGGAGTCTCTTCACCGACGGCGATGACCGGCCGATCCGTCACGAGCGTGCGCTGCTCGGTTTCGTCCGTCATTGTGAATGTCGGAATGGGATTGTTCTGGAAGGGACTTTCGTTCGTGAACGTGAGCCGGTAGATGTGACCGTCCTTCAGCAGATGGGGGTTGAGCACGGCAACATCCAGTCTTCCGGTGCCGGGCCCGTCGTGGAGAATCTGCCCATCAACTCCGGGGGCGATGTAGCCTGCCGCAGGAGCACGGGGAATGACCACCGCGGTGTTGATGTCCGTCTTCGCGTTGTTGTTGATATCCACGTTGATGGTGCTTGTACATTCCGACGGTGGAATGCCATCCTGCTGACCGGTGGCCGTCGTGGTCACCAAGCCGTAATCATAGGAAACCACGGCGTAATAGTACGTCTGGCCGTTCTGGACGTCGGTATCAATGTACGTGTGGCGCAATCCCGTGTCGTTGCCGAGATTGAACTTGACGCCGTTGACGTCGATAGGATGAAGGCCCTTCTTGCCGTTCTTGAGGTCGAATTGCGCAATGGGTTTGCGGAATGTTTTTTTTCCGTACGCATCCGTTATGAGCATGCTTTCCAGAAAACTCGGGTCGGTGCTGCGATAGATGCGATAGCCCTCGAAGTCGTGCTCGCGCAGGAACGGGTCGTACGAACGTTCCGCCGCGTCATCCCAATACAGAGTCACCTTGCGGTTGCCGGGGACTGCGGTCAGACGCGGCCGATCCGGTGGCTTCGCGAAGCGGTAGTTGGCGTTGTAGATTTGCTGGATCGTTTTCTTGCGTCGCACAAGATCGTCGCGATCGTTGCCGAAGAGAAGTGCCATGGAGAAGCGCTCGGTGGCGAGTCTCCGCATCGGAAAGAGATTGCCGGGGAAAGTACCCTGCGGTCGGGCTCCGGCAGAAAAGTACATTCCGAGATTGACGTCGTTCAGTTGCTGCACGCTCGTCGTGTCAATCAGTGTCGTCAGCACCTCCCAGTTCTGCTCGTCGTTGTGAAGTTCGTAGAAGTGAACGGGGAAGATGCTGAAACCGGTCAGACCAATTTGATCCGATTCATCTTTGTCCAGAATGCCGAAGTTCGGTTCACCCTGTTCTGGTCTGCCGTTACCCTGCGTACCGTCGGGGTCGGGCCCGGGGTAGGCCGCATCGAACGGGCCGAGGCCATCGGCGCCGAGATCGTCGTTGAGCGGCTCGCCGTTATCCCACACGCCGTTACCGTTCAGATCGCTGTAGCCACGCCAGTTGAGATTCTCGTCTCCCGTCCATCCGTACCCCTGTTGAACGGCAGGCACATCACCGAGACTGTCATAGTTGAAGAAGCTCAAAAACTTCTGCACGTTATACCGCGACTGAAGATGGTTGATAACGGCTTCCCGTCCCGAAAGCCTGATGCCTGCGTCATTGTCGCGCTGTTCATCAACAAAACCGTCGTCGTCATCATCAATGCTGTTGACGGCGATGCCGGGGCTTTCAAGGAAAGCGTAGCCTGCGTACCCCGTCGGGCCCCAGTTGCCCGGCTGCCCGATGCCATCGCCATCGAACGCATAGGCGATGTCGAGTTCCTTATCGAACAAGCCGCGGTCGTCGCTCGAATCCTGATTGCCGCCGATACCCCAGTCAACGTACTGAGCGAAGACGGTCTTGGTGTAATCCTGCTGTGCAATGTTGGTGATTTCATAATACCAGAAGATGACATCGGCAGCGAGAACTTGCGACCACTGGAAGCCGCGCACAGCAACCTGAAGTCCCAATCCACCGCGCGTGCTGTCGTTGGGATCGGGCCAGTAGGCATACTGTTTATCCGGCGCGTCGTCCATGCGGAAGTAGGTTTCGACATCTGCGTTGAGAATGCCGCGTCCGAAAAATCCGTTCCACAATCCATTCCACTCCGGTGAGCGATCGGGCCACGTAGAAGGCCACGTCTCGGGCTTATCGCTTCGTGCAGGTTCGCTTTGCGTGGGATGAGCGTAGCCCGGCAGCGGCGCCCAGCCCCACGGAATGCCGGTGATGGGGTCCTTACGAATGAATTCACGATAGTTCGTTTCCAACGGATGGATGAGCCGACCGGAAGAGTCGCGCGTCTCGGCCTGCACAATCACCGCGACGCCGTCAACGTACGTATGGCCCGTGCCTTTCGGCCACTCTCCGGAAGGCTGGTCGGGCCAATGAGCGATCTCTCCATGATTGAAGTAGATCGTACGTACGTTGTTACCGTCCATGATGCCGCGCTTGGTGTAGATGATATTGCCCTTGTTCGGATCAATGTAGCGTTGTGCCAGAACGGGCATGTGCCACAGCGAGGCAAGCAGACCTGCAGCAAGCAGTGCTCGAAACCTATGCTTCATACATCACCCTTACCATGAAATTCCCAACCCGAGAAGAACCTGACGAGGCGCAGAGTAAAAGTCAGGGCGCGTGTAGTACTCCTGAATCGTATTGATGCCGCGCGGCATACCTTCGTAGTTTGCCTGCACGCTGTACGTTGCACGCCCCGTGTCGCTGAAGACGTCAAGCTCGTTCTTCGTATCGAACAGGTTGTATGTCTTTACGAAAATGTTGATGGGATATCCGAAGAGCTCGAGGTACTTGGTTGCATACAGGTCCACCGTCACGGTCGTCGGTCGCGTCTCGCTGTTGAGCAGTCCCGTGCGCCGATTGAACAGGGCAGGCGTGTACGGCAGTCCCGATCCGAGTTTGCCGATGATCGTGACGGTGAAGTCCTGCGGCGTGCCGACAGTCGCCGTCACGTTGAGCGAGTGGCGACGATCCCAGTCTAAGGGCGCAAGCTGCTTCTGACTCTCGCGCGGAGGATCGGTTTGATTGTCAAGGAAAACCGCGTTCGGATCGGAAGCGTTGCCGCGTGCTACCTGAAACGTGTAGTCTAACGTTGCCGAGAAGCCGTGCGAGTGTCGTTTCTCGAACGAGATGATGATGCCCTTTGCATTCCCGTAATCGCGGTTCACGTACTGCGAGTACTTGTTTCCGTTTCCGATGTCGAAGATCTCCGTTCCCACCAGATTGCGGAAGTCCTTGTAGTAGGCGGTAACATCGAGCTTGATATCGTTGCTGAGCTGCTGTTGCAGTCCTAATTCGTAGGCCACCGTTCGCTGCGACTTGAGTCCGGGATTGCCGACCTGAAACGCATCCGTCGCGTTGATGTTGTAGGCCGGGTTCAGGTACATGAGGTCGAACTGCGGAATCTGGAAAAAGTGACCGTAGGAAAGGTGAAGAACTCCGCGGTCGGTGATGGGATAGGAAATGCCGATACGCGGACTGATCTGGCTTTCGGTGGCGGCACGACCGAGCACAGGATCTCTTCCTAGACGAAGCTGTTCCAGCAAAATCTTTGCTTTCGGATTGAAATAATCGAACCGCACACCGACATTGACGATGAAATCTCGGAACTCCATTTTGTCCTGAACATAGGCTGCAAGCTGGAGCGGCCGGAGAATCTGGTGAGCAAACTGCGATCGTCCGAACTCCACAAGCTGGGGTGTGAAATTCGTGCTCTGGTCGTTGCGGATACCGAAGTTGTGAATCCAGAGCCGATGCGCTTTGAGTTCTCCGCCGGTCTTGATCTGATGTTCCGGCGTGAGCTGACTGACGAGATCGAACTTCGCTCCGATATAGCGTGACTCGCGATGGAGATGAAGATCCTCGGCACCGCCTGTCAGGAATGCCGAGCCTCCTGTTGCAAGCCGCCGTGTGTAAGGCGGAAATCTGGGGTCGAGCGGGTCTTCGTACACGTAGGAATCTTCGCGGTTGTTGAACCACGCGCCGCTGACCTCGAAGTACGTTGATGCACTCAGCACTTTGGTGTACGTCAGGCTTGCAAGTGTTCCTTTGCTGAAGTTCTGATAGATGCCGTCGGGATTGTACTTGTAGCGATGATCGTATCGTCGGTACCTGTTTTCCTGACGCAAGACGTTAAGACGGAGCTTGTCATCGCCGAAGAGAGTGAACGTGATCTTTGCCTGCGTCGTCCAGCGACGGTCGGGATTCATGGGTACGTATGCGCTGTCGCCGGAACGCTGGACATACCACTGCGATGGATCGTTGGAGCTGAAGTTCGATGAATCTGTGGGCAGAAAAATTCGTCGTCCATACAACCACCCATCGTTGGAGTAGAGCCGACCTGAGAAGAAGAACGTTGCGCCAGGGAAGAGCGGGCCGCTCAGGTTGCCTTCGATGTTGTAGATGTCCTGCGGACGCACGCGGTTGATGTTCTGGAAGAGACTCGTGTTACTGCTGAGGTAATCGCCGGTGTAAACGGAAATATCTGCCTGCAAGTTGTTGCCGCCTTCTTTGGTAATCTGATTGACGACGCCCGAGAGCGCCTGTCCGTACTCGGCGTTGAATGTTCCGCTGATAACCTCCAGCTCCTGGATGGCATTTGTCTCGGCGGTAACCCCCGAAGCACCGGAGTAGGCATCCGTGACGGGAATGCCGTCAATCATGTACAACACTTCGCCGCTTCGTCCGCCGCGGAAATGACCCTCAACAACGCCGGCCTGGAGATTGATAAGCGCTGAAACGTTTTCCACCGGGTATGCTTTGATCTGCTCGGCAGTGACCTTTGCCGAGGTCGAGGTCAGGTCTTTCTGGATCATCGGACGTTCGGCAACGACCGTGATCTCTTCGCCGAGTGCGACGGAGGATTCTTTCAGCTCGAAGTTGATGGTTGTCGTAAGATCAACCGACACCTGGACCCTCGTTACCCGCGAAGGATGATACCCGATGGCCGAAGCCACAACGGTGTAAGCGCCCGGCGGAATATTGATGATCGCATACAGGCCGTCCACATTCGTTGACGAGCCTAATTTGGTTCCTTCGAGCAGTACGCTGACGCCCACCAACGGCTCCTTCGTACCCGCATCAACAATCCTGCCTGCTATCTTTCCTGTTGTCCCTGCGAACGCAAGCTGCATGACAAGCAACAACAAGCCCGGCGTGTATGGGAGACACACTCGAACCATAGATCACCTGCAAATTCATGAAACAGATCGGGCGCGGTTGCCATCGGCCCGCGCCCGATTGATGTATCGTTACTTCAGAAGCAGCATCTTGCGTGTCAAGGAAACGCCACCTGCCTCGAGTCGGTAGAAGTACACACCGCTGGTGACCGTTGCACCGAAATCATCCTTTCCGTTCCACACCACCGACCATCGTCCTGTTGGTTGCACCTGATTGACCAATGTGCACACCTTCTGACCGATGATGTTGTAGATGCTCAATCGCACTTCGCCCATCGTCTTGATGTCGTAGGTGATTGTGGTAGAGGGGCTTCCGCCGGAGGCGGATCCGCCTGTGGCGGAGAACGGGTTGGGATAGTTCTGCTCGAGAGCATACTGCTTCGGCAGGTTTGCCCCGACGGGCGTCGGTCCGGGGTCGGGCACCGAGGTAACGACGTCAATGCCGTTGACCGCGAAGTCATCGTAGTATGCGGTACCAGTCCAGAGATGGAATGCCCGCGGCCGCACGGAGACAGCGCGCACGGCATTATCCGGCACGGTGATGATGACCTGATACTGCGTCCAGTTGGTGGAGGTATCCTTCAGCACAAAACGATACTCGCCCGAACTGTGTTCGTTCCATCCACCGGCATCCTGGAACAGGCGCGTGTGCCAGGTCCAGGTGAAGCCTAAGGCGTAGGAAGCATTGAAGACCGAATCGCGCTTGATGCCGCTGGTGCGCATCCAGGCACTGAGCACGTACTTCTTGCCTGCACTGTTGGCCGGGATGGGAACGGTTTCGGTGAACCAGACCAGTTCACCTGCCGCTCGTCCGACCGGAGCCGTGATCTTCAACGAGTAGGTACCGGTGCGAGCCTGCTCGGTGGTGACGCCGGAGCCGGGGAAGAGTGTCTGGCCGTCGTTGCCGCCGACCGGAGCAATCCAGTACTGCCAGCCGCTGTCGGCATCCACAAAGCCGTTCCAGTTCTGTCCTGCCCATTGTCCGCCGCGACCGACATGGATGAAGTTATCGAACCAGACCGTGCCGGTAGCGTTGGGGCCAGCCTCAGCAGCGATGATCACACGATAGGCATCCACCGGCAGAATGAGCGAGCCGACGCCGTTGGTGTCGGCGTACCAGTCGCGTGTGGCAACCGACTGATCGACATTCAGCACGAAGGGTTGTCCGCCGATGAGTCCGCCGAGTGTGTCGTAGAACCAGAACTTCAGTTGCCAGCGTGCCTGGTCGTTGGGTGGATTGGTGTTGACGCCGCTGGTCTTGACGTAGGCACCGACTTTGATGTCCACGTTGCGCGGGATTTTATCTACCCAGTAACGCACCTGGTTGCCGCTGATCCAGCGAGACATGGAGCCGGTGGTGGTCTTGACGATCTTCAGTGAACGCGGGCTTCCGCCGTAGGTCTGATCGGTGGCCCAGGTGAGTGTGGCTCCTCCGGGCTCCGGAAACCACAACGAGGGCTTGCCGCTTTCGAACCCTCCCATGCTTCCAACAAGGTTGACATCGCTAAGGGGTGAGAGTTCGAAGTCATCGTAGTATGCGGTACCAGTCCAGAGATGGAATGCCCGCGGCCGCACGGAGACAGCGCGCACGGCATTATCCGGCACGGTGATGATGACCTGATACTGCGTCCAGTTGGTGGAGGTATCCTTCAGCACAAAACGATACTCGCCCGAACTGTGTTCGTTCCATCCACCGGCATCCTGGAACAGGCGCGTGTGCCAGGTCCAGGTGAAGCCTAAGGCGTAGGAAGCATTGAAGACCGAATCGCGCTTGATGCCGCTGGTGCGCATCCAGGCACTGAGCACGTACTTCTTGCCTGCACTGTTGGCCGGGATGGGAACGGTTTCGGTGAACCAGACCAGTTCACCTGCCGCTCGTCCGACCGGAGCCGTGATCTTCAACGAGTAGGTACCGGTGCGAGCCTGCTCGGTGGTGACGCCGGAGCCGGGGAAGAGTGTCTGGCCGTCGTTGCCGCCGACCGGAGCAATCCAGTACTGCCAGCCGCTGTCGGCATCCACAAAGCCGTTCCAGTTCTGTCCTGCCCATTGTCCGCCGCGACCGACATGGATGAAGTTATCGAACCAGACCGTGCCGGTAGCGTTGGGGCCAGCCTCAGCAGCGATGATCACACGATAGGCATCCACCGGCAGAATGAGCGAGCCGACGCCGTTGGTGTCGGCGTACCAGTCGCGTGTGGCAACCGACTGATCGACATTCAGCACGAAGGGTTGTCCGCCGATGAGTCCGCCGAGTGTGTCGTAGAACCAGAACTTCAGTTGCCAGCGTGCCTGGTCGTTGGGTGGATTGGTGTTGACGCCGCTGGTCTTGACGTAGGCACCGACTTTGATGTCCACGTTGCGCGGGATTTTATCTACCCAGTAACGCACCTGGTTGCCGCTGATCCAGCGAGACATGGAGCCGGTGGTGGTCTTGACGATCTTCAGTGAACGCGGGCTTCCGCCGTAGGTCTGATCGGTGGCCCAGGTGAGTGTGGCTCCTCCGGGCTCCGGAAACCACAACGAGGGTTTCCCACTCTCAAACCCACCGTTCGGAAGCAGGTTGGTCGTCTGTCCCAACGCTCTGAAGGCGAGGAACAGCACAACGATCGGCACAAGAGAAAGTATGCCGTATCTCATCGTGCACCTCCTTACTTGGTTATTGATGGTTGATGTTGTTTTTATGAGTTCCGTCCGGCATGCATAGGAGTGGACTACACAGTGCCGGAAGAAATCATACTTGTGTTATCCGGTTGAGGCCCGTGCACCGGAGGTTCCGCTTGTAAGCTGGCGCGTGGAGCTTCGCACCACAAGTTCGACCGGAACATGGACCGTCATTGTCGTAGCGGATTTTGCTTTCACTGTCTGTACCAGCGTGCGGACGGCTGCTGCCCCAAGTTCCTCTTTCATGACTCTGATTGTGGTGAGTGGAGGATCGAGATGCGCGCTGGTTTCGATGTCGTCGAAACCGACGAGTGAAATATCCTGAGGAATACGAATGCCGCGTCGACGCGCATGCTGCATGCAGCCGATAGCTATTGCATCATTGGCGGCAAACAGTGCTGTCGGGCGACCGCCGCGGTCGAGGATTGCCTTCAACCCATCAGCACCATCCTGCACGGCTGTGCCCGGCAGGTCTGTAACGATCAGATTGGGATTGGGGGTGATCTCATGATCGGTAAGGCAGTCCCGGAACGCCGCATGGCGCGCAGCAATGCTGGGGTGTGTGATGTCACCGCCAACGAACCCGATATCGCGATGGCCAAGGTTCAGGAGATGTTCGACGGCAAGGCAGGCGCCCTTATTGTTGTCAATCTGAATGGATGAATAGTGTTTTCGTGGGACGGCAAAATCCACTAACACGATCGGCAAGCCCATGCGGTCAACGTACGCAACGAGTTTTGCGTTGACGCGACCTGCGATGATGACGCCATCAACATTATGCTCTAAGAGAAAACGCGGCACATCGGTTGGCTCGCGAAATCTTGTGCCCACGGTCGTGAGGATGATGTAGTAGTTGTGGTTGCGTGCCTCGAACTCTGTCCCGAGAAAAATCTTTGTGTAGAACGGCTCAGCAAGTGAGAAGTGATCCTCCGACAGGATGAACCCGATGTTGCCGCTGGTCTTTGAGGCAAGTCCTCGAGCCGCTCTGCTGGGGTGGTATCCAAGCTCTTCGATTGCCTTCAGTACCTTCGTTCGAGCTTCTTCGCTCACATAGCCGCTGTTGTTGATAACGAGCGAGACCGTCGAAAGCGCGAGTCCTGCTTTGCGCGCAACATCCTTTATGGTGGGTCTTTTACTCATTGCGTTGAGCAGTTATTCTCGAATCGCTTTCTCGGAAGATTACTTAAAAATGCATGAAAAATGCAAATGATACAGATTTTATTCCGCCTATACTCGAAGCGTTTCGATATTAGAACCTTTTTTTCAAAAAGTCAAGTGTCCCCAACTAAAACATCCATTACCTATTAAACTACGCTCAGACTCTTGTCAAAGGGAAGTGCTGAAAGAGTTTGAGGGATAGGGCGCCCGCTTGTTCACTAAGAAACTCACGACAGGACAATTCGCAGAACGAGCTTTCGTGTCGTGGCACGCGGTTGAAGCGGATGGCGCAACACACGACAGCTTCTTCCATCGTGTCTCAAAATGCACCTGTTTGGACCCGATCTCGCTTGCATTGCATCTCTCACACTCATGGGATATATTGGCACTAACAATTTGATGTCTATTCCTTCACCTCTTTATGCAAGCCATTAGCGTTCCCATCATCCGCACGGCGGAAGGGGCCGACGATTTACCACTTCCGCAGTATGCCACCGAACATTCAGCCGGAATGGACATTTGTGCTGCTGTCGAGAAGGAATTCGTGCTGCGTACAGGCGAAGCGGCGTTGATCCCGACCGGCTTTGCCATCGCACTGCCCGAAGGATACGAAGCACAAATCCGGCCGCGCAGCGGACTTGCGATCAAACACCAAGTTACCGTTCTGAATTCCCCCGGCACGATCGACGCCGATTATCGCGGTGAAGTCAAGGTTATACTCACCAATTTAGGAAAGCAGGACTTCGTCATCCGTCGAGGGGATCGGATCGCGCAGATGGTTATCGCACCCTACACACGCATAACCTGGAGCGAACAGGAGGTGCTTGATACGACGACGCGGGGCAGTGGGGGATTCGGTCATACCGGCACCTGACACATCTTGTAGCATACCTCCGATGAATGACGAAAAATTGCACGTAACCTTTTTGCTTCTCACGATCACGCTTGCCGCAGCCTTACTCGTGCTGTTGGGCCTGAGCATCGAGTCAGTGCTTTCACCCTTCCTGATCATTGCTGCGCTTGTGTATGTATTGTATCCCCTGCGCTCTCGTCCTCTCGCTCGCAGTACGATGAT
>CAZIKE010000085.1:0-15551 GCA_964539775.1 uncultured Chitinophagales bacterium
AGAGACGCCAAGCAAGGGAGATTCTGCCCGATGGATTGGTTCGCATTCGTGGCGACGAACAGTCTGGTCCTGCACCGCATTCGTCTCACGTCAGAGAAGGAGCGGCTGACGGTAGGAGCCAACAAACACGTGCAACTGCACAGTGGAGGAACCCAATCAATCCGTGGGATGCCAATGCCGAGGACCTCACACTCGAGGCAAACGTGCCGGTTCGAGGAGGACGCAGAGAAGATGAACCGGCGACAGCTTCAACCTTCTCGGTCGATTGGGGGAAGATGAAGTTGAGCGTTCGGAATATTCCGTCCGTTCACCAATTGACGCCTGCCGAAACGACGGTGGCGCTCAAAGCGGTAGCCGATAGCTTCTCATTGGGTCGTGCACTCTCATCCCAGAATGACAGTCACATGCGAACGATGAGAAAAGCGGAGCAGTCTCTCGATTCCGAGGTCGATCGTACCGACGTGCAATCGACCGCACACGCGCCGCAAGACTTCGGAGGGGAGATGAAACGGAAGCTCGATCTCGTGCAGGAGAACGCGCCGCCGGCTGCTGCCGATAACACGACAGAGGAGGGCGTCCCGGATTGGTCGACGATTCGAGTGATGAGAAAGGAACAGGCAGAGCAGTCGTTACAGGCAACGAATGTCACTCGCCCCATCGAGGGGACGGAGAAGAGCATCGCGATGCAAGTTACTACACCGATGCTGAGTGCCAAGGCGGAGGGCATACATGGTGAAAAGACTTCGACGAAGACTCCAGGGAGGATAATCGAATTGCCGGAGGATTTTGCACGAGACTTCGTTGTGCGGATTGCCGACGAGCTGCGGCTGCATGTTGCCGGTAAGACGTCGGAAGTGCGCGTGCGGCTCAAGCCCGAACACCTCGGAGAGTTGTCGCTGAAGGTCACCCTTCAGGAAGGTGAGCTTGCGGCGCGTCTGGATGTGAGTATGCCCGCCGTGAAGGCAGCGCTGGACGCGCAACTTCCCCAATTGCGCGAAGCGCTCGCCTCCCAGGGCATTGAGATTCGACGTTTCGACGTTGTGGCAGATGGACAGGGAAATGCGCAACGCGAGCATCAGCGATCCCAACATCAGCCGCAGGCGGGACGCCAGAAGGATGTGGAGGTAATGGAGACATACGCAGCAATGCGGGATCTCGGTTACAACACGGTGGAGTACATCATCTAACACAAACCAAAACCAAAAGGAGGAACAATGCCAGTCTTTCAGGCAACGGGGTTGGGTCCGCCGCAGGTGAGGAACTCGCGCACGGGAAACGGTCTCCTTGGCAAGGACGACTTCCTGATGCTGCTGACGAACCAGTTGCGGTTTCAGGACCCGATGAACCCGCTGAAGGGAACCGAGTTTGCCTCGCAGCTCGCACAGTTTGCCTCGGTGGAGCAGCTCAACAACATCAGCAGCTCACTGACCGACAGCATCAACGCGAACTACGTGCTGACGCCGGCAAACAACGACGGACCGTCCGCGGGAGTTGTGGGGAAGGAAGTGCGGGCCTCCAGCGATACGTTCCACCTGCGCGCTCCGGCGGAACGGACGCGGGACATCAAGCTCGGCTATACCCTTCCCTCGGCAGCAGCAACAGTAACGGTCAAAATCAAGGACGAGTCGGGCCGCGTCGTACGAACGCTGCACGTGAACGGGACAAGCCAGGGTGATAACACATTCACGTGGGATGGACGGACTGATCCGAATATTTATCCCAACAATGAGGCCCCCGCAGGGAAGTACACGTTTGTGGTCGAGGCAAAGGACGCAAACAACAATGCGATCACTGCGTCCCTGTTCATGTATGGAACTGTCTCGGCAGTGCGCTTCACAGCGGAGGGGACAAAGTTCGTGATCAACGGGCAGGAAGTGTTGCTCGGTAATATCCTTGAAGTGCTGGAGGGCTAACGATCATGGCGGAGATCATCAACGGCGTCAAGGTACCGTTCCTGCCGGTAGGCGGCGTCGATGGACTGAAGCAGAAGCCTTCGGTTCCTCTTCCGGCGGAACGCTCGTTCGACGCCATCCTCCAGAAAGAACTGCAGGAGGTACGCTTCTCGAAACATGCGCAGGATCGCCTAAGCGAACGGAATATCCGGCTGGACCAGAAGGACCTTGCCGATCTTCAACACGCCATTGCGCTTGCCGAGAAGAAAGGGGCTACCGATTCGCTGGTGCTCTTGCGTGACCTGGCGTTCATCGTCAGCGTGAAGAACAAAACAGTGGTGACCGCGATCCACGGTGAGAACATGAAGGAGAACGTCTTCACCAATATCGACAGCGCGGTGATTGCAGGATAGAACACACAGAAGTGGGCCGGTCCTCGCAGTGAGGAGGCCCCCGGTCGGACCGATCGACAGAGGTCCGATAATTCTTTGATCAACAATAAACTACAGGGGGTACAACTATGTCGCTCTACACGTCACTCTTTTCCGGCATCTCCGGGTTGCGCAACCATCAGGTAATGCTGGACATCATCGGCAACAACATCTCCAACATCAACACGATCGGGTTCAAAACGTCCCGCGCGTTGTTTGCGGAGATGTTCTCACAAACCCGTCTCAGCGCCTTTCGTCCGACGGGTGAGAATGGCGGGGTGAACCCGCAGCAGATCGGATTAGGCGCAAGCGTCGGCGCCATCCAATCTTTGTTCACACAGGGCAATCTCGAAAGCACGGGCTCGGCAACCGATCTGGCCGTCACGGGGGCCGGTTTCTTCGTGGTCAAGCGCGGAAACCAGGAATTCCTCACACGCGTCGGGAACTTCACGTTCGACGCAGCGGGGAACATGGTGTTGCCGAGCAACGGTGCCATTCTGCAAGGCCGTCTCGCCGATCCCGATGGGACCATTCCCGTCGATGCGCCCATCACGAACCTTCGCTTCGCCTTCGATCGAAAGGCGCCGGCGAAATCGACCACAACCGTAAAGCTCGCGGGCAACCTCGATAGCGGCACCGCGGTCAACGGAACTGCCCAAACCACATTTCAGGTGTACGATTCACTGGGAAACCAGCATTCCATTACCGTGACGTTCACCAAGACAGGTCCAAACGCCTGGACGTGGGATGCAAGGCTCACCGGCCAAACAGGCTCCATCGGGAACGGGGCATTGACCTTCGACGGCAGCGGTACGCTCCTGACCTCGACAGGAACGCCGATTGCCTTTACGCCGACCAACGGCGCCAACCCCGTGAGCTTTACGCTCGATGTCGGGACGCCGGGACAGTTTGGCGGTATCACGCAAACGTCGGGCAACTCTCTCATTAGCATGAGAGATCAGGATGGATACGCATCCGGCACATTGGAGAACATCATTGTGGAGAAGAACGGCAAGGTGCAGGGGAAATTCTCCAACGGCACAACGATTACGCTGGGACAGATTATCCTCGCTGAGTTGAATAATCCGGGTGGATTATTCAAAGAGGGTGATGGGTTGTATTCGGTGACAGGCAACTCCGGCAACGCGGCGTATGTGGTTGCGGGTGAAGGCTCAAGCTCCGAGATCGCCAGCGGTGTGCTTGAACAATCGAATGTGGATCTCGCCGAGGAATTCACGAGAATGATCGTTGCGCAGCGCGGCTACCAGTCAAACGCCAGAATCATCACGGTGACCGACGAGATTCTCCAGGAAACGATCAACCTGCGACGGTAAGCGTCATCACTCGGGTGGCTCACTGATGCAGTGAGCCGCCCGATGTTCTTCGTTCTTCCCACGAAAACGGATCGTACGGACACCAGTTGGCCGATATTAGCCACCAGCACCGGCGTGGCAAGACCGCTGGTTGTTCGCGCGCGTGCGCATATCCACGGTTCCACTTCCTATCTCTCAAGATTCCGAGAACTCTTCCGATGGCATACGGTTTGACCTTTCTCCGTGCGACACGAATATTCACAAGGATGTGCCCATGGCTGATGCGACTCCCTCACCACCGACCGAACAAAAGGTCGAGAAAGAACCCGGTCCACTCAAGAAGGTGCTGCTGATCGGGGTGCCTGCATTTCTTGTTCAGCTCGTGCTCGTCTACTTTCTGACCGCGCGGTTTCTCGTGCCTCTCTCGCTGCAGAATGCCGCAGCGCTGACGCCAGCACAAGCACAACAAGCGCATCCAAGCAGCACCGCAACGACTGAAGCGGAAAGTACCGCCGATGTGCAGGAGGAGTACCTGTTTGCGATCAAGGACTTGATTATCAACCCTGCCGGGACGAATGGCCAGCGCTACCTGTTGACGACCATCGGCTTCAACCTCAGCTCGGAAGAGGCGTTGAAGGAAATGGAGAAGAAGGAGATGGCGGTGCGCGATGCCTTGAACTCGATTCTCACAAGCAAGAGCATGGAAGATTTAATCGATGTATCAAAGCGCGAGGTGCTGCGACACGAGATTTTCATGCGCGCCAAGGAGTTAGTGAAGACAGGGAAACTGAACAGCGTGTATTTCAGCAAGTATATCATCCAATAATCATCGAGCAATGGCAGGGATCCTCTCGCCACAGGAAATCGAGACTTTGCTCTCCGATCTCGGCGGGGAAGAGGTCGCAAGGGACAAGCAGCAGGCAGGGAGCGGCAGAAATCTCCAGCGCGAGGTTATGCCGTTCGACTTCCGCATGCCGCGACGTCTTTCCAGCCGGCAGATGCAGACCTTCAACACCGTTCACGATAACTTCGCTGAGGCGTTAAGCTCGTTCCTCGTTTCGCGGTTGCAAACAACGGCTTCCGTGAGCGTTGTGTCGGTCGATCAGATGTTCTACTCGGAGTACGTGGTTGCAACAGCCCGCCCCAGTTGCCTGTACGTGTTCAGCATCGAGCGGATGGGAGCGAAAGCCGTGATGGAGTTCAGTCCGGCGCTGCTGCTCGCCATTATCTCCCGCATGCTGGGAGGGACGATGGAAAACGTTGTCGAGTCCCGTCCCATTACCAAGATCGAACAGAACATCGTCAAGAGCATCGTCCAGCGTTCGATAAGCGAACTCCAGCGCGCCTGGTCTTCCATCATAGAAAGCGACTTCACACTCGACCGCTATGAAACCGAAGCGGACTTCATCCAGATTGCCCCGACGAGCGAGATTGTTCTGGTGATAAAGCTGGAGGTGATGCTGGGCGAATATCGCTACGGCATGTCGCTCTGCTTCCCGACACTCGCCCTTGAAGACGTGCTGGCAACCCTCCAGATACAACATCATGGGAACATGCAGCGCTCGCTCGAGAAGAAGGAATGGACAGGTGCCATCTTGCGAACACTCGAGACGACGAAAGTGCCTGCAACATGCATCCTCGGCGAAACAACGATGACGCTACGCCAACTGAAAGATCTGGAGGTGGGTGACCTTCTGGTCACCAACACGCCGGTCAACGGGGAGATGCGCTTGATGGTGGGAGGGCGTCTGCGTGCGCGCGGCCGCCCGGGCATCTCCAACGACAAGGTAGCGATGAAAATCACTCGCATTATTGTGGATAGCGACAACAACAGTTAGGACATCATGGAGCAGATCAAGAACGACGAGATGTTGAAATTTCCTCCGCGCGAACAGAAGAACGAAGGAGAGACGGAATCCCCTGCCGGCAATACCGAAATCCAGGCAGCGGAGTTTCAGCAGTTCGACCCCCCGGCCGAGGGACAGCCTTCGGCCGATCATGATCGCAAGTTAGATCTCTTGATGGGCCTGATGTTGCCCGTCTCCATCGAGTTGGGCAGAACAGAACTGGAGATCCGCAGTGTGCTCGACCTGCGACGCGGGTCCATCATTGAATTCGACAAGATGGCAAGCGAACCGGTGGATATCGTCGTGAACGGGAAAAAGATGGCGGAAGGTGAAGTCGTGGTGATCGACAAGCACTTCGCCATCCGCGTCACCAATCTTGTTAATGCTTCCGAACGCATCAAGAGCCTCGGGAAGTAACGCGATGGAATGGCTTGTCGTCAAGACCCTCCTCTCGCTGGGAGCAGTCCTTGCGTTGATGATCGGCGTCGTGTTCGTCATGAAGAAAGTCATGATCGGCGGTCGCGCTTCTGCCTCCAGTGTCGTCGAGATGAAAGTGCTGGGGACGATGGTGCTTCAGCCCAAGCGCGCTGTCTCCGTCATTAAGGTGATGGACAAGATTCTGATCATCGGTATGGGCGAGGAAGGCATGCAGGTACTGGGAGAGGTGAGCGACGCACGGAGCCTGAAGGAGATCGCGGACAAGCTTGCGGAGCAGGCATCCGACAGGAAATGGACGCGCAAGCGCGGAGAGGATTCGCCTGCGTTCGTGCGGGTGCTGGGCCTCCAGCTTGGCAAGCTTGCACCGAAAGGGACACACTGATGCGGCGCTTGCTCATGTTGGGTTTCTGTCTGCTGATCGTGACCGGTGTGGCCGCCGGACAGGAGAAGGCGATGCCGTTCCCGAAGCTCTCCGTCGAAGTCGGGAAAGCAACCGGTCCCGACGACGTGTCGGTGACGCTGCAGATTCTGTTCTTGATGACGATTCTCTCGCTGGCGCCGGCGATCCTGATTCTCACGACCGCCTTTACGCGCATCATTGTTGTATTGCACTTTCTCAAGCAGGCCATGGGAACGCCACAGATGCCGCCCGCACAGGTTCTCGTCGGGCTGGCCCTGTTCCTCACCTTCTTTGTCATGGCGCCGACATGGAGCAAAGTGAACGACCAGGCCCTGCAACCCTACTTGCAGAAAAAAATGACTCTGCAGGAAGCATACGACAAAGGCGTCGAGCCGATCCGGGAGTTCATGTTCCGCCAGACGCGAGAGGAAGACCTCGGGTTGTTCCTGAAGTTTGCCGCCATGGAGAAGCCGAAAAACCGCAGCGAAGTGCCGACGCATGTGCTTGTGCCCGCGTATGCGATCAGCGAACTGCGCGTCGGGTTTCAGATCGGGTTTGTCCTGTTCATCCCGTTCATCATCATCGATATGGTTGTGGCAAGCATTCTCATGTCGATGGGGATGATGATGCTTCCGCCAGTTATGGTCTCGATGCCGTTCAAGATTCTTCTGTTCATTCTGGTGGATGGTTGGCATCTGGTTGTTGATTCGTTGATGCAAAGTTTCCGCTAAGGGGAGTATATGTCCGTTGAATTCGTCGTGCATATTATCCGAGAGGCGTTCTACACCGGCATGCTGCTGGCAGCCCCGCTGCTTGTCGTTTCGTTGTTGGTCGGTGTGGTCATTTCGGTACTGCAGGCAGCGACGTCGATCCAGGAATTCACCCTCTCGTTCGTGCCAAAGCTGATTGCGATAGCCGTCGTCCTGGTGCTGACGCTGCCCTGGATGATCGAGACGATCGTTGCGTTCACAACAACGTTATACCACCAAATCCCGTCACTGGTGCGGTGATGTATGGAAGTGTTTGTTGATCAATTTCTCGTTTTTCTCATGCTGTTCGTGCGCGTCACGGCGATGCTTGTGGTTGCGCCGATGCTGGGGCACATGGCCATCCCCGTACAGGTAAAAGTGGCGATCGGGATGTTCATTGCATTTGTTCTGTATCCGCTCGCCTCGGGAGAAGCTGCGATGCTCAGCGCCGAGCTGATTCCCCTGACGCTGAATGTCCTGAAAGAAGCCGCTGTGGGCGTGCTCATCGGGTTTGCTGCGGGTGTGCTGTTTGCCGGTGTTCGTTATGCGGGGGAGCTGATTGCCATCGATTCGGGCCTTTCGCTTGCTGCCATGTTCGATCCCGAGAGCAACGCTCATGCATCGGTCATCAGCGAGTCGTTGTATTGGCTCATGCTCATGGTGTTTGTCGTGCTCAACGGGCATCATTTCCTGCTTGAGGCGCTTCAGCTCAGCTACGTGAGTGTACCGATGGGGAACTTCACCCTCCATGGCGAAGCAGCCAAACAGCTCATCACTATGGCGGGAATGATGTTCGTGATTGCCGTGAAGCTTGCTGCGCCCGTCATGGTCACGATGTTTCTCATCAATGTCGCCCTCTCCATTCTTTCGCGCGTGATGCCGCAGATGAACCTGTTTGCAGTTGTTTTCCCGTTGAAAGTGGGCGCAGGCTTGCTTGCGCTCATGGCCGCGCTGCCGTTGTTGGTGTTTGTGTTCAAGAAACTGTTAGCTGCCTTTCAAGAGAACATGCTCGAACTCGTGAAGGTGCTGTAAGTGTATGGCAGAATTCGAATCGGCTGAAGAAAGAACCGAGCCTGCGTCGCCGAAAAAGCGCGGGGATGCACGCGCCAAGGGGAGTGTTGCAAAGTCAATGGATGTGAACTCCGCCGCCGTCCTTGTCTTCGGCCTGCTGATCCTCTACTTCGGCGGTGCGATGCTCGCGGCGAAGCTCATGACGGTTGCAGGAAGCGTGTTCTCCAGTCTTGCGTCCATCGATCTAAATGCAGAGAACATCCACCGTTTATTTGCTGATGGCTTGTTCGGTTTTCTTCTGGCTCTGATGCCCGTTCTGGTCGGCGTGCTCTGTGTGGGAGTCATTGTCAGCGTTGCGCAGGTGGGATTCCTCTTCACGTGGGAGCCGCTCATGCCAAAGCTGTCCAAACTGAATCCGCTTGCCGGGATGAAGCGCGTGATGCTTTCCGTCCGATCGCTTGTGGAAATGGCGAAGGGCATCATCAAGATTCTGATCGTCGGGCTGGTGGCGTATAACGCAACGTCCTCCGTCATCGCAGAAGCGGTGGTGTTAGTCGATAGCGACGTCGGGACGATTCTGGAGTTCATGACCATGTCGGCGCTTCAGGTCGGTGTGAAAGTCGGCCTGGCGTTCTTTGTTCTTGCTGCCGCGGACTATCTGTTCCAGCGGTTCGAGTACGAGAAATCCCTTCGCATGACCAAACACGAACAAAAGGAGGAGGCGAAGGAGTCGGAAGGCGATCCGCTCATCAAGAGCCGTATCAGAACCATCCAGCGCCAGATTGCCTATCGCCGTATGATGCAGGATGTTCCCACAGCCGACGTGGTCGTCACCAACCCGACGCATTTTGCTGTTGCGCTCAAGTACGACGTGGGTATGATGAACGCCCCGCGCGTGGTGGCGAAAGGTGCCAACCTCATCGCCGAACGCATCAAAGACATTGCACGGGAACATGATGTGCCGATCATCGAAGATAAGCCTCTCGCACAGATGCTCTACAAGATGGTGGACGTGGGGGAGGAAATTCCCGAGAAACTGTTCCAAGCGGTTGCACAGGTTCTTGCCTTTGTCTATCGCATGCGGGATGAACGACGAACGCATTACAGCATAAACGAAGAAAATGGAAGCAACGGTTACAGAGAGAAGCGTACTTGAGTCTCCTTCACTGAGGATGCTCAGCAGGAACACGGATATCCTGTTGGCGGTGGGCGTGATCCTCATCCTCGCGATGATGATGATCCCGTTGCCGGCGGTTGTGCTCGACGTGTTGATCTCAGCAAACATTACGCTGGCGATCTTGATTCTCACGGTTTCGATGTACATCACGAATCCGTTGGAGCTGTCGGTGTTCCCCGGTCTGCTGTTGATCCTGACCATCTTCCGTCTGTCGTTGAACGTCGCTTCGACCCGCCTGATTCTTGGTGACGGGTATGCGGGGGAAGTCATCAACGCGTTCGGTGCTTTTGTGGTGGAGGGAAATTACGTGGTCGGGTTCATCATTTTCATCATTCTTGTCATTATCCAATTTGTGGTGATCGTGAAGGGCGCGGGGCGCATTGCCGAGGTTGCCGCCCGCTTCACGCTGGATGCCATGCCCGGCAAGCAGATGGCGATCGACGCGGATATGAATGCAGGCCTGATTACGGAAGAACAAGCGCGCCAGCGCCGCCGCGAGATTGCGCGTGAGGCGGAGTTCTACGGCGCCATGGATGGCGCAAGCAAGTTCGTGAAGGGGGACGCAATCGCCGGTTTGCTGATCAATCTGGTCAACATCCTCGGCGGGTTTGTCATCGGCGTTGCACAGCGTGGCATGACATTCCTCGACGCTTTACAAAGCTATACGCTGCTCACCGTCGGCGACGGACTCGTGTCGCAGATCCCCGCGCTCATTACGGCGACGGCTGCCGGCATGATCGTAACCCGCAGCGCATCGGGCAATGCACTGGACCGCGAGATGCGCGCGCAATTGTTAGGTAAACCCAAAGCCATGTTGATTGCCTCGGGCGCGCTGGCGTTGTTCGCTGTCGTCCCCGGCCTGCCAACGATTCCCTTCCTGATTCTCTCAACGGTTGCAGGCTCCGTTGGCCTGGTCACGATGAAGGGCAAGCGCCAGCAAGAGGAGGCGAAAGGTGCGCCGCTGACAGCAGCCACCGTGCCGCCTCAGGAAAAGATCGAGGACTACCTCCAGGTCGATCCGCTTGAAGTGGAGATCGGGTATGGCTTGATCTCGCTTGTGGATGAGGCGCAGGGGGGCGACTTGTTCGGTCGCATTACCAATCTCCGCAAGCAACTGGCGATGGAACTGGGCATTGTCATTCCGCCCGTCCGCGTACGCGACAACCTTCAGCTCGATCCCAATCAGTACGTCATCAAGATACGCGGCAACGTTGTCGCGACCAATGCCCTGATCGTTGACCGTCTGTTGGCGATGAATCCCGGTGCCGCGTCCCCATCCATCCACGGCATCCCGGCGAAAGAGCCTGCGTTCGGTTTGCCTGCGATCTGGATTGCATCGCATGATCGGGAAGCTGCCGAACTTGCGGGCTACACGGTGGTCGATCCTCCGGCTGTCCTCTCCACGCATTTGCAGGAAGTGCTGCGGCGGAACTGCGATAAGATTCTCGGCAGACAGGAAACGAAAAAGCTGATTGATAATCTCAAGAAGGATTATCCGGCCGTGGTCGAGGAGATCAGTCCCGACACGTTGCCCTTCGGCACCATTCAGAAGGTGCTGCAAAACCTTCTGCGCGAAGGCATTCCCATCCGCGACCTTGTCACGATTCTCGAAGCACTCTCCGATTACTCCAAAGTGACAAAGAACGTGGACGTGCTGACCGAATACGTCCGGCACTCGCTCTCGGAAACCATCGCGCGGATGTACAAAGATGCGCGCGGAGTTCTCCATGCCATTGCGATGGGACCTCGTCTCGAACAGGTGATCACCAACGCTTTGCAAAACCAGCGAGAGAGTAGCCCGAGTCTCGGTCTGGCTCCGGACATCGTTGAAGCGATTCACAAGGGAATGGCAGCCAATCTGGAGACGGCAATGGCCGGCGGCTACCAGCCGGTCGTGCTGTGCGTGGCGACGGTCCGCCCATATTTCTATCGGCTCATCAGGACAGCGTTTCCCAGTGTGGCCGTGCTGTCGTTTACCGAGCTTCCCCCTGAAACGGATGTCGAATTCATTGGCAAACTGGAGGTAGAAAATGCGCATTAAGAAGTTCACTGGGGCCACGCTGAAAGAGGCAACGGACCTCATGAAGAGTGAGTTAGGCGCCGAGGCGATTATTCTGAGCACGCGGAAAGTTGCACGCGGAGGAGTGTTGAACTTTCTCGGCAAGGAAGAGTTCGAGATTACCGCGGCGATCGACGATCAGGTGATGGAGGCGCGCACGCCGAAGGAGTTTGACGGAGCATTGACCGAAGCTCAGCGCGCGGCCACCTCTGCCTCCTCTGCAGAAAGTACACTTGAAGGTCTTCGACACATGGCGCGGCATTTCGAAGAACGCGCGAAGAAGCTCAGCGCCGAGCCTGCTTCGGTGCTGGCAACTGCGCCATACCGTGCACTGCGGGATGAGGTGGAGAACCTGCGAACCATTGTGCAGGAAGTTGCCGTTCACCTGAAGCATGCACGCATGCCGGCACTGCCCGAGCATCTCCGCAATGCATACATCACGCTCGTTGCCCATGGGGTTGAGGAACAGCTTGCGGCTGAACTGACACAGAGTGTGTACCGGAGCCTTGGTGAGGATTTACTGGAGAGCAAGCATCTTGTGGAGCAGGCGGTGGTGAAGGAGATAGCCGCGATCGTTAGGGTTGCGTCTGAATCGGACATGACGAAGAAGCCGAACGTTGTGGCGCTCGTCGGTCCGACCGGCGTTGGCAAGACGACGACGATCGCCAAGCTTGCGGCAATTCAAAAGCTGACGAAGGGAAAGAACGTTGCGCTCATCTCTGCCGATACGTATCGCATCGGCGCCATCGAACAGCTACGCACGTTTGCCGCCATTGCCAACATTCCGATGCAAGTGGTGTACGAGCCTTCGGAGATGCGCACGGCGCTTGCGCGATTGGGCGAACGCGATGTGGTGTTTATCGATACCGTCGGGCGCAGCCAGCGCGTTGCGCACGAGATCAAGGAGGTTGCCGACTTCCTCAGCGCGGCCCATCCTCACGAAGTCCATCTCGTCATAAGTGCTTCCGCCGACAACCGTGTCATGACGGAAGCGGTGGAGAACTTCAGACCGGCCAGTCCCAACCGTATTATTTTTTCGAAACTGGACGAGGCGGTTGCCTATGGACATCTGGTGAATGTTGCGCACCAGTCCGGCCTACCCATCTCCTATCTGACGACAGGACAGAATGTTCCCGAAGATATTGTCTTGGCAAACAATATGCAGCTTGCCCGTATGGTGTTCACAGGAGAGATGACGAATGCTTGACCAGGCGTCTCGCTTGCGGGAAATAGCCGATCGATTTGGCGCACAACCCTCAGGCGTGCACCCACACATGATTGCCGTTGTGAGCGGCAAAGGGGGCGTTGGCAAGAGTACCGTTGCGCTGAACCTTGCCGTGTTGTTCGCAGCAAGAGGCAACAGCACGCTCCTGCTCGATGCCGACGAGAACCTCGGCACTCTCGATGTGATGACCGGTGTAGCACCCAAACTTCGTCTCGGTAGTGTTCTCTCGGGAGAGAAGGAGATCGACGACGTGATCGTTCCGCTGACGCACAACTTCTCACTTCTTCCTGCCGACTCCGGCAATCCTGAATATCGTCCCATGACCGTTGCACAGCAGAAGGAATTGTTGCATGCGCTGGCCGATCTCGATCACCGATTCGAGTATGTCGTGATCGACACGGCGGCAGGGGTCGGCAACATCGTGATCGGATTTGCCGTGCGTTCGCACGAGGCGCTTGTGGTGACGACGCCCGAACCTACAGCGGTGATGGATGCGTATGCCATGATCAAACTCATCACCGCAGCGGACCCGATGCTTCCGATGAAGCTCGTGGTCAACGGTGCGCGCACGGCGGATGAGGCGGATGAGACGGCACGGAAACTCCAGTTGGCGGTGCGACATTTCCTCCGGCGGCACGTGCATTTCCTTGGGTTTATTCCCCACGACCTGCATGTCGAGAAGGCCGTTGCACTGCAGAGTCCGTTGGTGAATGAATTTCCTTTGTGTGGTGCTTCGCGTGCAATGAGTGCTCTAGCAGAAAAGCTTCTCACGCAAGCGGAGCATGCAACGAGTAAGAGATTTGCAACAGCATGAACAAATTGATCTTTCAGCTCGGCATCCTGGGGTTTTGCGTCTCGGCAGTGGTCTTCGGGGCAAATGGCGCCGGCTTGTTGGAGATTGTCAGCCGCGCGTTTCTGGTATTTGTCGGCATCGTGCTTGCCATCGTTCTGGTTGTGGTCGTTGGCGGGTCGATGGTCGAGAGCAACAAACGCAGACAGCTCATGAAGGAACGAGCAGAAGCGCAAACATCCGCTGCTGCACAACGACATCCATAGGCACACGGTAGATCATGCAGACACCATCGCGAGAACGCACGCACGACACCCTTTGGCGGAACTACTGGCAAACGAAATCCTCCGAAGCACGACGCGCGCTGGTGAGCGAGTACATCGGGCTTGTGCGCTTTGTGGTCAGCAAGTTTCGCAGCACTGCACGCCACTCGCCGTCGATTATCGACGAGAACGATTTGTTCCAGCTCGGCATGATTGGACTGTTGGATTCCATCGACCGTTTTGATCCTGCCCGCGGCGTCAAGTTCGAGACCTATGCCATCACCCGCATTCGGGGAACTGTGCAAGACGAACTGCGCAAATTGGATTGGGTGCCGCGCTCGGTGCGGGAGAAAATGCGCACCATCGACCGCGCCACGCAGAAAATCGAATGCAACGAGCTTCTGAGCACATCGGCGAAAAAAGTCGCACGCGAGCTCGCCATGTCGCTCGATGAATACATGACGATGATGCACGACGTCCAGCTCGGCATTCCCGAGGTGATCGGGCAAGGAGACCAGGGAGACGATCTGCTGGAGAATCTTGCCGCTGAGGAAGACACCGATCCGTCGGAACGTGTGGCTGACGGGCAGTTGAAGGAACTGTTGGTGAGGATCGTCGAGAACCTGCCACCGCAGGACAGGCTCGTGATCTCGCTGTATTACTATGAAGAACTAACGTTCAAAGAAATCGCAAACATCATGCATCTATCGGAGTCGCGCGTGTTTCAACGACACGCCGCAATTCTGGAGCGATTGCGTGAGACAGTGGGTGAACTCGTGTAGGAGATTCGCCCGCATGGTGTGGACGCTTCACGCATCAGTCAAACGCTGACACTCTGGGGAAACTGTCCATGAGACATCTGCATGGTCACGACAGACAAATCAACCCGATCTTGTTGATGCCGGAGGAAGTGTGGAAAGAATATATCGAGCCGAAAGCAAGCTTGTTTGATCAGGTGGAAAACCTGCCGTACAACGAGAAGCTGCTTCTCGCGCTGCATTACTATGAGGGGCTTTCCTTTGCGGAAATCGGCTTCCTCATGGGGATCAGCGAGTGGGACGCAATGGCCATGCATAGTGAGGCGTTGAACAAGCTGCAGGCAAAGATTCATCTTTTCCGATTCGAGGATTGAATGGTATCGCCGGGATTCATACGAGACAAGGTTCAGACAATACTTCATCTTCCCGCACTGCCCGCGGTTGCACAGGAAGTGATCGAGCTGGTGGATAACCCGCGTACCTCGGCCTCCCGCCTGGGAAAAGTGATTGAGTCGGATCAGGGATTGACAAGTAAGGTGCTCAAGATTGCCAACTCGGCCTTCTACGGTTTCCCGCGTCAGATCTCGACGGTCGATTTTGCCATTATCGTGCTTGGCTTTGACGCGTTGAAGGAGATCATCATCAGCATTTCGCTGGTAAGTGCATTGCAGAAGAAACACGATGAGTCGTTCGATGTACGCGGGTTCTGGGATCATGCCATCTTCAGTGCCGTGATTGCGCGCCGGCTTGCGCGTGATCTGGGTTATCGCGTCAGCGGCGAGGTCTTCGTGGGTGGGCTCCTGCACGATATGGGCATCTCGATTCTCCACCAGCACTTTCAGAATGAGTACAAGCAGATTCTTGCAACAGTGGAGGACTCAGGGGTGCCGTTCCTCGAAGCAGAGCAACGCGTGTTAGGGATTACGCACGCCGAGATTGGCGGATGGCTGGCGGAGCGCTGGAATTTTCCCGGCCAGCTTGTTGAAGCCATTGCGACGCACCACGCACCGCTCTCGGCAAGAGAGAACCCCGACCTTGTCAGCCTCATCCACTGCGCCGATGTGCTGGCCAACCGGCTCCACACGCGTGGAGTGCTGTTCGATCAAGGACTCGAGTTCCAACACGATGTGTTGGTGCGGTTGGGTCTGGAGGATCCGCTCGTGCTCGAGCGGTATATCACCACCTATCGCGCGATTAT
>CAZIKE010000086.1:0-15550 GCA_964539775.1 uncultured Chitinophagales bacterium
GCGCTGGCATGGTTCCAACCCGCACTTGGTAACCAGAACCTCGTGCAGCGATTGCTGCCGCGCATCAATGCCGCGCAGCGCTCGATTGATGTCTGCCTCTATAGTCTGAGCGGAACGGCCGGCTCCAGCATTGCACAGGCGCTTGTGCAGGCGAAGAATCGTGGAGTGCGGGTTCGCGTCATCTGCGAAGACGACAACCGCAACACCGCGCCGTTCAATTTTCTTGTGAGCAACGGCGTTCCGCTCATTACCGATCGGTTCGATGCCATCAACAACGGGGCAGGACTCATGCACAACAAATTTTTTGTGTTTGATGGCCGTGGCGGTGCTCCGGAAAGTGTGTGGGTGTGGACCGGTTCGTGGAACCCCACCGACCCCGGAACGAACGATGACTATCAGAATGCTATCGAGTTCCAGGACCAAGCGTTGGCGAACGCGTACACTCTGGAGTTCAACGAGATGTGGGGAAGCGACACCGATATCCCCAACGCTTCGCTCTCGCGTTTTGGTGCACGCAAGCTGAACAACACCCCGCATCGCTTCGTTGTGGGAGGCAAGCCCGTCGAACTCTACTTCAGTCCCAGCGACGGGACGGACGCGAAGATCCTTGCTGAGTTGAATCGAGCGGACTATTCCATCGGCTTCGAGCTGCTTACCCTCACTCGTACCGGACTTGCGACTGCGCTGGTGAACAAGAAAAACGCAGGAAAGAAGGTTCGAGGCAATCTTGATGACAGCACCGACACAGGCTCGCAGTATCGCTACCTCGTCAACAACGGCGTGGATGTTCGCTTGAAAACCCCCGGCACAGTCGGTTTGCTGCATCATAAGTATGGCATTATCGACGCAGAGTATCCGTACTGGTCCAATACGGCCACCATCACCGGCTCTCACAACTGGACCAATTCGGCGGAGAACTCCAATAATGAAAACACCGTTATCATCCGCGACGGGAACATCACCAATCAGTACCTGCAGGAATTCGCTGCACGGTACTACCAGTTTGGCGGCACGGATACGATTCGCGTGGACGTGGAAGAAGTTCCGACAACGACGCCCGCGCGGTTCTCGCTCGAACAGAACTACCCAAATCCATTTAATCCGACGACGACGATCACGTTTACAGTGCCCGAGGTCAGAAGTCGGAACACAGAGGACAGAAAGACAACATTGAAGGTCTATGACCTGCTTGGCCGTGACGTTGCGACGCTGGTCGACGCGCCGCTGAGGCCCGGGACGTACAGCGTGCAACTCCACGCAGGCACTCTTGCGAGCGGTGTGTACTTCTACCGCCTCAGCGCAGGCGGATTGAGCCAGACGCGCAAACTCGTGGTACTTAAGTGACCGGCTGATGCAAATCATTCTTTCCTTACACTCGAGAGGTTTTTTGATGAAGCATTGCTTGTTTTTTCGGATCTGGTTGATGCTCACCATCAGCATACTCTCATCTGCTGCTATCAGCGTTGCTCAGCAGCAAAACGGCGTTACGTTGCTCGACACGCTCAACCGACGGCACGGCAGTACCAACTGCTACGGCACGGTCTATTTCTCCAGTTGCTGGGGCTGGGTATCGCCCGATGGACGGGAGTATGCGTTTCTCGGAACGTACACAGGCACGGCGATCATAGACCTCAACGTCTCACCGATCCGAGAGATTGCTCACATCCCCGGCCCCAATGCCTCCTGTGCCTACCGCGAGATCAAGACATACAAACACTACGCATACATCGTGTCCGAAGGCGGACGCGGCGTCCAGATTGTTGATCTCTCCCAGCTTCCCGACACGGCCATCCTTGTTCGCGAGTTCAACTACACGAACGGAACAAGAAACACGCTACGATCGCACACGGTGACACTCGCCGATGGCTACCTGTACCTCAACGGATCGGCCAACTGGTCGCCGGGCGGCGTACTGATCTTTTCGTTGCGGAATGATCCGACCAATCCTCAGTACGTCGGTCAATTCCAGCCGCAGTACATCCACGATTCCTTTGTTCGCAATGACACGCTCTATGCTGCAGCAATCTACGGCGGCGGCGGGCTGTACGTTGCGGACATTCGAGACAAGGCGAATCCTCAGATCATCCGCTTCATTCAATACACAGGATCGGGAACGCATCACGCGTGGGCTTCCATCAACGGAGGAAGATATGTGTTCACGACGGATGAGATCGGGACGGTGAACAATCTGAAAATTTGGGACCTGCTGAATCTCGGTCCCGGTCCGCCGTACACACCTCTCGCGCAGTATGCCGCTTCGCCGTTGGACATCATTCATAACGTGCACGGTCGTGGCAACTATCTCTACATCTCCCACTACTCGGCAGGCATGCGCGTCGTTGACGTGCACAACCCTGCCAGCCCGGTCGAAGTGGGGTGGTACGATTCGTATCCCGGCCAGAGCGGAAGCTTCAACGGTTGCTGGGGCGTCTATCCGTATTTCCCATCGGGACGATGGATCGGGTCGGATATGCAAACAGGATTGTACGTGCTTTCGTTCAACGGGCTTGCGCCGCGCATGCGCTCTCCATTGCTCGCGCCACTCAATGGCGATACGCTTGTGCAGGGTGTTGCAAAGACATTTCGCTGGCGCGCAGCGACGAATCAGGCAGAAGACCCGCACTACTACGAATTGCATATCTGGGGTCCGGGTCTCGATACGCTCCTGAGAACGCGTGACACTTCGCTTACGCTTGCCTCCTTTGCCTCAATGCTCAACGGGCAGACCTACCGCTGGCATGTGTGGATCAAGGATGAGTTCACGGAAGTCTCGAGCCAGGATACATTCCAGCTTGTGTATCGTTCCTCCTCGACTGGTATCGAGCCGCAGGAACGTGTACAGGAATTTCGGCTGATGCAGAACTATCCGAACCCCTTCTCCGCCACGGGCGGATGGTTGGCGGGCGCCTCCGGCGGAAATCCGTCCACGCACATCCGCTACTCGGTTCACGTTTCAGGGTTTACGTCACTGAAAGTGTATGATGTCTTGGGTCGAGAGGTAGCTGCGTTGGTGAATGAGGTGAAGTCACCCGGGACGTACGACGTGCAATGGGATGCGACAGGTCAGCCGAGTGGGGTCTATTTTTACCGGCTCGAGGCGGGCGGCTTTTCTGCAGTGAAGAAAATGGCTTTCATCAGATAATGCTCTCAGTAACAGAAGGATGGCTTATGACGACCAAGACACTTGCGCTGGTTGCGCTGTTGATACTGGGCATTCAGGGATTGGCCCAGCCTCGCCTTGATACACTGCGCCACATTCATCCGCGCCCGGGAACGGGGCTTTCGGCAATTTGGGGCTACACCGCACCCGATGGACGGGAGTATGCCCTTGTCGGCATCACAGGGAGTGGATCGGGGAATACTTCAGGAGGAACCTCGATTGTCGACATCACCGACGGCAGCAATCCGCGCGTTGTGACACATATCGTCGGACCCAACAGCACGTGGCGTGAAATGAAGACGTACAAGCACTACGCGTACATTGTGACCGAGGCAAGTGCTGCGACAGGCGTACAGATCATAGATCTCTCACGTCTCCCGGATACGGCGTCCCTCGTACGGACGTTCAACTATACGCAGGGTACGAAGAACATCAACCGGTCACATACCATTACCATCACCGACGGGTACATGTACCTGAATGGATGTGCAGGCTGGTCGCCGGGTGGCATTCTCATCTTCGATCTGCGCAACGATCCGACCAACCCCCAATTCGTGAGCGAGTATCAGCCGCAATACGTTCACGATTCGTACGTTCTGCGTGACACCATCTATGCGGCAGCGATCTACAGCGGCGGGGGCGTGATCATCGCCGATGCCCGGAACAAATTCAATGTGCAAACCATTGGACGCATCGCCTACGCCAATTCAGGAACACACAATGTGTGGATAACGAAAGACAGGCGCTTTGCTCTTTCCACGGACGAGATCAACCATCCACAGAAGAATGTGAAGTTCTGGGACATCAGCAATCTGCCTATTATCCCCACTTCAACAAGCGCTACATTCACCGTTGATCCGACCTCGACGGTTCACAACGTGCACATTCGCGGTGACTACGCCTATTGCTCTTGGTACCAGGGGTACGGCCTCCAAATCATCGACATTCATAATCCGCTCTCACCGACGTTGGCGGCCGGGTATCGTACTTCCAGTAACAGTCTTGCGTGGGAGGTGTACCCGTATTTCCCCTCCGGCAAGATCATTCTCGGCGATGGTTCGACGGGATTGTGGATTTTTCGATTCAGCGGGTTAGCACCGCGCATACCCGTCCGATTGCTCGATCCTGCCCACAACGACACCGTACGCGTGCAGAACTCGATGCGGTTGCGCTGGACAAAGACAGCCGACCTGAACGCCGATCCACATTGGTATGAAGTGCATCTGTGGGGAGAGGCGCTCGATACAACGTTCACTGTGAACGACAGCGTCGCAACGTTTACCAACATCGCCGCATTGCATAACGGCCGACCGTACACGTGGACGGTGACGACGAAGGACGAGTGGAACACAACGGCCAGCATCGACACGTTCCGCTTCTGGTTCATACAACCAACGGGCATTGGCGAAGCAACGGATATTCCGAAAACGTTTGCGCTGGAACAGAACTATCCGAACCCATTCTCCGCCACCGGCGGATCCGCCTATGGCGGAAATCCAACAACCACCATACGGTTCCAGATCCCGAGTCCCGGCAAGGTCACGCTGAGTGTGTTCGACGTCCTTGGTAAACTCGTCGCAACCATTGTTGATGAGAACATGGTAGCCGGATACTACGATCGCCGATTCAATGCAGCGGGCCTCGCGAGTGGCGTGTATTTTTATCGCCTGCAGGTGAACGCGGCGGAGAATGCCGGCGGCCGGAGTTATGTGCAAGCGCGGAGGATGGTGCTTATCCGATAGTGCCTTTCCCATGATTGTCATGAAATTCGGCGGCACTTCGAATGAGGATGCCGCAGCCATGCGCAATGTGATCCGCATTGTGCAGGAGCACCTCGACCATCGCCCCGTCGTTGTCATCTCTGCCATAGCCAAAGCCACCAACGAGCTGGAGTTGACGGCTCGGACTGCCGCCGCGGGAAATGAAAATGAAGCGGTTCGGATTGTTACCAGACTCTTCGAGCGGCACAACACGATTCTTGACAATCTCCTCAACAACCGCTCACGTGCCGCTGAGCTTGAGGAAATATTCTTCCACCATCTCTCCGATATCAAGACGATACTCAAAGGCATCGCCATTCTTCGCGAGTTGACCCCTCGGACGATGGATGCAATTTGTTCGTACGGTGAACGGCTTTCCAGCCGCATTATCGCAGCGGGATTGCAGGAAGCCGGAGTGGACGCCGTGTGGGTCGATGCGAAGGATTTTATGGTCACGGATGACAACTTCGGTCGTGCGCAGCCGGTGAACGACCTCGTCACCGAAAACCTGGAGAAGATCATCCGGCCGCTGCTGCGCGCCGGCAAGGTCCCCGTAACGCAGGGTTTTATCGGCGTTACGCGCAACGGCGAGTACACGACGATGGGACGCGAAAGCTCGGACTACTCGGCGTCGATCATCGGCGGGGCGATGCAGGCCGAACGCGTACAAATCTGGACCGACGTGGACGGCATCCTCACGGCCGATCCGCGGGTCGTCCGCTCGGTCAAGAAATTGAAGCGCATGTCGTTTGAAGAGGCGTTCGAGCTGTCGTATTTCGGAGCGAAGGTTCTACATCCGCGCACCATGCTGCCGGTCATCGAAAAGAATATCCCGGTGCAGATCCTCAACTCGAAGCGCATTGGAACCGGTACGCTTGTGGACTTCCACGCATCGAGCGATTCCGAGGGGAGCGCGTTGGTGAAGTCGGTCGCCCACAAAGCCGGGATTGCCGGCGTTGCCGTCACACCGCACCGACGGTTCAGCCAATACCTCTTCTGGGAAGAAGTGTTCAATGTGCTCACCGGTTACGGCATCACCCCCGGCATTACGACCACGTCGGAGTACTCGCTCGCCTTCTCGATGGATTCGGGCCTGCTGACGGAAGGACTGGTGCATGAGTTACAGAAGTTTGGCCGCGTGGAAGTCCTCGGTGGGAAAGGAAGTGTGTGTCTTGTCGGAAAGGGGCTTCGGCGAGCGACCCATGTTCTGCCGCGCATCTTCAGAGCATTGGACGGCATTGAAATCTCGATGGTCTCGTTCGGCGGATCGGATGTGAACATCACGCTGGTCATCGAGGGCGAACGCCTTCACGAGGCAGTCAACCGGCTGCACGCAGAGTTCTTCGAGCACACTCCGCTGCCCGAAGTGTTTGAGGATGTGGCATGATGTCTCACGCGCTTGCACGCCTGCGAGCAAAGACACTTCGCATCGCGAGGATACTCGAAGACCATCTCGGAGTGCCCAAGCAAAAGCGCTCGCTCCCACCTGCGCTCGACATGCTCATTGCCACCATCCTCTCGCAAAACACAAACGATAAGAACAGCTATCGGGCATACGAGAGGCTGCGAAAGAGGTTCCCCACATGGGAGGATGTTGCGACCGCGCCGTTGAGGAGCATCAAGGATGCGATCACAGTTGGAGGCATGGCCAATCAGAAAGCCGCTCGCATTAAGGAAGCGCTTGCTGCGGTGAAGCGGCGCTACGGCGCGCTCGATCTGTCCGCGTTGCGCAGGAAGTCGAATGAGCACGTGATAGAAGAATTGACAACGCTGAACGGCGTCGGCTTCAAAACAGCATCGTGTGTTCTCCTGTTTTCGTTCGGCAGAGATGTCTTTCCGGTGGACACGCACATTCACCGCATTGCTCACCGCCTCGGTCTTGTGGACGGAACAGCGACCCCGGAAAAGACATACGAGCGGATGAAACCGTTGGTGCCGAAAGGGAGAAGCTATTCGTTACACACAAACCTCATCCGTTTCGGGCGCGCCATCTGCCGGTCGGCCCATCCGCGCTGCGATGTGTGCCCGCTGTACGCGGAATGTGTGTATGAAGGGAAAAGAAAACTCGTCCGGCCGGCTCGTCCATTCGCGTCCACCGCCGATCACGATTTCATGCTGTTGGACAACGTGCGATGATCGTTCCACCCGACTCCATCCGAAACATTCTCATCATCAAGCTGGGAGGACTGGGGGATGTGTTTCTTTCCACGATCGTTCTCGACAATGTCAAACGCCATTTCCCTGCTGCGCGCATCGAATACTGTGTCGAGAAGGCAGGAAGGGAAGCAATTATTCATGAGAAGCGTGTGGACGCCGTTTTCGTCCTGGAGAAGGACACGATGCACCCCCTCGCGGTCATCCGACACATTCGCCGACAGCGGTACGATATGGTGATCGATCTCTTCGGTAATCCGCGTTCGGCGGTGATGACGTTGTTGAGCGGAGCGAGGTACAGGGTGGGGCTCGATTACGGCTGGCGTCGCCATCTCTACTCGATTGTTGGCGAAGCACAGCGCGAGAAACTGCACGGCGCGGAGGTGAATTTGCAGGCGCTGCGGGCAATCGGTGTTCCGATTGTGAACAAGAGCGTCGTCTTTCCGCTCTCCGATGAAGACCGTGCGTATGCTGCGGCGATGTGGAAAGCGCATCAGCTGGACGAAAGGTTCGTGCTCGGCATTCTGCCTGCGGGCAGTTGGCCGTCCAAGCGATGCGAGCCGGAGAAGTTTGCGGAGATTGCGCGGGCGTTAGCGGAGGAATACGATGCTCGCGTGCTCATTGTGGGGGGACCTGCCGACGAGGCCGATGCGGTGGAAATTCAACGTCTCTGCGGTGCAACAGCCATCCTTGCCCCTCCGGCATCTCTCCCCAACAATCTTGCTTTGCTTGCGCGCTGCTCAGCCATCATAGCAAACGATTCGGGGCCGATGCATCTTGCCTCCGGCTTTGGTGTCCCCATCCTGTGTCTGTACGGTCCGACGTTTCCTGAAGGTCCCTACGGCAGCATACACAGTTGGGTCAGGAATGAACAGCTCGATTGTCTCGTCTGCAATCTTCTTCATTGCCCGATTCAGCATCCGTGCATGCGGGAGTTGCCGCTCGATGCCGTGGTGCGGGCGTTTGGCGGGATGATGGAAAAAGCGAAGAGGAAGAACGAACGTCACGGCGAACAAGCCTGATCTCTCAGCCGAAGGCCATCTCGTGTGTGCCCTTGAGCTGAAGAGCTGAAGCGGAATGTCTCACTGCTTTCGTGTGAGATACTCCTGGAACTTCATGGTCAGATAATGATCCTCGGCGATGAAGGAGAGAACGTTCAGGAATTGCTTCGCATCGGCAAAGCCGGGATAGATCGTAATGGGTTCGCCATCGGCGCGGAGGAAGAGCGTACTGGGGTAGCCATCAATGCCGAATGCAGCGGCAAGTTCTCGTTCGGTGTACTCCGTGCCCTTGTACGTGAGCTTCTGATCGGATTCGGCGTTGAGTTTGATAACGACGTAGCGCTTCTGTAAGTACGTTGCGACCTCGTCGTTGGCATAGGTCTGCAAGTCCATCCTCTTGCACCAGCCGCACCAGTCCGTGTACACATCCACCAACACTTTGCTGTTTGTTTTCCGTGCTTCCGCAAGCCCTTCGTCGAAGGATTGCCACGTGAGTGGTTTTTCTCCTGCTTGCAGATAGAGCGAAACGAAGAAGAGGGTAATCAGTACCATGAATGACCGCTTCAGAGGCGATTCGAGTCCAATCACAATGTCACGATAAGAGAGAACGTGTGGGCACTGCCCAGGTCGTCGGACAACGGAGAGAAGCCATAATCAACCTCGAACATGCCATGGTGAACACCCAGACCGGTAGTCAGTCCTCGCGCTCCTGACCCGGCCTGAAACCCGACGCGTGCTGCAACAACCTTATTGAACACCAGTTCCCCCCCAACATTCACATAGGATTTCTTTTCGGGAAAGATGTATAGGAAGTCCGAAGCGATAGTAAGCTGGGAAGTCATAGTCTCCAGGCTGAAAGTGTACGCCGGCCCGACCCGAAGGAGAGAGGGAAGGGTGATCCGCTCGACGCGCAGTGCGTTCATGCGTCCGAGGTTTGCGAGTGAAAGCCCGACACGCAGGTCTTCAATCGGTGTCCGGTACTGCGCGCCGAAGTCGAAAGCGAAACCGCTGGCATCATCTACAAAAATTTTCTCGAAAAGGAATTTGGCGCTGATGCCGACTTGCAACTCGTGGGAGAAGCTATGCGCAAACGACGCAGCCAGCGCATAATCACGCGAGGTAAATGTTCCTTCGGCCGTTCCCGGTCGTGTTCTGATTTGAATGTCGGAGACGGTGGCGGTATTGACCGAAACGCCGAGCGCGTTCTCCTCATCAAGCTGCACGCTGACGCCGAGAAACTGAGAACGAATGTCCTGTACCCACTCGCGGTGCATGAGAAGAAACTGGGTGGATCCGCTTGCTGCCCCGAGGAGACCTGCGGGATTGTAATGCGTTGCGACGGCGCCGGTTGCACTTGCACTCATCGCGTCTCCCATCGAAACGGCACGGCCCGAGACACCAAACTTGAGAAATGCTAAGCCGGATTTTCCAGCCTGCGCATGCAATGGTCTCTGCATGAACGGCACACATGCAACGCACGCCGACATTATGAAGAAGAGTAATCGCCTCATATGTTCGATCTTAGAATATCACCGAAATGGAAATCATATGCATGCCCGAGCTTGTGAACGGCTCCACGACAAAGGCGTAGTTGAGTGCCGGCGTCCATGCATCGAAGTTTTTCTTTGCGGAGAAACCGAACGCCGGACGCACGCCGGTTCCTTTTTCTTTCAGGTCAATTCTGTCCATACCAGCTCTCACCGTTACCTCCGGAAGGATCGAGACCTCGACACCGGCCTTGAGCGAGATTGTAGACTGATCGCTCAACTCTACATCCACTGCAGCCACGCCAAGTGTGTCGGGCAATCCGTACGCCGCGCCGATGGTGTAGAGACGGGGGAATTTGTCGGTTGTTGTTGCTGCGCGTTGTTCGCCGTACACGCCCTTCGTATCCCAACTGTACTTTGAGCTGAAGTCGCGTGCAGTCGCACCGAGTGTCAGCCGGTCGGACACGCGATAGAGCACGCCGAGATCGAACCCGAACGTGGATGAGTTTACATTCGTGTAGAGATGGTGATAGAGGTATTTTATCGTGACGCCGAGTGCAAGCTTGTTCCTCAGACTCGTGCCGAAGCTGAGGAATGCTTGGTTCTCCGCTGTCTGAAGCAGACCCGTCGGTTCGCCGTCGGAGTCGCGCCCATCGATGTTCGTCACGCCCGAGTTGATGATACCGGCTGCAAGTCCGGCACGCGCACGGTTTGCTGCGGTGTCGTTCCCTCCACCTAACGGCTGGACGAAGCTGAGGAAGTTCAATCTTCTGTCGAGAGACAGAATGCCGAAGGAAGCAGAGATGTTGCGATACGCCGCATAGGGCAGCGTTGCGGGATTATAGTACCCGACAGCATCGCCTGTTGTTACGGCTGTCAGAGCGTTGCCCATGCCGAGTCCGCGCGCACCAAATCCCATCCGGCTGTATGCGCCGGCTTTCCCTCCGATCTGTGCTGCGGCGAACGAAACCAACACCACGTTAATGATCAAGCCAAGTGCACACGCTCTTGTAGCCCTCCGGAAGGCCATGAACTCCGGCGTCTTGCATCGGAACATCAGGAGCAGGTGGGTCATTGCAGCACCATCACTTTTCCCCACGACGCATCGTTGCCGTCGATGGTCACGCGGTAGAAATACACGCCGTTCGCGACTTGCCGTTTGCTGTCGTCCAGCCCGTCCCAGATTTCATCATGTTCATTTGCGCCTGAGCGTTGCGCATCTTTGATGATCGTACGGACGCGGTTCATGCCAAAATCGAACACCTCCACCGTGACTGAAGCGCTTCGTCCTCCTGTGCTGTAGTGAACACGAGCAACTTCTTGCTTGGGTGAGAAGGGATTGGGATACACATACGTGGTGGTTGTGTTTCCAACAGAGCGAAAAGCGCGCAGCACCTGCCACGATTGGCCGAAGGGATGCGATGCATTATCCACTGTTTTGACCAATCCTTCACCACTTCCACAGTACACCGTGTCGCCGATAACCGCGACTGAGAAAAACTGCCGGCTCATGAGCCGATGTCCCGAAGTTTGGTCGATGATCGTGCCCGACTGCATCCACGACTCGCCGCCGTCGGCGGAGCGGAACATCCCTTCGTCGGTGGCGATGTACACGACCGAGTCCTTAAAAGCGAAGTCGTATGCCTTGATGCCGTGCAGGAAGTTTCTCCAGATGCGTCCCCCATTGTCGGTGTAGCTCACACCGAATTGCTCGTTGGGGTCGTCTGCCTTCCAGTTGGTGCACCAGATGCGCTTTCCCGTTCCGAGCTGTTGCCCGTCGATAGCGATCACCCAATTGCCGAGGATGTGTGCAACCTGGTTCTGTGCGGAGAATTTCACCCAGCTGATGCCGCCGTCGGTGGATTTGTTGATGCCGCCGGCCGTTCCGGCCCAGACCGTCGTGTCGTCTTCCAGATATACAGCGAAGCCGAGGAAGTTGTTGTTGCGACGAGGATCTACCCTGTAGCCGCCGAGTTGATCGGAGGGGGAGATGGAATTGCGCGTGTCTGCAGGCAGAACGGTGCGAATCCAGGTTTGTCCTCTGTTGGTGGACCGCCGTAATCCGCTGGCCCAGCTTGCAATCCACACGACACTGTCATTGAAAGCAAGGTCGAAGGTGACGTTTTGTTCAGGAACGATGATGGGAAGAAAACTGATCTGGTTCGCACCATACATCACGATGCTGTCGTCGGGAGCGTCGAGCGGTTGCGGGATGTGCGTCCACGTGGTGCCATTGTCCAGCGAGTAGGTGTACCCGGAACCGGTTTGCACCGTGCGGTTCGGCTCATCCTTGAGAGGCTTGCTGAACCCCGTCGCTGTCCAGATACTGTTGCCGCGCACAGCAAGCGAGAAAATGCCGTCGTTTGCAAACTGCGGAACGACACGGAAGCTTTCCCAGGTCGCACCGCCGTCAGTGGTACGAGCAAGTCCCTTGCTTGTGCCGATGTATACGCGAAGGCCTTCCGTTACGGTGTGGGAGATGGAGTTACTGGGCGGCTGATTCCCAAAGGACCCTTGAGCTGCGAGATGAGGAGAGTCCAATGTCTCAACCTGCGCTCCCGCTGTTGCAGCCAGCAGTGGAACGAAAAGCAAGAAGCGTATCGTGGACGTCATCGTTAACGAACTATGAGTGAATCAATGATTGCATGGCTTGTGTCGCCGAATGAATCCACTGCCTGAAACAGGAAGACGTTTGTCCTGCGGGTGGCAGTCGGCGTGATGGGGATGAGGAACGAATAGCGGCCATCGCCGGCAACATCATCACCACTTCGGACGGGGATTCCGCCGACACTCACGGGTGGGTCAAGGCTCCCGTCGTCTTTCATGAAGAACCTGGTCGGATCGGGCGGTGAAATCCGACGAAACGTCACCTCTCGGATATCGCCAAGGCCGTCGGAGTCGGAAACGGTTGCCGTGAACTGAACCTTAATCGTATCGCTAACAGGTACAGTGATAGAATCGGGAATGGAAACGCTGAGCAGTACAGGAGCAGAATTTCGTCGTCCCAGTTTCAAGGCTCGCTCAAGGGCATTACTGACGTTGCCGGAGGCACTTGTCGCCTGGAGGCGAACACGATAGCGGCCTGCCTGTTCTCGCCCAATTGTAAACTCCACGCGCGCCGTGTAGACGCTGTCGCGAGCCGTTTGATCGGGACTCACTCCATCGTCCCGGAGGGTGAACTGGGCCGCGAGGGCCGAGCCACCTGGACGCAGAACTGTGGCTGAGACGCTGAGATTGCCTTCGGCCGACGAAGCCTTGACGCTCACGACTGCACTGATGGTATAGCGACCATTCTGCGGAGTCAAGTTGTCGATGAAGATACTGTCGGGGGTCAAGACCACATGTGTGATGGAAGGAATGTCCGTGCTGACATCAACCGTCCCGAATTTCGATTTCTCGCATCCCGTCAGGATGAGAATGAAGAAAGCAAGGGCAGATGTGTAAACGAGAAAACTTCGCATGGGCAATTCCAGGAATACAAAAGCCGAGGATTCATATATCGAGTTACGACAATGAATGCTCGGCTTTGCGATTGAGTGTTTTGTCGAACTCATGTGTTGGTACCGGGTGTCTCCTGTTTGTTGATTTGTACCAACACGCCGATAGAAAAGTCCTCGTCTTGTGATGAATGCGCGGTGAAAAATATCTAAATCGGTCTCTAATGTCAAGAACAAAACCTACTGCATCGGCCACGTCATCGGAACAAGCGAGAAGCATCCGATGAAGATGATGGCGCACAGCCAGCCGAGCATCATGCGCGTCGGATCCAGAGCCGAGTCATCTTCAAGTGGGGGACGACGAAGGTTCACCGACCGCATCATGAAGATCAGAATCATGGCCCACACAAACCAACCAAACCATCCGTACTTGAAGTCAATACCAAGTTCGGGCAGCAGACTCGACAGCCCCAGCACAACGAGAATCACCAGAGCGGTTTGCGCTATGGTGTGATAGCGATTGCCAAACATTGCATATGAAATGTGCCCGCCGTCCAGCTGCCCAATGGGAATCAGATTCATTGCGGTAACGAGCATGCCGAACCAGCCAACGCACAGAAATGGGTAGTGGTAGATTTCATTCATCGGGGGAATAAACGCATCGGGAGGCGCAAAGAGCTTCTCGAATAACTGAAGGAACAGCGTATCTCCAAACCGCAATCCTACCTCCGGGATCGAGGGCAGGAGAGCATATTCAGGATGAATTGTGTAGAGATATTCCTTCGAAGGAAGTGTTGCGTATCCGACTGCGAGTGTAAGAGCGGTGACGACAAACCCAGCAAGCGGTCCCGCGGCACCAATATCAAACAGCACCTTGCGCGATGGAATCGCCGAGCGAATACGGATGACGGCTCCCATCGTCCCAAAATTATTCAAGAAGAGCAAGGGTGGAAACGGAATATAGAACGGAAGGGTGGTCTGCACTCCGTGATATTTCGCTGCGAAGTAATGCCCAAACTCGTGCGCGCTCAACATGGCGAGGATGAGCAGGGAGTAGGTTAGTCCCGAGGAGAAATTCGAAAGCTCAAACGGGTTCTTGACGAGCCACTCAACGCCGGCAAGTGTTGTTGTAAAAAATGTGAGGAGGAAGAGCGTGATGTGGACGGCGTAGCGCTTCCACTGTGTGCCTGTCTGCTGCTCAACGACGACGAAATCCTGATCCATTATCTAATAGAAAAAAATCTGAAACAACGGTGCGTAACAACCTCACTCAATATACTGAAAAAGTCTGCAACACGCGCAGATCGCATGGCAAAAAAACAGCGCCGCCCGATCTCCAAGATCGGACGGCGCTCAAACTGTTTCAGCGAGTTTACGGACGCGGCGAATCGGGCATGGCAGCTACGCCGCTCTTCGGCCGTGGCGAATCCGGCATGGCAGCCACACCGCTCTTCGGCCGTGGCGAATCCGGCATAGCGGCTACGCCGCTCTTCGGCCGTGGTGAATCCGGCATGGCAGCTACACCGCTCTTCTCTGCAATTCTCGAGATGGCGAGATTGGTGCCCGCGACGAGCGACAAGGCGACGACGAGCGAACGGAAGCGCTTTCCTGTTTGTGTCATAAGAATATCCCCCTAAATGTTGGATTGTGGTTGTATGGGTTATCGGTGAGAACAGTTCACATCCTTAGTCCATCAAGTCCGATCATGATGCTTAGAGACAGGAGATGGCGCCGGACTGAGGACTTGATGAGCACATCTTTTGATTTTGCGAGACACTTCTTCCCGCCCTGCGTTCAGGAACATCGGCGTGAGGCACGGCTAAGGTCCCCCTAACTTGCTGTGCTTGCTGTAGTGTGACGCTGGAAAATATAGATAATGCACACGGGAGAGTCAATAGCACATCCTACGTAGTGTCACCTATGTTCCGATGTACGGGGGCACAAAGATTGGCATACTTGACGTAAGAAATAGCGTTTTCCCTTGACTTGCTTCTTGGCGTTCGATATATTTCAAACGCAATTCAAGGAAGCAATTCAATGGGTCTCGCAAAGAAGATCACACTCATCTGGAGTCTTGTCATAGCGGCGTTTTTCGTCTCTTTTCAGCTTCCTCACTACGAGGTGACAACGGCGAGTTTTCTCAGTTACTCATTGCAACTGCTGCTCTTCGTCCTTTCAGTGTATCTCGTGAAGCATGAGTCCGTGAGAAAAACAAGGTTCATCTTTTCGAACTTTGTTGCATTCTTCAGCATGTCTTTGTTCTTCCATCTCTACAACTTCGTCGGGACGGTCATTTTCCCCCGCGCGGAGATGGCACGCCACTACTACTTCCAGTATGTGCCGCTGGGTTTGTATTTCTTCCTGCTGGCGTTCGCGATTTGTTACCTTACTGTCGACTTGCTGTTCCGCGACTTCAAGATTGTGCACAAGTATCTCCTCACATTTCTGATCGTTGGAGGATTCTTCAGCTACTACTACCATCCGTACTTCGCAAATCCGCGGTACTTGTACACGACGCCAGAAATTCTGGAGTGGAAGGCGCTTGACAAAG
>CAZIKE010000087.1:0-7416 GCA_964539775.1 uncultured Chitinophagales bacterium
GTGAAATAAGGAGATGATCGGCAGTTGTTCGAACAACTCTCTATCCTCTGGCGCTTTCGCTCGAAGGCGCCTTCTTTTTTCGTAGAGGTCACTCACATCGGAGAGGTCCATGGCAAGTATCTTGATGTTGCGGAGAGCTGCGTTGCCGGCACTTGCCGTGCTGGTGTCTTCCCTAAGTCTGCACGCCCAGTGGCAGCAGACGAATGGTCCGGGCGGACGACAGATCAACTCGCTTCTGGTGGATGGGGCGAGGCTCTTTGCCGCGACAGACGACGGCATCTTCCTGAGCACCAACGGTGGGTTGCTGTGGTCGCCGCGCTCCTCGGGGTTGGAGGGTTATGTCGTGAACACGCTCATCAAGAAGGACTCTTTCATTGTTGCCGGAACCAACGGTGGAGTCTTCCTTTCGCTCGATGCGGGGAGTACGTGGAGCGCTGCCAACAGCGGGCTTACCGTTCTCGATGTCAGGGCGTTTGCTGTGGTGGGTACAAGTGTGTTTGCCGGGACGCTCGATGGTATCTTTCGGAGCACGAACAACGGCGGAACTTGGATCCCTGCGGACTCTGGGCTTGTCTTCCCGCTTGTGCAGACACTGGCCGTCAATGGGACAATGCTGTTCGCGGGAATGGCCGGGAGCGGCGTCTATCGTTCCACCAACCTGGGCGCAACATGGACTGCTGCAAACTCCGGGCTGTTGAGCACGAACATCCGCGCGCTTGCGGTTGCCGGCACCTCGCTCTTTGCCGGAACCGACACCCGTGGCGTGTTCCGCTCCACCAACAACGGCACGAACTGGACGCGCGTCGGTAACGGCCTCACGGACACGCTCATCTACTCGCTTGGCGTAAGCGGAGCAAGTGTGATTGCAGGGACGTACCGGAACTGCTTCAAGACCACTGACAACGGCGCGAACTGGACTTCTATTGACGCCGGCTTGCCGGAGGTGAATGTGTTGGCTCTCGCAGTCAGCGGAAGCGATCTCTTCGCGGGAACACGAAGGGGTGCGTTTGTCCTGCGAGGCAGCGCGACGAGTTGGGAGGGGGTCAACACCGGCTTATCAAGCTCGACGGTGATCACTCTGGCTGCGCGCTCGGCAACGGAAGTGTTTGCCGGTGTCTACGGCAGCGGCGTGTTCTCTTCGTCGAACAGCGGTGCCGATTGGCTCTTTACAAGCACGGATAGCCTGACGAACCTGAACGTCACCGGCTTTGCCTTTGTCGGAGCAAATACCTTTGCGGCAACACGAGGCGGTGTATTCCTTTCGTCCGACAACGGCCTCTCGTGGAGTGCCCGCAACACAAGTCTGGCCAACACCGATGTGGCCGCAATCGCGACGATCGGCACGACACTTCTTGTGGGAACGAACGGGTCCGGCGTGTACCGTTCGACAAACAACGGCACAAGCTGGGTTGCCTCCAACAGCGGCCTAGCTCCACGCACCATCACTTCCTTCAAGGTCGTCGGGACGACTGTTTTTGTCGGCGCGCAGGCGGGAGGTGTGTACCGCTCGACAAACAACGGAGCGAGCTGGGCCAATGCGAGCACCGGCCTCATCAACAACAATGTCTTATCGTTGGCAGCCGTCGGTACCACATTGTTCGCCGGCACCGACGGCGGAGTGTATCGCTCGACAAATAACGGCAACAACTGGGTGGAAGTGAACAATGGTCTGACCAACACCGTCGTGTGGTCGCTTGCAGCAAGCGGGACGAATCTGTTTGCGGGAACCGAAGGCGGTGTGTTCAGTACGCCGAGTTTGGGCAATCGCTGGGGTGAGGTGAACACAGGGTTGACCACCCTGCGCGTCTTCTCACTTACCGTTGCCGGAACACATCTTCTTGCAGGAAGTCTGGGAGCAGGCGTGTGGCGTCGCCCCGTGAACGAAGTGATTCTCAGCGTCGAACAGACTGATGCTTCAGTACCAGGTGGTGTCGTCCTTCATCAGAACTATCCCAATCCTTTCAATCCTTCCACGACATTGTGCTTTGACCTCGCGGAGGAAAGGTTCGTACGTGTTGCTGTGTTCGATATTGCCGGCAGGGAAGTTCGTGTGCTTGCCGAAGGTGAAAGACCCGCCGGGCACCATCTCCTCTTGTGGGACGGTTCGGATAGCCATGGCGTGCCTGTCAGTTCGGGAGTGTATCTGGTTCGACTGGCCGTTGACGACGCTCAACGAGGCACGCATGTGACTGCAGTCCGCAAGATGGTCAAGACGAAGTAAGCCGCCCGGTTGACAATCAAGCATGTTTTGACTATTATCTTCACAGAAGAAGAGCGTGTGTGTGAGCATGCAGGGAAATTCAAAGGAGAGAGCGATGAGACAAACGTATGTCGTTGTTGCGTTGCTGCTGACGATGGTTGCAGGTTCCTCTGCACAGTTCAAGTCGCAAGTCCAGCAGGAAACACAGGTCTCCATCGGGCGGTTAGGTGATGCATCGCCGCTTGGAGGATTGTTCGGCTGGTTCAATCCCGACAAGTTCAGCATGAGGCACTCGTTCGACCTCTCGTATACGAGTTTTGGGGGACAGGGCTTCTCGCTCGGCACCTATACGAACAGCATGCGCTATGAGATCGCCGACAACCTGAATGCCCGTGCCGATGTGAGCCTGAGCTTTTCGCCGTTTAGCTCTCTCTCGACGTTCAACAAACAGGATCTCAGTGGCTTGTACCTGAGCCGCGCCGAGATCAATTACAAGCCGTGGGAGAATGTGTTCATGCAGGTACAGTATCGGCGGATTCCATACAGCACCTCCTATTCACCATTTTACTACAACCCATTCTACAGAGAACCTGGATTCTAACACAGGAAGCGCAGCGTACGTTGCTTCAATTGTCTTACAGAGAGAGCCGAACAGCCTTGATGAAGCCATACAAGGATGAGTCGGCTTTCGTCTTTCCTGGAGTGGTTTATCCATCGTTGAGGAAGTGTCGCTGAATTTACGCTCGCATCGTACCGGTCCCGTCAAACTTCGCCGCCTCGGCTTCAACGCCCTGATAGGAATTCTCCTGCTCGTTCTCGGCATCCTTGCGTACTCGTTTGTTGAGCGCAACCTTCTCTCGCCGCCGGTGGATCCGACGAAGCCGGATGCACGTGCAGGGAAAATCATTCAAATCGATTTGCTGAACGGTTGCGGGATTCCTCGCGCGGCATCGCACGTGACAGGATACCTGCGGGCGCGAGGCTTTGATGTCGTAGAAATACGAAACTATAAGACGTTCGATGTGCGGGAATCGCTGGTCATTGACCGTAGCGGCAATAGGGAGCTGGCTCGCAAAGTCGCCTACGCATTAGGTGTGGACGAGAAGAACATCATCCAGCAACTCAATCCCGACTACTTTGTTGATGTCTCGGTTGTTGTCGGTAAGGATTATGCTTCGCTCAAACCATATCATCATTAGTCACCTGCAAGGAGGAGAAACGCAGTGAAATCACCCCAACTGGCAAACGCCATCGCGAAACTTGCGCTGACGAAGAAAGCGCATGACGTCGTGATTATGGATTTGCGTCCGTTGACGTCGATGACCGACTTCTTCGTCGTGTGCTCGGCAGATTCAGACACGCAGGTCAAAGCGATTGCCGAGGCGGTGGTGGAAGGGACGGAGAAGAAAGGAGTGCCGCCCTGGCATCAGGAGACCGGCAGTCTCAACTGGGTGCTGTTGGATTACTCCGATGTGGTACTGCACATCTTTCACAAAACAGCCCGCTCCTTCTACAACCTCGAGAAACTCTGGGGCGATGCAAAGATGAAGCGGGTGAGTGATTCCAAACCCGAGCCTTCATCCCGAGTCCGCAAGATTGCCTCGGCCAGGAAACAGCCCGCCATTTCTCGATCGCGAGCACCGCGTAAGAATGTCGCCTGAACATGCTCCTGCCGATCGTTCGACGTCCATGAAGGACTATCTCACAGAAAGAGTGTCTTCCGCACTTACGTCTCTCGGCATTTCGCCTGACATACCCATCACCTTCGAAAAGCCACGCCAGGCAGAACATGGCGATCTGACAACGAATGTCGCCATGGTGCTGGCAAAGTTGCAGAAGAAGAACCCGCGCCAGCTTGCCGCCGAGATTCTTGCGAAGCTCGGCATTGATTCTACGCTCGTTAACCAGGTGGAGATTGCGGGTCCCGGGTTCATCAATTTCCGATTCACCGAGAAATTCTATCAGCAACAACTGGCCGAGCTTCTGAAGAAAGACACTGCGTTCGGCCGCGCCGACATCGGTAAGGGAAAGAAAACCCAGGTGGAGTTCGTCAGCGCCAACCCCACCGGCCCACTCACGGTGGGGCACGGCCGTGGGGCAGTGTTTGGCGACACCGTCGCCAACCTGCTGGAATGGACCGGGCATGACGTCACGCGCGAGTACTACTTCAACAACGCAGGCAGGCAGATGCGCGTCCTCGGCGATTCCGTCCGCCTGCGCTATCTGGAGCTGTTGGGAGAACGCATCTCGTTTCCCGAGGAATACTATCAAGGTGAGTACATCAGGGACATTGCAGCACATCTGCACGCAGTGTACGGCGACTCGCTGCGCAACGAGCCGGCCGAGGGGAAGTTCAAAGAACAAGCCGAGCACGACATCTTCGACGACATCAAGAAGACGCTGAAACAGCTCGGCATCGAACACAAGACGTTCTTCAATGAGAACTCATTGTATCAAGATGGGAAGATCGAGGAGTTGATTGACGAGTTGAAGAAGCGGAACTTGTGCTACGAGAGCGAAGGCGCACTGTGGCTCAAAACCAGCGCATTAGGCGGCGAGAAGGACAAGGTGATCGTCAAGAGCAGCGGCGAGCCGACCTATCGCCTGCCGGACATCGCCTACCACATCGACAAGTTCCGACGCGGCTTCGAGCTTATCATCGACATCTTCGGCTCCGACCACATTGCTACGTATCCGGATGTGTTAGCCGCGCTGAAGGCTCTCGGTTACGACACACACAAAGTGAAGGTACTCATTCACCAGTTCGTCACCATCACCCAGGGTGGAGCCGTGGTGAAGATGTCCACCCGCAAAGCAAACTTCATCACACTCGATGAACTGATCGCCGAAGTCGGCCCCGATGTCGTTCGGTACTTCTTCCTGATGCGCAGCATGTCGGCGCATCTGAACTTCGATCTCGAACTTGCCAAGCAGCAATCGGAAGAAAACCCGGTGTACTACGTGCAGTATGCCCACGCCCGCATCTGCAGTATTATGCGCAAGGCGCACGAGGAGGGGAAAGCGCTCGGTCCCGAGCCGAACCTCAGCCTGCTTTCAACGGAACACGAACTTGACCTCATCAAGTTGCTGTTGCAGTTCCCCGACATGGTCGAGTATTGTGCCGGAACGTTCGAGATCCACCGCATGGCGGAATACCTCCAGGATGTCGCCACGATGTTCCATAAATTCTATCACAACTGCCGCGTCATCGGCGACGATCATGCACTAACGCAAGCCCGTCTTGCACTGTGTCAGGCAACGAGGATTGTGTTGCGAAACGGGTTTCACGTCTTGGGCATTTCGGCGCCGGAGAAGATGTAGCTCACCTCAGCCCGCTCTTCTCAAGAGCTTCTCTCCCGCAAATAAACTCTCTTCAACCACCGCTTTGGTGCCATCAAGCAACTGAGGAAATGCCGTCACCGCCGCCTGCGGCACAGCAATGGGCTTCCCTTCCCGAAGGATGGAAAGCATCTGCAGTGCATTCAGAACCGCCTTGCCACCCGTCGTGTTGTTGAAGACGACGAAGATACGATGACACTTCTCCTCCAATGCAACAAGCCGTCGCAGAATCTCGCGCAACTCCTTGCCATTGTACAGGTAATCGTACCGTTCATCCAGACCGTTCTGCAGCCACCCCTTTTCGTTGCGTCCGTGCAGACGCATATACGCCGTATCGCCCACCGCTCCCGTCACGAACGGCATGTAGTGCCGCAGGCGTGGCAGGTCCGCATTCACCGGCGCAAGATAATTCTCCGTCAGGAAGTTCATCAAGTTCGGCTGGTTCCATGACTCGTGCCGGAATTCCACGTGCATCGGGAAGTCCCGAAACATCTCCCCAAGCTTGACCAGATGGAATCGGTTTGTGCTCGTATTGGTGAACGAGTAGGGAAGCTGGATCAGCAACGCGCCAAGCCGTTCGGCCTTTTGAAGAGTCTGGAGAATGCCACGGACGCGCGTCGTTACCTCGGGCGTGAAGTCCCGTGTGTGTGTGAACGCCTTATGCAGCTTCACACCGAAGCGAAAGCGTTTGTTCTCCGCCACCGCATCGATCCACTGTTCAGCCACGTGCACCGACAGCGAGTCGTCCCAGAACGTCGGGCGCACCTCCACCGTATCGAAGAACCGGGCGTAGTACCGGAGCTTGATCGCCGAGTACTCCGTCTCCACGCCGTACAGACACGGATTGAAACAATCGTGTTCCCATCCCCCCAAGCCCACCGCGTATTGTACATTCTGCCGCAACATGAGTTCCTCCGAGAAAGTTCTTGACATCGTTCGTGCAAATCGCTATCTTTGCTGCGGACAAGATACGACATAAATGTCGTCATGTCAAGAGTGGAAACGACATTCCTGGCATGTTGGATTTGGGCGGGTCGGTGCCCTGCGGGCTGCGTCCGCCTGCGGCGGACTTCGGTCGAAGGCCCCTTCGAGGTGCTTCGCTGAACAACGCTCAGCGGTGCCTCGGCTGCGCCTCGGCACCCTCCGGGCACCTACCGTGCTCTTCGTCAGACTGCCGTGCAAAGAGGAACGTGAAGTGAAATCGAAACCGACACACCTGCAACCATCAACAAGGAGCCCACAATGAAAACCACCATCGGCGACCGCATCCGCCAAGCACGCGAAGCCAAGGAGCTTGACCAGGGTACGCTTGCTCTCAAAGTCGGCGTCGTAACCCGCACACTTCAGCGATGGGAAAAAGGAGAACAAGTACCCGACAGCATCTCACTGACAAAGATTGCCAAAACCACCGGCGTGCATCCGCACTGGCTGCTCACCGGCGAAGGCGACATGTATCCGACGGCGGCACATCCTGCCAATGTGTTTCCGCTTCACACAAATCTGCGCAAAACCCCGACGCTCATCAATCTTCCGCTTGTCTCCGCCGTTCCTGCAGGCAAGCTTGCGATGAACTTCCCACCCGACTACGTAGAGGACTACGTGACGGTGGACGACATCAAAGACCCACAAGCCTTTGCCCTCAAAGTAAAAGGCAACAGCATGGCGCCTCGCATCGAGGACGGCGACACAGTCATCGTCAGTCCCGCCCAGGAACCGCGCAGCGGCGATATCTGCGTTGTGCGCGTCAACGGCGAGGACACCCTCAAGAAAGTCAAGTTCGAGGGCAGCTACATTCACCTCATTCCCCTCAATCCCGACTTCGAGCCGATGACCGTGAAGAAGAAAGACGTGAACTTCTGCTGGAAGGTCGTGAAGAT
>CAZIKE010000087.1:7516-15327 GCA_964539775.1 uncultured Chitinophagales bacterium
ACTGCTCACAGCTTCTCCACCGGATACTTCTCCAACATATCCAGGATCCCCTCGATCGTCTTCGGCGAGTTTCCCTCCGCGCGGTTGTTGATGTAGGCATACAGTGAGCGGCCTTCAGCGATACAACGATGCACGGCCTCGACAACGCCCATTCGTAATTCTGGGTTCTCCTCTTTGATCTCTCGGTAGGGCTGGAACATCCGCACCGCCTGCTCGTACGTGCGGCCTGCTTTCAGCAACGCACGCGAAACCGAGAATCTCGTCGTCAACACACCACCGATGTGGATTTGCTCGATTATCGGCGGCATCCGCGTCCAGTTGTTCAGCACATGGGCAACCCCATGACTCCCGAGCATCGTCAAATACTCTTCGGTCAGGAATTCGCTGTTGCGTATCTCCACCGCGTAGTCATACCCTTTGGGAAGTCGGGAAAGGAAGGCATCCAGCAACTCGACAAATCGTTCGTAGGTGATGCCTGATGTGGGCTGGAAGGTTGAGAACTCGAAAATGATGATGCCGCGCTTCTTCTTCAAATGTTCGAGCGGCTTGAGGAATTGTTCCTGAAACAGCTCGACGTTGAGGAAGTCTGGGTTCTCTGTTCCCGCCTTCGGACCGAAACGAGGGATGTTGGGATACCGCTTGATAGTGATGCGGTCGGTAACCTTGAGCGAGACCTTGAATTCATCCGCCGTCTGGTCGTGGATGAGTTTCATCTTGTCGGGATCAGGGAAGTCGTACAGTGCAAAATCGGCGCACACGGTGGGGAACAACGCGGAGTATTCCGCGAGACAGTGTTGCTCGAACGATTTCTTCGACGGGTACTGCCTGGTGTACACCTGCCCCCACCAGCCTGCATACTTCCACGACGAGCTGCCGAAGTAAATCCCTTTGCTTGCCCAGCGTTTGATGCGTGGCTTGTTCTTCTGGACGTACTCCGATACGGTCTCCGCCCTTTCTGGTGATGCCGGCTCGGCGAAGAGCGGCAGCGTGGCGTTGTGCTTCTTCCGTACCCTCATTGTCCTATGACCAAAACAACAAAGCCCGCCGCATCGGCAACGGGCGCAGGCTTCTGTATCGAATGTCTCTGCTTATCGAGCATACGTGCGCGGCGCAACCGAAAACGGAAAAACGTACTTACTGATGTACTCATCCGGTGCCGGCGTTGAACGTGGCAGTTCACGCGGTTTCAACGCAGAAAATGTACAACAATGCCATCCCGCAGCTTCGGCTCGAACCATGTGGACTTCGGTGGCATGATTTTGCCGGCATCGGCAATGGCGAGGAGTTCTTCGATGGAAGTTGGATAGAGGACAAACGCAACCGCCATCTCGCCCGAGTTCACGCGCTTTTCCAGCTCTTGCACGCCGCGGATTCCGCCTACGAAATCAATCCTCTTGTTCGTGCGTGGATCATCAATACCGAGCACGGGGGCAAGAAGACGGTTCTGCAGAATCGACACATCCAGCCGCTCCACCGGATCAGGGTTCGTCAGGTAGCTCAGGTCTGCTTGGAGGCTATACCAGGCTCCGTTCAGATACATGCCGTAGTGCCCTTTGGCCATCGGCTTGACGGGAGCGTCGGACCGCCGAACAGTGAACTTCTGCTTTTTGATTGCTTCGACGAACTTCTCCTCGTCCATGCCGTTCAAATCCTTCACCACACGATTGTACTCCATGATGCGGAGTTGATTGTGGGGGAAAAGGACAGCGAGGAAGAAATTGTACTCCTCGTCTCCGCGGTGGTTGGGATTGGCTTCTGCCATCTCCTTGCCGACACGCGCAGCAGCCGCCGAACGATGATGACCGTCGGCAACATAGAGCGGATGAACGCGACTGAACAGATCCACGAGTTGCCGTATCAAACGGTCGTCACTAATCACCCACAGTTGGTGGCGAATGCCATCGTCGGCGACAAAATCGTAAAGGGGTTCGACGAGGCGAACGCGGTCAACAATGGCATCGATCCGCGGCTCGGCGTGATAGGTGAGGAAGATCGGTCCGGTGTGGGCGCCGGTGACCTTGACGTGCCGTGTACGGTCGTCCTCCTTATCCTTGCGCGTCAGTTCATGCTTCTTGATCGTATCGTTCCAATACTCCTCGACCGAAACACATCCGATGATGCCGAACTGCGAATGCTCGCCCATGATCTGACCGTAAAGATAGAAGTTCGGTTTCGGGTCCTGCTGCAAGATGCCGGCACGAATGAGCTTCTCGAGATTCTCTTTCCCTTTCTCGTACACACGCGGGTCGTAGAGGTCAATGTCCTCCGGCAGATCGATCTCCGGTTTACCGACGTGAAGAAACGAGAGTGGCTTGCCCTGCGCCTCGATACGGGCTTCTGCAGAGCTGAGCACATCATACGGTTTTGCTGCGACGTCAGCAGCATATTGCGGCAGCGGTCGAAATCCTCTGAACGGACGAACAGTGGCCATGCATCCTACTCGCTAAGAAATCAGTTTGATGGGAAGAGAAAAGAGTGCACGAGCATTGCAGTTCGTTTCTCGTGCACTCTGAGAGTACGACTTTGGGCTGAGAGAAGCAAGACGCTGTACAGCCGCGTGTGAGCGTCCTTTCATCCGGCGACGTTAGGCCAGTGCTTCTTCGGCCGAGTACTCGCGCAGGGTCGCCACAACTTTCTCGGCGATTTCGATGCCGACGCGATCCTGTGCTTCGATCGTCGAGCCGCCGATATGTGGCGTGACGGAGACGCGCGGATGCATGATCAGCTCATACTCTTCAGCAGTCGGCGGTTCGTGCTCGTACACGTCCAGGGCGGCGTATGCAACCTTGTGGCTGTTGAGCGCGTCGAGCAGGTCACGCTCGTTCACGACACCGCCACGTGCGCAATTGATGAGGATGACACCGTTCTTCATCTTCTCGAAGTCGGATCGGGTGATGACAGGACCGGCGGACCTGTCGTACGGCACGTGCAGGGTGATGTAGTCCGACACCCGCAGCAGCTCGTCCTTCGACACCAGACGGACTCCTTTGATGTCTGTGGTATTGATGAACTTGTCGTACGCCACGACGTTCATAAACAGACCGAGTGCCCGCTTGGCAACCTCGGAGCCGATATTGCCGAGACCGATGATGCCGAGGGTTTTGCCGGTCACCTCAATCCCTTTGCTGAATTCCTTCTTGGGCCACTCGCGATGACGCATGGCAATGTTGCTCATGGGCAGAAAGCGCCCGATGGCGAGCAGGTGCGCGATCGTCAGCTCCGCTACAGAGATGGATGAAGCCCTCGGCGTGTTCAGTACCTTGATGCCTTTCAGCTTCACGTACTCCACGTCAATGTTGTCCAGCCCGACGCCGCCCCGAGCAATCACCTTCAGGTTCCGACCGTGGTCGATGACCTCCTTCGTCACTTTTGTGGCCGAGCGGACGATGATGGCGTCGTAGTCGCCGATGACCTCCCGAAGTTCGCTCGGCGTCAGGGTCCTCTGGGTCAACTCGAAACCGGCCCTCAGCAGAATGTCGGCTCCGCATTTTTCGATGCCGTCTGTGATCAGGATCCTCATGGCTCCACCTTTCGTTGCAATGAGAGAAATGTCTTTTCACTTGCGGATACAAAGAGTCAGTCACCAAAATAAATGGCAACCGTTGTGCCACGCATAGCATGGCGATTCCGACGTTGATTGAGTTGCTTTACGGGCTTGATGAGGCGTGTTCTCACAATATGGAGCGATGAAGTATCCTCTTTGCAAACGTGGGAATCGATTCTGTTGAATGGTTCTACACCGTCGGACAAGGCCCTCACCACGCGCCCTCCAACTGTCATGCTAAACCGCGCCTTCCGCCGGCAAAGCATCCCGAACTCTGCGCCCTTCCTCGTTTCGACTATCGCAATCAGCTCGTTGAAGTCGAATCGGGAGATTCGACCTACAAGGCTGTGGAATTAACCGCAAAGACGCAAAGAGAAATCGGGACACGGCATGCTGTGGCCTGATTGCAGCCGACGCTGAAAGCGTCACACATGAGAAGGTCGGGGCAACGCCCCGACTCTGCTTTCTTCGGCCTCATCGTTTTGTTGACTTTCCTTTGCTAATTCCTTACCTTGCAACGGCTTTTAGATTGCCGTAGCCTATCCAAAAAGAAATCGACCGATGGTGGCGTTGCCCGCAATGGCAAATCGTATCTGGAAGAAGATTCGCACCGTCCAAGGAACCATTGCGACAGCTCTCTTTGTCACGCTCATCATTGGTCTTTTTCTTGGTTCGCCGGTGGGGCGAATTATTTGCGGCGCGGGTGTGGTTGTACTGGGTGGGTACATCATGGTTGTGCTGAAACGGGAAGGCATATTCTCATCCCGTACGCTGCAGCGCGGCAAACGACAGTCGGACCAACACAAAGAGGAATCGTATTCACAACACGGCCGAGAAGACATGAGGACACTGCTCTTCGATGATTTCCAACCGCCATCCCCTGGTGGATATGTGGTGAAGGAAGTAACAGAGCAGGAGACAGTCATCCCGTCCACGAAATCGGTGCAGGGCGTCCTAAGCGTACGAGAAGAGAAAGTGAAAGAGTTCGAGATTGCCGACTTTTTCGACCTCGAATCCGATCTGTTCAGGACGGATGTGGAGCCGCGCAGCGAATTCAACTTTATACTGAACAAGCTGTTGACGGCGATAAAGGAAGTTCTGTTTGCACACTCGGTGGCGTTCTTCTGGGCCAACCGAGAGAAGCAACAGATGGTGTTGGAAGCGCGCGCCACAAGCAGCCGGAACTTCATGCCAGTAAAGCGGTATGCCTTCGGCGACGATGTGGTAAGCCAAGTGGCACGCACAGGCAAACCTCAAGTGCTCGGCCGTATCAGCCCGTTGGCAGAACCGGAACTGATCTGTCACTATGTGGTGAAAGAAGGTATCAAATCCCTCGTCGTTGTGCCGGTGTATTATCTGACGGGAACAACGGCGGCAGGCGAGAAACTGCCCGAAGGCGTCATCGTTGCCGACAGCAAGGCGGAGGACGCCTTCGGGCCAGAAACACTCTCGCTCATGGGACAGTTCACGAAAGTGATCTCGGCACTCATCAAGAGTTACACGAACAAGTATGATCTGTTGTTGGAGTCGGAACTTCTCGCATCCATCCGTCGCTTGCAGGACCGCGTGAAGTCCGAGCGAAGCGAGGAAGCGGTCCTCAGCGCGCTTGCTGAGGAAGCGGTCAAACTTCTGAACTGGGACGTGCTAACGGTGACGATGTACTCCGAGGAGCAGCACGGGTGGGCAATCCAGAAGATCGTGAACAGGACGAACGTTCTGTATCCGCCGCTCGGCGCCACTGTGGATTTTGGGGAGAGCATGGTGGGCAAAGCTATCCGTACGAATACACTTGTTCACGTGGGAGACCTGGATATCGAACCGGCAGTTCGCTTTTCACGCGATGAAGTGATTTCGCTGCGCGGCTCGTTTCTGTGTGTGCCCGTGAGTTCACTCAATCGTTGCTACGGCGCAGTGACGGTCGAGAGCGCGGGCAAGTATCATTTTTCTTCTACCGAAACGGAAACACTTTATCGCCTGGTGGAGAACGCCGCGGAGTTGCTCGAAGTCCTGTACATGAACGATCTCGTTAAGGAACACATCGCGGTGGACCAGTTGACCGGCTCGTTGAACAAGAAGCATTTTCGGAAGAAGCTGGAGGAAGAGATCGTGCGAGCAGAGGATTTTGAAGCCGAGCTTTCGCTCGTGCATTTTGCCATCGATGGTGCACATGAGTACATTGAGCGCATGGGAAATGAGGGCTTCGAGAGCCTGCTTCATCGCGTTGCGGGGACCATTCGCTCGTCCATTCATCCCTATGACAGCATGGGAAGAACGGGCGGAACAACGTTGAGTGTTCTGCTCATCAATACGGCAGCAAGCGACGCGTATCTATGGGCGGAAAACGTGTGCAAGCGGATCGCGAGTACGGTATTCTCAGTGAACGGCGAAGGCTGTGCGGTGACGCTGAGCGCAGGTGTTTGTGGGCTGTCGGATGGGATGGGAGCGGAGGAATTGATCGCGGGAGCCTCGCAGGTGTTGCAGAAAGCAATCGAGAACGGCGGCAACCTCGTCCGCGTCTTTTGAACCAAAAAGAGTTTCATCAACATCACATATAGAGAACCTAAGAGGAATTTGTATGGCGAAGCAACAAACGTTTGCCGATAAAGCGACCAAGGCGGCTCAGATCAAAGGCGCTAAGTGTCCTGTGTGCGGTACGATCTACCAGCCGCTGCTGGCGGTTTCGTCGGAATTTTCCACGCAATCCGGATCATGGAAATTCACCGAACGCCGGGTGCTTGTGTGCAAGTGTAACGAGAAAACGGTGTACGCGTAGGGCGCACAAATTCGGCGTGCACTCATCCTGCAGGCGGGTGTAAGCATGACCGTACAGGTTTCTCTGTTGCTTATACTTCCGCAAGTCTGTTTCCCAAGTTGCGCTACATGAAGAGGTTATCCCTCTTGCGGGGCCTACAAGACCTGTGAGAAGAAAAGGAACGAAGTTTGCCCGGCTGAGTTGACGTCGGCGGGATGATTGCGTTGCTCGTTCGTTGGAACTGATGGCACATCCGTCCGTACAAGCAACAGGCGCACCGTCTCGCTTGAGTCGCCTGGGAAACCCCGGCGCACGATTGAAACACTACGGAGCGATGATGTGTTGATTATTACGGCAGGCGTGATGGAGGGGAGAAATTCGTGGGATTCTCAGGGATAAGCAACACCTGAAGCATGCAACGAAACGCATCGGTCAACGAGTTCGAAACAGCGATTGATCATGAAGGAAAGATCGCTGTTCCGGACCATGTGGTGAAGCACTTTGGCGGGAAGAAGTTGCACGTCCGTGTAATGAGCAACGAGATCTCCGACGCACTGAGGGAGAAGAGCGTGACGGAGGAAGAGGTGGAAAGGATCGCCGGGCTGCAACGTGAACCCCGTGAACAGGTGATCACGTTCTTGATGTCCGAGGGAAGTTTGAAGAACAACCGCGCCTTCAGACGGCGGGCGTCCCTCGCGTACGGTTCGGCAAAGGTAACGCGCAGGTGAGCGTTCCGAAAATCGTTGTGCACACGGATGTGTTGCTCGACCATCTGTGCGGCAGTCGGGAGCCGTCGGTCCTACGGCTGGCGATGAGCACGTTCTTCTGCTACACGACGGTGTTTCAGGCGATCGAGCTGTTTGCGCTTGCGGAGACGGATGACGAGGCGGCAGCAGTCGAAAAGGCGTTGGCGGCGATGAAGGTGCTGGGCCTGAATCCGAAGACCGCACGGAAATACGGAAGGCTCATCGCAGCGAACAAGAAACGGGAGCGATGGAACATGCTGATCGCCGGATTGTGCATCGAGAGTCGCTTGCCGATCCTGACCGACCGGCGGGGTGACTTCGCCGGTATCGCAGGTATCACCATCGTGCCGACGCGCGTGGTGCGTAGCGAGTTCTCTGCTGAGACGATCCGCCAAACAGCACGGCACAAAACGCCGATGAATAAATACAAGAGCGCATCATGATACTTGGCAAAGTTGTTGGTACCGTGTGGGCAACACGCAAGGACGAGGAGCTTGTGGGGATGAAGTTTCAAATCGTCAAGCACGTGGACCTTGACTATACACTGAAGGACACGTTCGTCATTGCCGTGGACACGGTGCAAGCCGGCGTCGGCGACATTGTGCTTCTGTGTAGCGGAAGTTCCGCGCGCCAAACGACGCTGACGAAGAACAAGCCGGTGGACGCAGCCATTATGGCTGTGGTGGACAAGATTGATATAGCGGACTGATTTCCCAGGTGTTCTTCGCGCAAGTCATAGGAACCGTGTGGGCGACCCGGAAGGATGAAC
>CAZIKE010000088.1:0-15121 GCA_964539775.1 uncultured Chitinophagales bacterium
AGCATCTGCCATCAAAAAGACGTTCACCTGTACGGAGGGATGGTCATTCTGCAAAGCCATTGCCAATCGCAGGGCGTTGTAGGCTTTCTCACTGCCGTATGGGGCGTCGTTGATAACAATGAGGACGGTCATCCAATCACCATCAGTCTCACCTTGCGTTCAAAGTAATTGCCAAGCATGCCCACCTTTGCGTCACCTTTGACAGACTCGCCTTTTGTCAGCATCACTTGCAGTTGAAGGTCGGCATCACGAGCATCATCAAGCGGGTGGATGGTCATCGGCAGCACGGTGATCTTCGCTCCTTCATATCACGGCAGCTTGTCGCCAACTACGCGACAGGATAATTGAAGATCGACGAGCCAGCCGGGTGCAAACTTGGAGAGCGAGCCTGTGGCAATTCTTGTAGGGTCGATGTACGTCCATGCATTCCGATACGGAGCCGGTGCATCATCATCCTTCGTCCGACCGATCACCGTCAGCACAGTCTTCTGATGGCCACCCTGTACTTCAAGCAAGAACGTTCCATCCGGCTGGCGAAGCGACTTCATTGTTTCCTTGTCGACGACATCAATAATGGTCTTCTGTTCGTCCGTTCACGGACCGTTGTTCACGTGGCAGCTCATGCAGGATTTTGATTTGCTGAGAATGCCGACGCCGGGTGGATAGGAAAACGCCATGTGGCTACATGCCGCCAGTCCTACAATGGTTGCAAACCATGGGGCTCTTGTTTTCATGTCTTTCACCTCTCATGCGATAAATGGAACAAACCTCTTGGTGCGCTTAGCATACATCAGGTACTGCTCTCCGAATTCCGCCACTGCCTGCTTTTCCTCCTGTCGTGCAAGCCACACGTACGCACCGATTAGGATCGGCCACAAGATCAATGTCATGATGGATGGCCAATGCAGAATCCATCCCAGGGTGAAAAGAAACATGCCTGTGTACTGCGGATGACGGATGTAGCGATACAATCCCGTTGTCACCAATCCCGCTGCACCGTGGATCTGTTTCCATCCAATTGCAATCAGAGCGACGCCCATCATGCTCACTCCCGTTCCGACGGTTGCGGGCCAGTGCCCAACAGCCCGGAAGTATTCTGGAGCGATCACGGGAATATCCATCAGCGGCGAGATAAGAAAGATCAGCAACGGCCAGCCGAACATCTCCGTCATCAGTGCAATAACAAACGCGATGAATGCACCTTGCGATTTCCATATCGCCTTCGTCGGACGGCGAAACGGAAGAAGCAGCAAGAACGCGAGCACGATGAGGATATTGAAGAGAATGAGTCCCGGTTGCCCGAGCACGTCGCGAATCCAGCGGATGGTTACCGGCGGACCGTGGTGCGGCAGAAGTTCGACGCCATACATCAGGACAAAAAACCCGATGGCAATCCATCCCCATATTGTCCAGCTCCTGGTCTTCATCACCGTACATTCTGTGGCACGTTCAGAAGTTCTCTTCCTTTCTCGAACGCTCGAATGTTCAGATCGAGGATTTTGGGGTTGAGGGATTCCTTCATCACCGCCTTCCAATGCTCATCGCCTATGCCTGTCTCCTCAGCTATGGCACCAAGAAGGACTGTGTTTGCTACGCGGTAGTTGCCAAGTTCGGTGGCTGTGGCATTCGCATCGAAGCAGAGGACGCGATAGCCTTTCGCGACCAGAAAGCGCTCGATGTTCTGAGGGTACTCCACAGGCTTGTCCGTCAGTCGTGCCGGCACGCGCATTTCATCGTTGATCACGATCAGACCCCCCTCTCGCACGTAATGCGCCCAGCGAAGCGCTTCTAATTTTTCCAGCGCAAGGAGAATATCCACTTCTCCTGCCGTTGTGAGCGGCGAGTAGACCCTGGAGGCGAAGCGCACATGACTCACCACGCTGCCGCCCCGTTGAGCTGCACCGTGTACTTCTGTTTTCTTTGCATCAAAGCCCGCATGAATTGCCGCCCGTGCAGCAAGCTCAGACACAAGCAAGATGCCCTGTCCGCCGACGCCGGCAAAAAGGAGGTTCTTTCCTGAACGATTGTTGTTCATTGGTGAATGATTTCAATTATTCTTCTCTGGCCGGACACGGCAGAGCCGTATCCCTACAAAACCATCTCGTCGTTGCGTGCAGCAATCCCTTTCGCTTGTAGCCCTCATCATGGAAGAACTCGAAAGATCACAACCATAACACCGAACCCGAAAATGGTCGTGAAGATCACCTTGTTATGTCTGGCCAGCCATCGCGGCAGGAAGATATCGAAGTTATCTTCCCGTGCATCGGTAAAGCGCGCTGCCCACGGGGTCGACGGACAGCTTCCCTTGTTCAGAAGCAGGACGATGCCCTCCAACACTACCAGTCCTATAGCGTACCACACCAGGCTGGAGATCTTGTTCGCAAGGCCGGCGTAAACGATGTAGCCGATGGTGCCCACGAAGAATGTGTCACCAAACAACGCAGTGCCCCGCAGCGCTAAGAACGAATCAATTTGTCTTGCGTTGCGGGGCATTGAACAACCACTGTAATTCCTTTCAATAAGGGAGTGTCGTTGTTTGGCGTGTTATGCACGGCGGCGGTGGCTTATATCAGTCGCACAAACTCCTCGACCGTCAACCCCGCATGATGAATAATGGCCCGTAAAGTTCCCCGATCTAACTCCTTGTGATCAGGTACGACTAGCTGGGCGAATGGCTTGTCCCTTCGGAGAATAATATGACTTCCGTGTTGCCTTCTCTGAAAAAACCCGACCTTGGAAAGGGCTTTAACACACTCCCGACCTGAGATTCGCGGAAGGGAACTCATACCGCGATGAGAATCGCCTCAAACTTCTCAGGCGGAATGGGGAGCTTATCTTCTTCCAACGTCGAAACGTAACCCTCGATCGCTTCCCGAATGTTGGCAATGGCCTCTTCCTTCGTGCTTCCCTGACTGATGCATCCGGGAAGGCTGGGGCATTCAGCAATCCAGTATTTATCTTCCCCCGGATAAATGACGACTTGTCTCATGTGTTCTCCCAATCTATATGAACTGATGTTGCGCACAAGACGACTTTTTCCGCTTAATTACTCGCCCTAAATCCCTCTCTCCCGAAGGGGATGCCTTCGCCATTGAGAAGAGAGGGACTTTGTCGAATCCATGCTCAAACCTCCCCTTCTCTTTTCAAGAGAAGGGGTTGGGGGATGAGTTCGCAGAAATGACTACGACACTCTTCGCTAAAGAAGATAGCTTGCGTAACATCAGTTATGAATATACTGTTCTCTGGACTTTGTTGCCACCGCCCTTGCGGATAATACCCAGATCAGCGTATGCAGCAGCTTGATCAGGAACAGCCTGTCTTCGGTATCGAGAGATTTACTACGCCACATAGTCACGAGCCCCGATGGGACGTATGGCATGAAACGCACACAGCTTCGCACAGAGGTCGCAGCCGATACAGCGTTCCTTCGAGATATGCGGAATCGGGTCGAGACCTCCGATGGCGGGGCAGCCGATCTTCAGACAGAGGTCGCACTCCTCGCACAACTCGTCAACCACCTCGTACGGCACATGCGTCTTCGCCTTTTCTTCGGGAAGAAGCACGCACGGGCGCCGCGAGATGACGACGGATGGCTCGCCGCAGTTCATTGCTTCCTTGATTGCCCTCTCTGTCGCCGTCAGGTCGTACGGATCGATCACGCTGACGTGCTTTACGCCGATGGCGTGGATGAGTTCTTCATAGTTGATCGCATAGGTGTCCACGTTCTTCACCGTCTTCCCCATGCCGGGATGCTGCTGGTGCCCCGTCATGCCGGTCGTGGAGTTGTTCATGAGGATGACCGTCGAGACGCCCTTGTTGAAGACAATATCGATGAGCGGTGCGATACCAGAGTGCAAGAACGTTGAGTCGCCGATAACGGCAACAAGCTTCTTCCCCATTGTTGCACGATGCACCTTCTCCATGCCGAAGGCGTTTGCGATTCCTGCGCCCATGCAAAACGTCGTGTCGAGTGCGTTAAATGGGTAGAGAGCACCGAGCGTGTAGCAGCCGATGTCGCCCGTGACGACCGCCTTGAGTTTGTGGAGCGCAAAATAGACCCCACTGTGCGGACAGCCGGGACACAACACCGGTGGACGTGGCGGAATGGAGATCTCGGACTCGAACGATGCACGTCCATTTGAGCCAAGCAACGCGTGTCGGAGAATCTCGAGAGAAAGCTCGAACGTGTTGGAGATGAGAGCTTTCCCGACGATGTTCGACACACCCATGATGCGATCCAGCCCGAACCTCATCCCAAAGAGAATATCCCGTGCATGTGCCATATCAGGAATCCTCGGATCGCCCAGGGCACCGAGAAAGATCGCAGCATAGTTCTGGCGGAAGTCTTCGAGCTGTTCTTTCGGCAACGAGATGCCTGTTGCCAGGTACTTTTCGGCGCCGAAATCAAAATGCACAAGCTCGAGATCGAGCGAGCAACGTGAGGTGATGAACTCAAGCACATGCACCGCCTCACGGCTGACGTCAATGCCAATGCCATCGCCCGGGATGATTCCTATCTTGCGCTTTGGTCGTAGCATCCGATACCTTCGTTGTGCAATCAATTCTTTCACATGAGTCCTCAATGGCCGTCTCGGAAAGCATTCACGCAGCCCGCTACGCGACACGTACAGCGTCGAATCCATCGGAATACAATTCCGTGTCCGCGTAGTGGAATAGATCAGAAGGAGGGAATTACCGGGGAACCCTTCGACGATTGAGGAGTGAATGTGAAGGAACAGGCTTGAAATTCAGACGTTTCCGTCCGAAGTATACAACAAGGCGAAGTCATTGTCAAGCGGTTCGCTGTTCGCCTCGTTGTATCTAAACCTCATCCTTCCCTCCACTTTTCCCACACGAATGGATGGGGAGATCAGTTTCTAAAGAATAAGTAAATGGAAACAAGAAAGAGAAAACCAGCGAAGAGCCTTCGTAACATGTCGTTCGAAAGCCCCAGCGCGAGCTGTGAACCGAGGTAGGTTCCGACAAAAAGGCCAGCGGCTACTATCAGTCCAAACCTGATGTGCTCCGAAGTAATATTGCCGGCGCGAAAGTAACTCCACACACCCAGGATGCCGACCGGGAGGAGCAAAGCAACAAGGGATGTTCCTGTTGCTGTATGCTGCGACATGCCCAGGAGCAGGACCAATGCCGGCACAATCAACACTCCCCCACCAATGCCGAACAATCCCGCAAGAATTCCAGCAACAATTCCAATCAAGGCGAGATACACGTAATGCATCGCGTTGCTCCTTTTCTGGTTCATGAGATATGGCAGTACCCTTTTTTCGTCAGCGGTGTTTGACAAACATATCATGGATGAGGGCAGCGACCCGCGCGGGTTCCGTGTCCTCATCCATGCTGATCCATCGAATTCTCTTGTCGCGTCTGAACCATGTGAGCTGCCGTTTCGCGTAGCGGCGCGTGTTTTGCTTGAAGAGCCGCACCATCTCCTCATAGGAAATCTCTCCGCGTCGGTACTGAAACGCTTCGGCGTAGCCAACGGTGTTGAGTGCGTTCAGACGGACGGTGTAGCCGCGTCGCTCGAGGGACTCTACTTCCGCCAACAGTCCGGCGCGCAGCATTTCTTCACACCGCCGATTGATGCGATCATACAACGCTTTCCGATCCCATGCCAAACCAAACAGCACAGGCGTGAATGTGATTTCTCGCTGTGCCTCGCGGTGAAGTTGCGATAGCGGCTTACCGGTGATGTGGTACACTTCCAACGCACGGACGATGCGCCGCGGCTTGGTTGGATCAATGCGCCCGGCTGATACCGGATCGATGGTACGCAACTCTTCCATCAATTGTGGAAGCTCGCCCGCTGCAATCCGAGCTTCGAGCGCTTCACGAAATTCCTTGTCGGCTCCGGGTCCTTCAAAAAAACCATCAATCAAGGCCTGTACATAGAGACCCGAACCCCCGACAACGAGAGGTGTTCGGTCGCGAGCAAAGATTTCATCAACGACGCGGGCCGCTCTCTCACCGAATTCGCCCGCGCTAAAGTCTCTGTCGGGCGGAAGCTCGTCGACAAAGTGGTGCGGCACTGTGTTGCGTTGCGCGCGCGTGGGCTTTGCTGTTCCGATGTCGAGGTATTTGTAGATTTGGCGGGAGTCGGCCGAGATGATTTCAGACGGAATGAGCTTTGCAAGCTCCATCGCAACTGTAGTTTTCCCCGATGCGGTTGGACCGACCAACACGAGGACCCTCTTTCGCCGGGGCGCCGACACAGCTTACACGTCGTTGAGAGAGAAGGCTTCGTCACTCACTTCGCCCACCCTAATTTCCCGACAAGTGGGACGAACTTGAAGCCGAACGCCTCCTTGCGATCGTACTCCTCGCCGCGCCGCGTTACAACGAGAAGGTTCTGCACATCGAGGTCACCCACCGGGATCACCAGCCTCCCGCCGTCGGCAAGTTGCTTCAGGAGTGGGTCAGGTATGTCAGGCGCGGCGGCGGTAACGATGATGCCGTCGTACGGCGCGAATTCACTCCACCCAACGGTCCCGTCGCCCACCTTTGAAGCGACACGATAACCGAGCCGGTCGAGCACTTTGCGCGCGCGGCTGAGCAGTTCCATGTGCCGTTCGATCGTAAACACCCGGGCTCCCATCTCCGCCAGAATTGCTGCCTGATAGCCCGATCCGGTTCCCACTTCCAGCACTTTGTCCCCGGGCTTCACACCGAGCGCTTGCGTCATGAATGCCACCGTGTACGGTTGCGAAATGGTTTGCATCATGCCGATAGGAAGCGCCGAATCCTCGTACGCCCGATTGGTGAATGGCGGAGGGACAAACACATGCCGCGGGACTTTTGCCATAGCTGCCAGGAGTCGCTCGTCCGTAATGCCGCGGTCCTTGAGGAGCGCAATCATCTCCTGTATTTCTTCGTCAAATCTTCCCACGGGGTAATCGTGTCTTCTTCATGATGCCTACGCAGAGTTACGGATCATCCGCATCACGGACCGGAGAGACTTCTCCGAGTCTGTGGTTAATCGCTCTTTCAGTTCGCGGCGCAGCACCGCCGGCGTGAAGCCGCGCTTGAGCACGCCGTTCTCGGCTATCGAAATCGTTCCCGTCTCCTCCGAAACGACGACCACGACCACGTCGGCTTGCTCCGAGATGCCGAGCGCTGCGCGGTGGCGTGTCCCCAGCGGCTGGCCGTCCCACTCTGCCGTGCTGGACAGCGGCAGAATCACGCGCGCGGCTTCGATCAGCCGGTCTTTGATCACGACAGCCCCGTCATGCAACGGGGATTTCGGATTAAAGATGGAAAGAATGAGCGATCGGCTCACCAATGCTTCCATCTTCGTTCCCGTCTCGACATGCGACTTGATTCCTGTGGCGCGGACGAAGATGATGAGCGCTCCCTGTTTTTTCCGCGAAAGCTCCGTCACCGCGCCGACAACTTCGCTGATGGATTCGTCAACATCCATCTTGATGAAGTAGCGAACAATCGGGTTCCGCCCCACAAGAACGAGCAACCGCCGTAACTCGGGCTGGAACAGAACGATGAACGCTATGACCCAAATGTCTGTCAGCGTGCGAAGAATCCAGCTCATCGCGCGCAGATTGACCGCTTGTGCCACAAACGAGAATGCCAGAATCACCACAAGGCCGGCAAAGATCTGCGCCGCAATCGTTCCTTTCATCACCAAATACAAGCGGTAGAAGATGAACGAGACGAGCGCAACGTCCAGCAAGTCGACGAGTGTAAACGAGAGAAATCCTATTTTGAACAGCTCGATCATTGCTGCATCGAGCGTGAAGGATTATCCGCCGATGCACGCTTGATGGCATCGGCAATTGTGACCGCACGCTTCGTTTCCCGCACATCATGCACACGCAGGATGCTGGCGCCGTGCAGCACCGCTGCAACAGCCGCAGCAAGAGAACCCTCCAGTCGTTCACCCACAGGCACATCGAGCAGTGCGCCGATAAAACTCTTGCGCGATGCCCCGATGAGAAGAGGATAACCAAGGGATCGGAATTGCTCCAGCCCGCCGATGAGGCGGAGATTGTGCTCGAGCCGCTTTCCGAAACCGATACCGGGATCGATCATGATTTGCGTGATGCCCGCCTGCCGCGCTTTGTCCACGCCTTCAGCAAGATAGGCCTTGATCTCTGCGAACAGATCCGCATACTCGGGGTTTAGCTGCATGGTCTTGGGCGTTCCCTTGATATGCATGATGACCACAGACGCGCCGGCCCGTCCGATCACCTCCGCCATCTGTGCATCGAACCGCAATCCGCTGATGTCGTTCACAATGACGGCTCCAGCCTCAAGTGCACGGCGCGCAACCTCTGCTTTGTATGTGTCGATCGAAATCGGAACATCGCTCACCTGTGCCAGTCGTTCGATCACCGGCAAGACACGTCGAAGTTCCTCAGCCACATCAACAGGCTCCGCCCCCTCTCCGTATGCAGTGCCCCGGGGACGCGTCGATTCTCCCCCCACATCGATGATGTCCGCGCCTTCATCAACCATGCACAGGGCATGCGCGACGGCAACGTCGGGGTCCAGGTACTTCCCTCCGTCCGAAAAGGAATCAGGGGTAACGTTCAGTACACCCATCAGGTACGTGCGCGCAGAAAAATCGTACTCACGTCTTCCCAATCGATATCTGAGAGCCTTCTGCATAGTTCCGTCAAAGCGAAAAAGGTGACCTCCTCAGTCACCCTCTTGCATCACGATGATGTTTTCTGTGCTCGTATTGCCTTACGCTTTGCCTTCATGCGCTCGATGGCCTTCTTGTGCTTCTTCCGTACAGCCTTCAGTTTTTTGTTCATGCGATTGTTCCTCCGTTAGTTGATGACAAATCCATCGCTTTTGACGATCCGCTCGACTTCACCGAGCCGTTCGAGCTTCGGGATGACATCCACGAAGTACTCATGGAGCAATCGTAGCCTCTCGTTCTCCGAGTCCAACTCCAGCAACTGCTGACGCCGCACAAGCTCCATCCCCGCTTTCTGCGCAACCTTGAACGAGAACTGCCGATTCGTTGCGTCGTATTCCAGGCGATATGCCTCCTCCCGATAGACAAGGTCCACAAGCTGATTGTGCATGCGAACCGTTTCGACAGCCAGTGCGCTGTCCACGACCTCATCCTTCAGCGGCAACATGGACACCCGGCCGACGCTGTAGAGCGTGGAGGCCGTAACTAATCGGTCAAGCATGTAGCGCCGTCTGCCTTCGACGAGGATATCCATGCGTCCGTCGGCGTACTGCGTTGCAACCTTCAGGACAACTGCCGTGCATCCCACCTTGGCCAGCCCGGCCTCTGTCACGAGGTTGATTCCGAACTCCCGTTCTCCATCGAGACATTCATGGATGAGCCGCTTGTAGCGCCCCTCGAAGATATGCAAGGGAAGAACGGACTGAGGAAAGAGCACCACCTGCAACGGAAACAGCGGCAGGAGTTGTTCGGACATGACACGCACGCTCAATATTCTGCTTCATGATAGAAAATTCCTCGCTGAACATCAAGGTGAGCTGCAGATGGACTTCACCTCCGAACATCATCCCCGGGAGGTGAAGTCCATCCCATCAAGGTTTTCAGGAACGTATGATGTGAGATCTTGAAACTTATCGAACGTACTTCTTGTACCGCTCGTTGATCCGTCCCCAATGGAGATTGGCCAGGAAGTTATCGATGTACGCCGCACGCTTGGGACCGTCCTTGTGGTAATACGCGTGCTCGAACACATCGCAGGGAATAAGCGGAATGCCTCCCCAGATTGCTCCGTAGTGGTGCTCATCCACCAATACATTGAGCAGACGTTTCGAGTAAAGCATATCGTAGGCCAGCACGCCCCAACCGCTCAGTTTCGCCGAAAGCGCCGTGGCTTTGAAATCCGCCTTCCACGCATCCACCGAACCAAATTCTTTCTCGATTGCGGTTTTGATGTCGGGACCTTTGCTCACGTCGCCGTCGCCTCCCATCACTTCCCAGTACACATCGTGGAGCAGGGCGCCGGCATGATTCCACGTTGTGCGGCGCTTCAGTTCACCGATCTGGCTATAATTGCCGTTGGCTTTTGCACGATCGGCGATCTCCAACTCCTTTTCGATCGTGTTGAGTGCGGTGACGTAGCCTTTGTGGTGCGTGTTGTAGTGCCAATCAGACGTCTCCGCATCGATCACGGGAGCGAGAAGTTTCTTCGCCTCTTCGTCTGAATAGGGACGGGGATTGAATTTCCATTCGTACGCCATGCGTTTACCCTCCTGTAGATGATTGAGTGATTCGAGCGCTGTTGCCGAAGACAGTAGCGGCGCCGCAGCAGCAACAGCACCGGCTGCGGCGGTTTTCTTGATAAACTCTCGACGCTTCACGAGTGCCTCCGAAACTGTCGGGTTAGAACCCTTTTACCGTTGTGGATTTCTTGTACGTAAGCTGGACCGCAACCCATCCCAGCGCGATGGCGCCAAGCAGATAGAATGGGCTGCCGGCACCGGGCACGGTCGTGTGCGCATTAATCATCGTGTAGATCAACGGAACCGACAGGAATGTGTTGTGCCTGGAGCGAGCACCCACGAGCGCAACCACAGCCGGGTCGGGTGTCGAGCCTTCCTTCACCGCGGCAATGACCTTCTTCTGCGACGGCCAGATGCGCATCCACACATTGGCTGCCATGATGGTCCCAAACATCGTCCCGATATGAATGTTGTACGCACGATAGCTAAACCCTGCCCAGTCTATCATCAGATACATGACAGCTGCTGTCAGCACAAAGCCGATAGCCCCCAAGGACTTCAGGTCTTTCCCGAGGGGCGATTTTGCCAGCGCATCATACAGCGCAAATCCACCAAACGTGACAATGACCATGATGATTGCAGAAACGTCCCAGCTTCTTCCTGCTTCGAGCATCAGATCAGTGTGGTAGAACACAAGTGCAAGCAACAGCACACCCGTCACCCACGTATAGGCGGCCCCCCAGCGGAACCAGTACAATGCACGAGGTAAGAGTTCGGGTACAACCTTCTTTTTCGTCTCTCCGTCCATTGTCCCGGCAAACGGGATATTGACGAAATTAAACCAGTACAGATGCCCGATCCAGATGATGCCGGCAGCAATATGCAACCAGCGAAAGAGCACTTCAAGCAACGAGGTGATTTCCATGGTACCTCCGAGAGTTTGTAGGGGATTGATGTCGTATGATGAACCACGCCCTTAGGTGAGCATTATCCATAGCAGAAACTGTATGCACGCACCAGACCTTTTGTATTACCGCAGGAAGTTCAAGAGAGACAAAAGGAGCGTCACACAAGAGACGCTTGTCTATTTCAGCAGACCGTCGACCGGAACCCACGGCACGAATGACGTTCCCACGAACGTCGGACCCATGGCTGTCTCACACTCCGAACGACTGCCCGCACCCGCAGGTTCGTGATGCCTGTGGATTGTTGAACACAAATCCCTTCCCGTTCAACCCATCGCTGAAATCGAGCACGGTTCCCGAGAGAAAGAACAAGCTCTTCGGGTCAACGAACATCCGGATGCCGTACTGCTCCATAATCTTGTCGTTCTCTCGCGGCTTCTCATCGAACGCAAGAACGTAGGTCATGCCTGAGCAACCTCCTCCCTTCACGCCAAGCCGAAGACCGTGGTGTTCCGGAATGTTGTTCTCCGCCTTCAGCTTCTTCACCTGATGTGCTGCCTTCTCCGTCAGCACAATCTCGTCATTTAACTCAGGCTTTGTCGGGATATGAGAAACTGTCATTGCGATTGCACCTCCTCAAATGAAAACACGATGAACTCTCACACTCTCAAACTCGTCCACCCTCAAAATCCCAACTCCAACTTTGCCGCCTCCGTCATCATGCTCGGATTCCACGGCGGATCCCACACGACTTGAACAACAGCTTGTGTCACGCCGGAAATCGCCTTGATCTTCTCTTCAACCTGACGCGGGAGGAACTGCGCTGCCGGGCAGTGCGGCGTCGTCAGCGTCATCACCACGAGCACCCCGCCATCTGCTGCCACCTTCACATCGTAGATCAATCCCAACTCATAGATGTTGACGGGGATTTCCGGATCGTAGCAGGTCTTGATCGCTTCGACAACATTGTTGTGGATAATGCTCTGCTCGATCGCACTGAGCTGAGGGGCGTCAGCCGATGCTTCTTTCTTTTCTTGAGGTGTTGAATGATTGTCTTCCATGATATCAAGTCCTGACGTACAGCCGGTTAACCTATTCTGTTGTAACGACCTGTGTCTGCTCCTGCATCGCTGCATGGAGTGTGTGCCACGGCAGGCTTGCACACTTCACGCGCGCCGGGAACTCGCTCACGCCGGCGAAGGCCGCAAGTTTTCCGAGTGCGTCGAGATGCGCTTCACCATTCAGCTCGCCGGTCACGAGTTTATGAAATGCCTCGAACATCTTCTCGGCTTCCGCTTTGGTTTTGCCTTTCACAACGGAGGTCATCACGGAAGCGGAGGACTTGGAGATGGCACAGCCGGTACCCTCGAAGCTGACATCCGTGATGACATCTCCATCCATTTTTACAAAGATCGTGTAGTGATCGCCACACAACGGATTGTAGCCCTCCACCTTCCGCGTGGCACCGTCCATTTTCCGGAAGTTGCGCGGGTTCTTGTTATGATCGAGAATGACTTCTTGATACAGCTCGCGTAGGGCAGACATCAGCCGAGCACCTCTTTCACTTTGCGCACGGCACGCACCAAGACGTCCGCCTCATCTTTCGTATTGTAGAAGGCGAACGATGCACGCGCCGTGGCAGGAATGCCGAAGCGCTGCATCACCGGCTGTGCACAGTGGTGGCCGGTACGAATAGCTACCCCCTCGTAATCGAGAATCGTCCCGATGTCGTGCGGGTGAACCCCCTCGAGGATGAACGAGATGACACTTGCCTTTTCTTTTGCCGTGCCGATGATCTGGAGACCGGGAATCTCCAGCAGTTTCGCCGTGGTGTATTCCAATAATTCATGTTCATAGGCCATCACGGCGTTCATATCCATGCCGCTCATGTAATCAATCGCAGCGCCCAACCCGATGCCGCCAGCAATGTTCGGCGTGCCTGCTTCAAACTTGAAGGGCAGATCGTTGTACAGTGTCTTCTCGAACGTCACCGACTTAATCATATCACCGCCACCCTGGTACGGTGGCATGGCCTCCAAGAGTTCCTGCTTGCCGTAGAGAATACCCACACCGGTCGGCCCGAACATTTTGTGCGAGGAGAACGCATAGAAATCACAATCAAGGTGTTGCACATCCACTTTCATGTGCGGCACCGCTTGCGCGCCATCGACGAGGATCGGGATGCCACGTGCGTGCGCAGTTGCAATCATCTCCTTCACCGGATTGATGGTGCCGAGGGCATTGGAGATGTGGGTAACGGCAACAATCCGTGTACGCTCGGTGAGGAGCTTCTCGTACTCCTCCAGCAACAACTCACCGGCGTCATTCATCGGGATGACACGCAGGCGCGCGCCTTTCTCCTCACACACCATCTGCCACGGCACGATGTTGGAGTGATGCTCCATCGCCGAGATCACGATCTCGTCATCCCTGTGAACCCGAACGCGCCCAAAACTCGCAGCAACGAGATTGATTGCTTCCGTCGTGCTGCGCACGAAGATGATCTCCTTCGTGGACCGTGCGTTGATAAAATGCTGGACTTTGGCGCGTGCAGCCTCGTATGCCTCCGTTGCGCGCTCGCTCAGATAGTGGACGCCGCGGTGAATATTGGAGTTCTCTTCGTAGTAGTAGCGCATGATGGCGTCGATCACCACCTGCGGCTTCTGACTCGTCGCGGCGTTGTCCAGATACACTAATGGCTTGCCGTTCACTTGACGGCGAAGCAGCGGGAAGTGGAAGCGACAACTTTCCACCGGCACAGGCGCTCTTACCTTCTCCTCGGTATATGTCGCGGTGATCTCCATTGCTACACCTCGATTGTGCGTCCGCGTCGCAGCCGCTCGTGCATCATGGCATCAAGCTGTTCACGCAGTGGCTCGACGTGCACGCGATTGATGATATCGCTCGCAAACGCAAACGTGAGCATATCCTTTGCTGCCTCGTTGTCAATACCGCGGGAGAGAAGGTAGAACAACTGTTCCTCGTCCAGATGTCCGACCGTGGCTCCATGGGTGCACTTGACATCATCGGCAAAGATCTCCAACTGAGGCTTCGTGTCGACCGTGGCATTGTCCGAGAGAAGCAGCGTCTTGTTGGTTTGCTTGGCGTCGGTTTTCTGCGCGTCCTTGCGGACAAAGATCTTTCCGTTGAATACGCCGCGCGCGTTGCCATCGAGGATGGATTTGTAGAGTTCATGACTCGCGCACTTCGGCCTTGCATGATCAATGGTTGTATGGTTGTCAACCAGCTGGCTGCCTGTCGCCAGAGAGAGACCGTTGAGTGTCGTCTCTATGCCCTCGCCGTCGAGGACTGCCGTGATGTTGTTGCGCACCAACGCCCCCCCAAGATTGACGGCATTGGATACCACAATGCTTCCTGCCTGCTGCTGGAAATGCACCGTCCCAACGTGGAAGCCGTTCAGGCTTTCAACCTGCAGCGTATCGTGCTCAACCACTGCCTGCGCGCCTACGACGAATTCAGTGACCGCGTTCGTCAGATAGGGAACCTTCCCGTTCCCCGCATAGCTTTCGACAAGAGCTACCTTGCTGCCTTTACCGACGACGACCAGATTTCTGGGATGCGCTGCGATAGGCTCTTCCGCGGTTGATGAAGAGAACACGAGATGGATGGGCACATCCACGGCCGTGTCGTCCGGGATATGCACAAAGGCACCATCGAGCATGAACGCCGTGCTCAGCGCGGTAAAGGCATTCTCATCATACTGAACATACCGAGCAAGATGCCGGAGTGCGATGTCATTCCCCGACTTCAACGCAGATGCAAGATTCGTGATGGTAACGCCGGCAGGGACTGTTGGAAGTATCGAGAGTGTCGGTTCGTAATGCCCATTCACGAAGACCAGGCGGACACACTCCAAGCCGGCGAAGAAAAGCTTGTCTATCTTTTCCAGCGCTGCATGAGAGATGGTCGAGCGGAGCGCGGGGACAAATGGTGTTCTCGCAATGGGTGCCACGTTGGTGAAGCGCCACTCCTCCTCACGCGTCGTCGGGAAGCCGAGAGCG
>CAZIKE010000089.1:0-14911 GCA_964539775.1 uncultured Chitinophagales bacterium
GCTTCACCGACGACACGAACTCGAACTCCTGAAAATATGTCCCGTTCGTTCCCGCAGGCTTCAGACCGTATTCTTGAAATGCTTTCGCGAGATACTCGGCGGCCTTTCGGTTTCCTTCGGAGCCGGAGCCTCGGCCTTCAAGCTCGTCAGAGGCAAGATATCTCACGTGGGCTTTCAACTCCTCAGCTGTAATCTCTAGGGAGGATCGCTGGGCGAATACTGCAACTGTGGGCATGACCAGAAGAAGACACACAGCTCGTAACGGACGCATGGTATTTCCTTTCATAAAGTTGCTCATCCTTAGTCGATCCAATCGGCAATGAACAGATTCGTCTCGCCGGGCACCTTGCCATTGCGGTTCGACGCGAAGATCAACTTCTTAGCGTCTCGGGAAAACATCGGGAAGCTATCGAACGTGGGGTGGAAGGTTACCTGCTCCAAACCTGTCCCATCGTCATTGATGATGAAGAGATCGAAGTTCCGCCCGCGAGGATTCCTCATATTCGAGGCAAAGATGATGCGCTTGTTGTCGGGATGGAAGAACGGAGCGAAATTCGCCGCGCCGTTGTTGGTGATTTGCCGCTTGCCGCTGCCATCCGCGTTCATGATCATAATCTCCATCCGTGTCGGACGAACAAGGTCTTGTGCAAGTAACTCGTTGTATTGCCGAATCCCTGCAGAATCTGTGTAGTGCCACGAGCGGTACACGATACGCTTGCCATCCCAGGAATAGAACGCGCCGCCGTCGTAACCCAACTCGTGGGTGAGCTGGCGAAGGTCCGAACCATCCAGGTTCATGCTGTAGAGATCAAGGTCGCCGTTGCGAAGGGACGTGAACACGATCTTGTCTCCGAGCGGAGAGACCGTGGCCTCGGCATCGTACCGGGGCGTCGTGGTGAGCTGGCGAAGGTTTGATCCGTCAACATTCACGATGAAAATGTCATACTCCGGAGAGACCTGCCACACGTAACCCCGCGAGTAGTCCGGCAGCGGAGGACATGTCTCGCGCAAATGGTGTGTCGAGGAAAAGAGCACTTCCTTGTCGCCCGGAAGAAAGTAGCCGCAGGTTGTCCGTCCTTTCCCCGTGCTGATCAGCGTCGTCTTTCCCGTTGCAAGCTCCATGATGAACTGCTGATCGCACTGAAACGAATCCCGTGTCGATTGAAACGTAATCATAGTCTCATCAAATGAGAAATACCCCTCGGCATTCTGTCCGCCGAAGGTGAGCTGCCTGACGTTGGTCAGATGTTTCTCCTCCGGCATAGCAAGAGCGCTATCCGCATTCTGGGCGAACGAGGCATCAAGGGCAAGCACAAGTAGAGCAAGAGCACTGAGTTCTTTCATAGATCTTCTTCAGGTGTGGGAACGTGGAGTACACGCGTTGGGAGAATACACTGCATTGGTAGTGAGATCGATGAGAAGTTCAATGTCATCCAGCCGAAGTGCGAATTCTTTATGCGTGGCCGCCTCTTGAAGCATTGCGTACTCGACTTTCTCTCGTGCAAAGAGATCCCGAACGAAGACATCCCGAACCATCGGCCCTTCGGGGGACTTGTACGTCAATCGCAACGGTGTGCGTTTCACTGCAGCCGCTTCGAGAACATCGTATGCCGAGCAGGAGATGGGTGTGTAGTCACTCATAACCGGGGGAACATTGGAACGGAGACGTTACTTCAACTGAGCAAGCGCTGCCTTCAGCTTCTTGAAGGAGTCTGGAGTAGCGACGCTGTACTCAAGGTCCATGTAGGCGATCGTCCCCTGCTTGTCGATGAGAAACACTGTGCGCTTGTTGTAGCCCGTCTGCTCGTTGTAGCTTTGGTACAGCGAGGCGACGTGATGGTTGTGGTCGCTGAGCAGTGCAAAGGGAAGGTTCAGGTGCCGCGCCCATTCCCGATGCGAGTACACGTAGTCGCCGCTGATGCCGTACACATTCGCTCCCAACGTTGCAAGGTCGCCGAACTCGTCGCGCATGGTGCACATTTCTTTCGTGCAGCCACCACTCCAATCCGCGGGATAGAAAGCAAGAATGATAACGCTCTTGCCGATATGGGAGCTGAGCGTAAAACCGTTTGCTACAATCGTGTCCTTGGTTGCGTAGGAAAGCGTGAAATCTGGTGCAGCCTTGCCGGGACTCAGGTCGCCCGCATGGAGCGAGCAAGCGAAACACATAATGTACATCCCCACGGCTGCGAACGCGATCGCTTTCATGAATTCACCTTCAGCACATTTACGAATCAAAGCTGTTCTAATGTACCTGAACTCGTGCGGAAATGCAACCGTTGCAATTCGTTTTGCCGGTGGATATATTCCGAACAACATTCAACGCCAAGTGACATGACATTCCAGAACAGAACGGTCATCATCACGGGAGCTACGGGTGGGCTTGGACCTGTAGTTGCCCAACGATTCTTTGCCGAAGGTGCGAACCTTGTTCTCCCTGTGCGCGCGGCTTCGTCCGTCAAGAGCGTATCCGAAAGATTCGGCAACTCGTCGCGCGTCCTCGCTCTCGAAGCAAATCTCACTGTTGAGGCCGATGCCGAGCATACTGCGGAGGAAGCTCTGAAGAAGTTCACACGCATCGATGTTCTTGCCAACATCGCTGGCGGTTATGCTGGCGGCAGACCAATTGCCGACGTTTCGACGGAAGAGTTTGAGAGTATGCTGGAAATAAATCTGCGCACGACGTTTCTCATGTCTCGCGCTGTCCTGAAGGCGATGCTCCAGCAACGCTACGGTCGCATCGTAAGCATGGCGGCAATGCCCGCGGTGCGCTCGGGGGCCAACAGAGGACCGTATGCGCTCGCCAAGCGCGGCGTCATTACGCTTACTGAAACCATGGCGGACGAACTACGGGGCACCGGTGTGACGGCAAATGTCATTGTGCCCGGCATTATCCTGACAGAGGAAAACAAGTCTTCCATGCCCGACGCGGATACAAGCACATGGGTTCCCCCCGAAGACATCGCCGAGGCCATCCTTTTCCTGTGCTCGGAGAACGCTCGCTCCATCAATGGCACGACGGTAAAGATGTTTGGAGGATTGTAATCCGGTGGCGAAGACAAACCCCACGCAGGCCCGGACTGTTCCGCTTACGATCCGGCGCGCAACGGCAGCAGACATCTCCACCATTCAACATCTCAGTCGAGTCATCTGGCCCGTCGCGTACAGCACCATTCTGACGAGCGGTCAGATCGAGTATATGCTGAACTTGATGTACAGCAGGGAGTCGCTTCTCAAGCAGATGGAAGAGCAGCAGCATGAGTTCATTCTGTGCTATGCCGGCTACGAGGCCGTTGGCTTTGCCTCATTCAGCAACGTTGGAGAACACACGTTCAAATTGCATAAGATCTACATCCTGCCTGAGCAGCAGGGGAGAGGGATCGGGCGGTTCATGATTGAGCACATCATTCGTATGATCCAGGAGAGAGGAGCCGTGGCGCTCGATCTGAATGTGAACCGCCACAACCCCGCAAGGTTCTTTTACGAACGGCTGGGGTTTGAGATCATACGCCAGGAGGACATCGACATCGGCAAGGGCTATTGGATGAATGACTATGTCATGCGCAAGCGCCTTTCCTGAAATTGCATTTCAGAAGCAATTCTACTAACTTTTGTATGGATTCGTGAGATCTTCAAACACTTACGTCAGCCGAACATCACCTTGTATCACCACACACAGCATTGAAGGCAGGGCAGCACAGCGTGCACCTGCCTTTTGCTTTTTGAGGAAGGCACGTCCATGGCATTGATGGAGCGAATTGTGGAGGACATGAAGGCCGCAATGAAGCGCGGTGACAAACTTCGTCTCGAAACATTGCGCACCCTGCGCGCAGTTTTGATGGAGAAGGAAATAGAGTTTCGCGGAACCGGCAAGCAAATGACCCCCGAGGACGAGGCCGCAACGCTGGCTTCAGCTGCGAAGAAGCGTCGAGAGTCTATAGAGCAATTCAGGGCGGGCGGCCGCACGGACTTAGTAGAACAGGAAACAGCGGAACTCGCCATCATTCAGGAATACATGCCCAAACAGATGAGCGAGGCGGAAGTTCGTCAAGTGATCGAAGAGGTTGTGGCTGCTGTAGGGGCATCCTCTGCCAGAGACTTCGGCAAAGTTATGCCACAGGTGATGAAGCAGCTCAAGGGCAAAGCCGATGGAAAGTTGATTCAAGATTTGGTGAAGAAGCGCTTAGGAGCGTAGCAAAGCATGGATAGTTGGACAAGCGCCATCGAGAAACTCGAATTCGAGAAAGTCCGGCAGCGTGTACTGCGCTACACGTCATCAGTACCCGGAAAGGAATTCCTTCAGAATTCAATTATCTCGACTTCACTTGACGACATCCGACTGAACCTCCAGCGTGTCAGTGAGTTAAAAAAGCTACTCGAAGAAGAAGGAAGCATTCCGGTCGATGGTATTTTCCCGGTGCGAGATGCGATCAAGAAGGCATCCATCCAGGGCACCGTCTTGCTTGGGAAGGAGCTTGCTCAGATCCTGTCAACGCTGAAAACGGCCAGAGCAGTGAAGCAGTTTCTTTCGAAGCGCAGGGAGTCCTATCCACTCATCTGGCACCTAACAGAGCCGCTCTATGTTGACAAGGTCCTCGAATTCAATCTCGAGCGAGCGATTGACGAATCCGGAAGTGTCCGGGCAAATGCTTCCAGGGAGCTACAATCGATCCGCCGGACGATTGCCGAGAAGTACGACCAATTACGGAAAAAGCTTGAAGGCATCCTCAAGGAGGCGACGGCGCAGGGGCTGACTCAGGATGAGATTATCACAACACGCGAGGGCCGGATGGTTATTCCAGTTAAGACGGAACACAAGCACCACGTGCACGGCTTCATTCACAGTGCCTCGGCAAGTGGTGCCACGGTGTTCATCGAACCTACAGAGACGCTCGACCTCAACAATGAAATACGGACTCTCCAATTCCAGGAACAACAAGAGGTGGAGAGAATTCTCCGCGAGCTGACTCAACAGATCGGTGATTCACATGAAGCATTGGTAGCTAATCTCCTGATACTTGCTGAATTAGATGCCCTCACTGCAAAAGCAAAGTATTCGATCGAGATTCTTGGTGTCGAGCCTCAGCTATCCGAGTCGGGATGTGTGAAATTGATCCAGGCACGCCATCCGCTCCTCATATTGACACACGGCAGAGATGGAACCGTCCCCTTGGATATCGAGCTGGGAAGCGGCTACTGCACACTCATCATCAGCGGTCCGAACGCTGGTGGAAAGAGTGTTGCGATGAAATGTGTCGGCCTCCTGACGCTCATGGCACAGGCCGGGATGCATATCCCAGCCTCGGAAGCATCTGTGCTCCGGGTATTTCACAAGATGTTTGTAGAGATAGGCGATGAGCAATCCATCGAAAACGACCTCAGCACCTTCAGTTCACATCTCTCTCATCTGAAACACATCGAGGCGCACGCAGATGCCGATAGTCTTGTGTTGATTGACGAGATTGGCTCCGGCACGGATCCAACAGAAGGGAGTGCCATTGCGGCCGCATTGCTGGAGCAACTCACCAAGCGAGGCACGTTGACAATTGCGACGACGCATCACGGCGCGCTCAAGGTGTTTGCCCACAATACTCCCGGAGTGGAGAATGGGGCGATGGAGTTCGACCAAGAAAGTCTTCGACCGACGTACAGATTCAAGGCAGGGATACCGGGAAGTAGTTATGCACTTGAAATGGCCGAGCGGCTTGGCTTTCAAGAGGTTCTCATTCGGCGTTCACGTGAATTCCTTGGCCATGAGGGGGCAAGGCTACAGCACCTGATTGCAGAGTTGGAAGCGTCGGTACAGAAGTACCGACGTGAGCTGGACGCAGTGCAATCGGAAAAGGCAAGGCTCGATGCACTGGTCAAACAGTACGAGAACAGGTTAGCCTCCCAGGCAAAGGAGTTGAAAGAGCTGAAACGCAAAGCTGTGGAGGAAGCAAAAAACCTTGTCGAAGGTGCAAATGCAGCCATTGAGCGGAGCATCCGTGAAATCAGAGAGACGTCTGCCGACAAGCAAGCAGTCAGGGAAGCCCGGCAAGGCATCGAGAAACTACGGAAGGAAATCGAGGATCAAGCAACTGAGGTCCTCTTAGAAGAACAGGCAAGTGTGCATCGAGAAATTGTACCTGGCACCCCTGTCCGTTTAGCCGGCGGCACCGAAATAGGCGAGGTCGTCACGATAAGTCCCGACCACCGAAGTGCTGTGGTCTTGTTTGGCAACTTGAAGATGAAGGTTGCAATGAACAACCTAATGCCCGCGCCGCATTCGGCGATGCGACGAGCGGCGAACGCTGTCGTAGACGAGAAGCCGACGCTTGCACACAGGGATCTCGACCTGCGCGGCATGACGAGCGACGAAGCCATACCTCTGGTGGATAAGTTCATCGACACTGCAATCCTTGCCGGACTTCATCGGGTAGATATCATTCACGGAAAAGGCACCGGCGCACTTCGCAGGAAGATCGCCGAGTTCTTGTCAAAACATCCTCAAGTCAAATCATATCGGCTGGGTGAGTGGAACGAGGGCGGAACCGGCGCGACCGTGGTGGAACTTGTCGAGCAGTAGATGAAACGTCCGATCAACAAAGTCCTTATCGCCAACCGCGGGGAAATCGCCGTTCGCATCATTCGAGCGTGCCGCGAACTGGATATAGGAACCGTTGCGGTCTTCTCCGAAGCCGATCGGCGAAGTCCCCACGTTCAGATGGCGGACGAAGCATACTGCGTAGGACCACCGCCATCCCGGGAGAGCTATCTTGCGATGGATCGCATCATCGAGGTTGCCTGTAAGGCGTCTGTCGATGCGATTCATCCCGGCTACGGATTTCTTGCAGAGAACGCGGTGTTCGCGCAGAAAGTGCTGGATGCAGGTCTGATATTCGTGGGGCCGTCACCTTCGTCTATTGCAGCAATGGGCGACAAGACCGAGGCACGCAAGCTTGTGCAACGTGCAGGCGTGCCAACGATCCCCGGAACACCCGATGCTGTGCACGACGACCGTGAAGTGGCACGCTTCGCAAGCGAACATGGCTATCCGATCCTGATTAAGGCTGCGGCAGGGGGCGGTGGCAAGGGCATGCGCATCGTGCATGCGGAGAAGGAGCTTTCATCGGCATTCAAGGCTGCACAATCCGAGGCGGCCTCCGCGTTCGGGGACCCTCGTGTCTACGTCGAGAAGTATCTAGAGAATCCGCGGCACATCGAGATCCAGATTCTTGCCGACGCGTACGGCAACGTTGTGCACCTCGGAGAGCGGGAGTGCACAATTCAGCGACGACACCAAAAAGTAATTGAGGAAACCCCTTCCGTCATTCTCGATGAGACCTTGCGCGAAAAGATGGGAGAGGTGGCTGTGGCTGCTGCACGCGCGTGCAACTATCACAATGCGGGCACAATCGAATGCCTGGTTGACCGCCACAAGAACTTCTACTTTCTCGAGATGAACACACGTTTGCAAGTGGAGCATCCCATCACGGAGATGCGCACCGGGATAGATATCGTCCACCAGCAACTGAAGCTTGCAAGCGGCGAGGAACTCGCGTTTTCGCAAAAGGAGATAGAGTTTCGTGGCCATGCCATCGAATGCAGAATCTATGCGGAAGATCCGTACAACAATTTCCTCCCATCGACGGGCACGATCACGCATCTCAAACCGAGTCAGGGAAATGGCATCAGAGAAGACCGCGGCGTGGAGCAGGGAGGAGAAATTTCCGTGTACTACGATCCTTTGATTTCAAAGCTCGTTGCGTTCGGACAAACGCGTGAGGAAGCAATCGCAAAGATGAAGCGTGCCCTGCGTGAGTATGAAATCCTCGGTGTCCGCGTGAATATTCCCTTTACGCTCTTCGTGCTGAGCCACCCGAAGTTCGTTGCGGGAGATTTCGATACGCATTTTGTGGAGAATCATTTCACGCCTTCACTTCTGGAACCCTGCAACGAACACGAAGAGGTGACTGCGGCACTCGTTGCCGCGGTTCTGGAGGGCCAATCGACATCAACGTACACGACACGCCTTGAGCTCAATCATCTTCCCTCTGGCTCAACCGTTCGAGGCAGATGGAAAACGCGACGCATCGATAACCTGAGATAGCTTGTGGCTTCCTATTTTGTCACCATCAACGACAAGGAGTATGTGCTGACCTTCCAGAACGGCGCGGTGGCGCTCAATGGAACGCCACTGCGATACGACATGCAGCGGCTTGATGAGCGCACGTTTTCCGTTGTGGTGGAGGGACACTCGATGCGTGTTGTGGCCGAGAAGACTTCGGATGGCTACGAACTCCTTGTGAACGGCAGAAGGATAGAGGCCTCCGTCGAATCGGAACGCACACGACTGCTCAAGAAGTTTGGCGCTGCCAGTCATGTCACGCACACACGCACAGACATCCACGCGCCGATGCCTGCCCTTGTTGTAAAGGTCGAGGTGCAGGTAGGCGATGCAGTGAAGCCGGGACAGGGTTTGATTATCCTGGAAGCCATGAAAATGGAAAACGAGATCAGAGCACATGCCGAAGGAAAGGTGAAGGAGATTTTTGTTGCGAAAGGAAAGGCCGTTGAGAAGGGCGAACTCTTACTGCGACTGGAATGAGCGTGACAGAAACACTCCCACAACATCGTGAACCTCAGGTTACTCTTGAGCTTGCGTTAGCCCACGGACTGACGCAAGAGGAATATCAGCGGGTGCTGCACCTTCTCGGGCGAACGCCAACGTACACGGAATTGGGAATCTACAGCGTTATGTGGAGCGAGCACTGCAGCTACAAGAACTCCATTGCTGTACTGAAAACCCTACCGCGCAGCGGCGGCAGATTGCTTGTGGCAGCGGGAGAGGAGAATGCGGGCCTGGTTGATATCGGTGGAGGACTTGCCGTCGCGTTCAAGATCGAAAGTCACAACCACCCCTCGGCGGTGGAGCCGTACCAGGGGGCAGCCACAGGGGTCGGCGGGATCATGCGAGACATCTTTACGATGGGTGCTCGGCCCATTGCGGCACTCAATTCGCTTCGGTTCGGGGCGCTCGATAACGACCGCACTCGGTATTTACTGAAAGGCGTCGTGAAGGGCATTGGTGATTACGGCAATAGCTTTGGCGTGCCGACCGTTGCCGGTGAAGTATATTTCGACCCGTGCTATCAAGAGAATCCTCTCGTCAACGCCATGGCGGTAGGGATTGTCAAGCACGGACAGTGGGCGAGGGCAGTCGCACGCGGCGCAGGCAATCCAGTGATGATTGTCGGCTCAGCAACCGGGCGCGACGGTATCCACGGTGCGACGTTTGCCTCCGAGGAAATCTCCCAGGAATCCGAGACAAAGCGGCCATCCGTCCAGGTGGGAGACCCGTTTACCGAGAAACTCTTGTTGGAGGCGTCGCTCGAGGCCATACGCTCGGGGTATCTCGTCGGCATTCAAGACATGGGAGCTGCTGGCATTACGTGCTCGACTTCGGAGATGAGTGCAAGAGGGAAATCGGGCATGCGCATTAATCTCGACAATGTCCCTGCGCGAGAGGCGGGCATGACTGCATACGAACTGATGCTCTCCGAATCGCAGGAGCGTATGCTTGTAGTTGTCAAGAAGGGATTCGAGGATGAGGTGAAGAAAATCTTTGCAAAGTGGGATCTGAACGCAGAAATCATCGGCGAAGTAATCGATGAGGATCGTTTGCTGGTCTCTTACCAGGGTGAAATTGTAGCGGATGTTCCTGCTTCGTCGCTCGTCCTCGGAGGCGGTGCTCCGGTGTATATTCGCGAAGCACGAGAGCCCGAATACCTCAGGAGAACTCGCTCGTTCGACCCTAACTCGGTCCCCATGCCCGCTGACTTGGTTGGCGTGCTCTTGCGGCTTCTTAGCTCACCAACCATTGCAAGCAAACGCTGGGTGTATGAACAATACGACAGCATGGTGAGAACCAACAACGTTGTTCTTAGTTCATCCGATGCCGCAGTAATTTTTGTCAGAGAAGCATATAAATGCCTCTCCCTCAAAACTGACTGCAATAGTCGCTACGTCTATCTCAACCCGCGTCGTGGCGCCATGATCGCTGTTGCTGAATCTGCACGCAACGTTGTGTGTACAGGTGCAACGCCTGTCGCCATCACAAACTGCCTCAACTTCGGTAATCCCTATAAGCCGGAGATCTACTGGCAGTTTAAGGAGGCAGTTGCAGGGATTGGCGAGGCATGCAGGGCGTTCGGTACACCCGTCACAGGTGGCAACGTGAGTTTCTATAACGAAAGCCCATCTTCAGCTGTGTATCCAACTCCAGTTATTGGAATGCTGGGCGTCATTGATGACCCGCGAGAAATTCTGACTGCACCATTCAAAGACGAAGGAGACGTCATCGTTTTACTCGGCGATAGTGTCGGTGAAGTTGGCGGCAGCGAATACCTCGCAACAGTACACGGAATCGTTGCTGGAGATGCACCTGCATTAGATTTAGAGTACGAAAAGCGATTGCATTCTCTTTTATTGCAATTGAATAGGCTCGGTCTCCTCAAGTCGGCACACGACTGCTCCGAGGGTGGAATTTCTATCGCACTTGCCGAGTGCTGTTTACTATCCGAAGGGCCGGTCGGCGCAAGGATTCGGCTTGACCGCGATGAGAGTATTCGCGACGACTTTCTTTTGTTTGGCGAGGATCAATCTCGAATCATAGTTTCCGCAGATCCAGGCCACGTCGAGGAGATACGCGATCGCGCCAGGGATTTCAATGTGGCTGCACGCATTATGGGCACGGTAGGCGGCAACCGATTTTCGATAGAAGGGAGGTTAGATGTAGAGCTGGATGTTCTAAGTAATGCTTACGGCTCGCTTTGGAAGCAAGTAGACCACGAATCGAGAATGACATAATATATCTTATTTGGCTTTACCATTTCTGCGGCCTATTGCGAGCCACAGCCGTTGTGTCCTTGCTCTAATTGGTGTTCTTCGCGCCTTTGCGGTTTCTTTCAAACTGCTCAATATCTTAGGGGGGTTGAAGAAGTTTTCGGTGCAGCCCTTTTCTCCGAGTATCTCCAATCTCACAAGGGAGAATCTCAACCCCACAGAAGTCAAATCCCTGCTTATCAGCGCAATCGCTGACGCGCCTTTTCGGTTGCCGCCTGCACAGCCTCTTCGCGCGTAGTTCCCGATGCGCGGGCAATCGTAGCACCTGCGTCCATGTTGGCAATGTGACAGTAGTACACGTCATCGAGCCGATAAGAACGCACCTCAACCTTTACACCTTCGAGGTCTCGTATCTCAGTGCGATACTCCTCAGCTTTCACGATGTACCTTTCTCCACAGCTGCACCAACGAGGTTACCCCATTCCGTCCACGAACCATCGTAATTGGCAACGTTCGGATAGCCGAGCAATTCGTTCAAGACGAACCACGTGTGGCTCGATCGCTCCCCGATGCGGCAGTACGCAATTACGGGCTTGTCTCGCGTAACACCTTTGCTTGTGTAGAGTGCTTCAAGTTCTTCCGCACTCTTGAACGTTCCGTCATCGTTGCATGCTTGCGCCCATGGAATATTCTTCGCGCCCGGGATATGTCCACCTCGCTGACAGGTCTCCGGCAAGCCAGGTGGCGAGAGGATTTTCCCTGTGAACTCATCGGGTGAGCGAACATCTACAAGGATAACGTTTCTCTGTTCCATCGCTTTGCGTACCTGGTTCAGCATTGCGCGGTAGCGGTCGTTGAAGCCAGTGACGGTATATGTTGTCTTCTTCGGTGTGGGCACGTCTTTGGTCAGCTCCCGTCCTTCGGACAACCACTTCTTTCTGCCGCCGTTCATGATGCGGACGTCCTTGTGACCGTACATCTTGAGCTGCCAGTAGGCCCACGCCGCAAACCAGTTGTTATTATCACCGTACAGGATGACCGTTGTGTCGTTGGAAATGCCGCTGGCGCTCAAGAGATTCTCCAACGCTGTCCTGCTGATGATATCGCGTTGGACTGTGTCGCACAACTGCGTTTGCCAGTTCCAGCCAACGGCGCCAGGAATGTGACCTTCCTCGTATGCGGCCGTGTCCACATCGACCTCCGCAATGACGAGGTTTGGATCCCGCATGTGTTCGGCCACCCAGTGGGTGGATACGAGCGTGTGAGGATTCGCGTAGGTTCTCATGGCGTGTGCCCTCCTTGGTGATTGATGAGTGATGAATTCGTTGAAACGATAACGCCGATGCATTTCATTCTCATCTGGAGTTCTTGTACCGGTTCCGAAACACAACGCGGGCAGTATGGAAAGAACGGCAACGCCGAAAGATAATACCGTTAAGAGCCGAAGTCAAGCTCTTGGAAAGGACAGCGACATCCGTGTCGGGTCCCTGAAACGTAGTCCCACGGAGCGTGTTGTGGTTATCAACCTCCGAACAGCGACACCCCCAACTCGATGACCCAATACACGACTGCTGCAACAAGGGCAGTGGTAGGGATGGTGAGCACCCATGCCCAAACGATGCGTCCGGCAATCCCCCACCGCACAGCCGAGAGACGACGCGTGGAGCCGACGCCCATGATGGCTCCCGCAATGGTGTGGGTGGTACTCACCGGAATCCCAGCCAGAGCTGTTCCGACAAGCAACGAAGCCCCGGCGGTTTCAGCGCAGAAACCGCCAATGGGGCGATGATGTGTCCGGCGCATCCCCATCGTGCGGACGACCTTCCAGCCCCCAAGGTACGTCCCAAAGCCGATTGCCGCATGTGCTGAGAGGATGACCCACACAGGAACGTAGAATGTGTCGCCCAGATAGCCCGACGAAAAGAGGGCCAGCGCAATGATGCCCATGGTCTTTTGCGCGTCGTTAGTGCCATGTCCCAGGCTGTACGCTGCCGAAGAAATCAGCTGCCCTATCCGAAACGTACGATCAACTTTATGGGGAGATGAATTGCGGGCCAACCACGTTACACCCACCATAAGGAAAAAGGCAACCACCATTCCCAAGATAGGCGCGAGAAAAATGAAAATGGCAACCTTCGTCAATCCCGCGGGGACGAGTGCTCCAAACCCCGCTTTTGCCACGCCTGCGCCTGCAAGTCCCCCAATGAGCGCGTGCGAGACACTAATAGGAAGGCCAATTTGCGTGCAGAGGTGAGTCCAGATAATTGCGCCCACCAACGCTGCCAGCACAAGCGATTCGTCCACAATCGCTACATCCACGATTCCCCTTCCGATCGTGTTTGCCACGTGGACGCCGAACCCGAACGCAGCGACGAAGTTGAAAAACGCTGCCCAAAGCACGGCCAGCCTCGGGCTGAGCACTTGTGTTGAAACGACTGTTGCAATGGAGTTGGCCGCATCGTTCATGCCATTCAAAAAGTCGAACAGCAGAGCCATCAATATGATGATGATGACAAGGGTGAGCATAACGAGGTTGAACTGGATGATGAGCGTTTGTGTGTGCAACAGTAGGCAGCTATGCGTTCTTGACGATAATACTCTCTATCGCGTTGGCAACATCTTCACACTTGTCGGTGGCAGTTTCGAGACTGACCAGGAGCTCTTTAGTCTTGATCAGGAGAATGGGGTCTTTGCATGTATCGAACAAGTTAGCAATGGCACGCTCGAAGAGATCATCCGCCTCGTTTTCGATGCTGTTGACTTTGACAAGAGAATCGCGGATAAGGGAAACTTCCTTCAAATCGCGCAACCCAGGGATGGCTTTGTGCAGTTCTTCAACTGCCTGATAGATCATCGTGGCAAGGCGCTCAAGTTCGGGAGAGATGGTTTCCACGCGGTAGAGCACAATGCGTGTTGCGGCACCGTGAATGTAGTCGAGAACGTCATCCAGCTTGGAGGCAATCTCGTGGATGTCCTCACGATCGAGCGGCGTTACGAACGTCGTGCCGAGGTCGTTGTAGATTTGGTGCGTTACTTCGTCTCCCTTGTGTTCGAGTTCTTCGATCTTTCTAATCTTTTGTGCTCGTTCCTGAGGTGAAATGGCATTCGACATCAGCTCTTTGAAAATACGCGCAGCGTGCAGAAGATTGTCCACGGCGCGCTCGAAGTACCCAAAGAACTTATCGTCCTTCGGCAGCAAGGCATGCAGGATGCCGTCGATGTTCATGGTGATTCATGACCCTCATAGTGATAAATGTACAGAAGGAATTATCGCGGAAGCATCGGAAAATTCCGCTGATTGGGGGAGGTTGGCCGCAGGCTCCCGGGCAGGCGCTGCGTGTCAAGGCCCAAGACAATATACGATGAAAGCAGACGGCATTCAACAGCGCGTGCCGCGGCAGCGGTGAGCAAATGCAAAAGGCGGCCGTGGTACGCCGCCTTTCGCCGTGGTGCCGCTCTTGTCCTTTCGCCGGGTAGAACCCCGCCAGGCCAGACTGAGCCGCTCATTACTTGCTCATTTTGCTCGGCACAACAATATCCTTCTTCGTGGAATTTACGATTGCCAGAAGCTCTCCCTGCTCTTTGCCGGGCACCTTGAACTTGTTGAGCGAAGCTTTGAAATCCACCACCAGTGCATCCCACTCCTTTTCCGTGATGTTGAGGTGAGCGTGCGCTTCCTTCATGGAACGGCCTGTGTACTTACACGGCCCGCCGGTTGCCTGACACACCATCTCCGTGACGCGATATTTCAAACCCGCGCGCGGAACACGATCCCGGGCTTCTTTGATTGCCGGGTTTGCATTGAGGATTGCGTTGCCCACGACACGATCAATGAAGTCATCGACAACAGTCGCAATCGCGTACACACCGCCAAGCCGGTCATAGAGAGATTTCTCCACCTTCTTCTCCTGTGCCGGCAACATTGCTGCCGAGAGGCAGATGGCACAAGCCATCGTCAAAGCGACAAAAACTACCCGATAGGGTCGTTGCATAGGACAGTACTCCTTTCTTTGGATTGATGATTGAATGATGGGTAATAGCTTGACGCAAGCTGTTCAATCGAAGCACCGCACAGATACATTGC
>CAZIKE010000090.1:0-14896 GCA_964539775.1 uncultured Chitinophagales bacterium
TCAGTCGTGCAAGGTACATCATGGTGAGTTCTTCGGACGTGACCTTTCGGGTCCGGATAAGCTCTGCAAGCTCACCAACAGACGCAAAGGCAAGATCCTCTAAGCGGGTAGGGCGCGCAAGACCCTTCACGCGACTTGTTTGGAAGCGAGGCGGTGCCGTCGGCAGTTTCATCCTCACAGGAATGGGATTGAAAAGAATTGCGGGAGGCACACTATTGGGCAGGCCAATGTTTCGCAACGCAACATAGGCCGCCAGTTGCTCGTTGAGATCGTCGAGCATCGAATCACGCTTTGCATCAGTGAATGTCAGGCCGATCAGCGATTCTGCATGTACGACCATTTCTCGTGTCATCGCGTAGTGAGATGAAGAAGTTTGGGCGTACACGAATGTGGGCACAAGAATGAGCAGGAGGGGAATGAGTCGGTTCATGATGGCCTCTTCTTTTAGGTCAAATACCTCACGCCAAGTGCAAATGTCGCACCGACAATTGCGCCGAGAGCGCCGCCGAGAAAGACTTCAGTCACCGTATGCCGTCCCAGCGCTGTGCGTGACCAGCCGACGAGAACGGCAAGCAGCAGAACAGCGCCGCCAAGTGTCGGTCTGAAAAGGAAGAACGTCTCCGCGGCAAACACCGCAAAGCCGGTATGCAGCGATAGCTTCATCCACGTGTTGAAGAAAAATGCCGCGCCAACCAGTGCGATGATGGAGAGCGCACCTAACGGAATGGTACGAGGCACATCGGCGATCCAGGAAATCACCGCAATGATGAGCAGGAGGGGAAGCAGGATTGCATAGAACTGATTTCGCTCGTGCTGGTTGGAGACGTCGAGGTCTCCCCACGTTCCTCGCTGCACGCGCACCACTGTGTACACGCTTGCCGGGAGGATGACAACGCCAAGCGCAGTAAGCTCAACCATCCACGCATCCTTCGGCGGCAGGAGGTGAAATGCCACGATGCCCGTCAACAGCGGCATGAGGAGGAATGGATGGCCGATGACGGAGATGAGCCGTGCGACTTTGACAGGTGGAGAGCTCATGCTCCGAGTCCAACGTTACGGCTGGCAGTGATCCTATTCATTTGAAGCTGGTCCGCGTCCAGTATCACCTCTGATTAATATTCTGGCGGCGCAGAGACACCATCTTCAATTTATGGAAACCGAGCTTCTGATAAAACGTACGGGGTTCACGCTCAAATGATGCCAGCGCCCAACACGAGACGTATCAAGCCGAGAAGGACGGCCATACTGCAGCAGATGATTCCGGCAATTGCACTTCCCTTGTTTTCTTCGGGCTTCGCCTGGGTCAGAGCGATGATGCTTACGATGAGGCCGACGCCCGAAAAGGGAATGTTAATCCAGTTTAGTGCTCCGAGGCAGGGGATAAAGCCTATGACCATGCCGATGATTGCGAGAATTCCCCAAACAAGGCTGAGAACCTGCATGAGAGAGAGCTGTTGGTTGTGATGACGTTGAAGAATATGGCTTGTTGCGTTTCCTTTGGTGAGCAGCGATACGGTAGGCAAGAAAAGCAACAAGAACGATTTCGTTCAGGCACATGAGAGAGTACAAAGGCAAGGACGCATCATTTGTTTCTCGCGCTTCACTGACACGCCCTTCGGAGAGAAGAATGAATGCCGTAGACATGCCGCAAAGGATGCACTCCCTGTTGTACTTCGCTTTCCATTCGCACGTTGGCACCGATTGGAGAAGAGTCTCCCTCGGCAGAGCAAATGGGGATAAAAGCACAAGAATGAGCGCCGAGCTTATGATTATCCAAACGATACGAAAGGCTCTCTTGAGTTCTGTAAACTCCATCACTGTCGCCAGCGTTTATTCTCGAGAGAAACCGACTGTTTGGCGCGCGGCAAAAGCAATCTGAGCAAGTCGACGAGGAACACGCCCAGCAGAAGAGGGACAACCACCACGACCAATTGGTTGTGCACCATAGCGGAGGTCAGGTCAAGGTGCAACACGGAGGATACTGCCCGCGTCATTCCGCATCCCGCGCATTCAAATCCAAATAAGTTCTTGAACACGCAGATGCTTGGGAAATGCGCAAGGACCTCTGGAGGGATGACCGCAAGCAGAAGGAACGTCACTCCGAGAAGAACAGTGCGCACCAGCAGGAGGAAGTTAACGGGACCCTTCATGATTGCTTTTACTCCTTGAGCGGTTTACCCTTGGCATCTTTGTCAATGGAACCCGTCAGAATCAAGATACCCTCGATGAGTCCCCACAAGGCTGCCACTACGGAAGTGATCCCGCACGTTACAATCCCCAGAAGTGCCAGAACAAGTTGTGCCACACCGATGGGAATGTATCCAAGGTAGAATCTATGGATTCCCAATCCACCCAGGAAAATACCGAGGAGTCCGGCAGCCATTTTGGATTTCTCGGGCTGCTCACTCAAGGCCAGAGCAAGGCGAACTCCACATTTTGTGCAAATCTCAGCGTTCGGGTCTGTTTCTGCCCCACAGTTTTGACAATACTTTTTTCCGCTGGTTGGAGGAAGACCGCACGACACACAAACAACAGCTTGGGGTAACACTTCCTTGCCGCAGTTTCGACAGTACATAGTGGTTCTCCTTATGGTTGGTGATTAGACGAAGCAATTACACCGAGCCCGGCTTCGTTGTTGGGTTTGCTGAGGCAGGATGGATATAGCTCTATCAAAAGGTCCAACTGCTGGGTAGCAGACGTGCATCTGGAGCGAGACCATTATGTTTGTCCGAGTACGAGTATGGTGGGGTTTGCGGATACTCGGAACCCAAAATAGTTATGATGAATGAAAAAAGCAAAGGGATTGGTAAAATGGTCTGCTCACATCGGACACTCCATTCGCCTTCTGCCGTATATGCTCGCGCAAATAGCAGCAGGCGGTGTCGTTGCTCTGATTGTGAGTTTTCAGAAAGTTCGACTCTTGCCCCGACGACGCCAAACCGGTCCGGAATGATTCCCTTTTACGCTTGCACTTGTGTTCGTTGTGCTCATTATGGCGGAGGCAAGAACCCGCAGCTACCTCATTACGCGGAGTGGTGTTTTTCTTGAAATTAGAAAGCCTTATTGCTATATTGATGTGCCGAAAACAACGGGGTAGTAGCTCAGCTTGGTTAGAGCGCCTGCCTGTCACGCAGGAGGTCGCGGGTTCGAGTCCCGTCTGCCCCGCAAGGGTGACCTGAGGTGCAGTGATTCGTCTATATCCTTGAGAGCGAATGCGATGGCTCCTTCTACATTGGGCATTCACATGATCCTGGCCTCAGACTCCGGCGCCACAACGATGGCTGGACGAGATCGACAAAGGGGAAGCGTCCTTGGAAGTTAGTGTATGTGGAGGCACGAGCGTCCAGAAATGCTGCGATCCGACGTGAACGTCAGATCAAGCGGATGAAGAGTCGGAACTATATTCATCGCCTGATTAGTCACGCAGGAGGTCGTCCCGATCCTGAACAAAGGGAAGAGGACGGGTAAGGATCGGGAAGTCCCGTCTGCCCCGCAAGGGTGAGGAAGAGATAACCACAAAGCCTGGAATCAACAGGCTTTTTTTGTGTCGGCACGACAGATCGGCGACCGTGGCCTATCCAAGTGGGGCAATAAATCAAAAGGTTCAGTTGAGGCAATGCATCGACATAAGTTGAACTACTTGAAGTGAACTAACACAACAGGGAAGAGAGGAGGAGAGATAATGCAACATCGTATGTTGTTGCTTGTCGCTGTGCTGGCGTGCAGTGCGATTCCTGCTTTTGCGCAGCAGAGGGGATTCGGGCTCGGCATCATTCTCGGGGAACCGACCGGTATCAGTGCGAAAGCGTGGGTGTCTGGAGCCAATGCAATTGACGTTGGTCTCGCGTGGTCGTTTCGCAGACGAGGCCACGTGCACATGCATGCGGATTACTTGTGGCATTTGACAAACGCTATCAGAGCAAGTGAACGGTTCGTTCTGTACACAGGGCTTGGAGGCCGATTTGCAGCAGGCCGTGACGACGGTATCTTCGGCCTGCGAATCGTAGGTGGCTTTGCATGGTGGGGTCGCAGTGTTCCCCTCGAAGTGTTTCTCGAACTGGCACCAATTCTTGATCTTGTTCCCGCGACCGAACCAAGCGCGAACGGCGGAATAGGTATCCGGTACTACTTCCCATAAATCACAGCAGAGAAGCATGCGGACAAACTTTCTCATCCTTTGTTTCGTCGCCTGCACTGCAGTGGCGGCACGGAGTCAGGTTCCTTACGACCGTTATTTCACGGCGAAAACTCTTCGCGTCGACTACTTCCACACGGGCACGAAAGGGGCGGAAACCTTCAGCCTCGATGAAATCATCGAGGAGGGAGAATGGCCCGGCAGCAAAGTGAACTTGATAGACACGTTGAACCTTGGCGAGTATCTCGCCCGCGTGTACGATGTGCACACCAATACGATGATCTATTCGCGTGGTTATTCCACTATCTTCAACGAATGGCAAACCACAGATGAGGCGCTGCGCGGAATGTACCGAACGTTCTCGGAGACGGTTCGCCTTCCGTATCCTAAGAACAAGGTACAATTTACGATCGCAAGGCGCGACAAGCGGATGGAATTCCACGAGCTGTGGGCGATCATCATTGACCCCGACGATCCGCTGCAAGTGAACAAGGCTCCGGCTCGGTATCCGTTCAAGACCTCTCGCTTAATGGACAATGGAAAGCCGATGGAGAAGGTTGATATTGTAATCGTTGGCGACGGCTACGCAAGAGCCGACATGCAGAAGTTCCGCAACGATGCCAGGCGCTTCAATGACGTGCTCTTCGCTACCGAGCCGTTCAAGAGTCGCAAACGCGATTTCAACGTATGGGTAGTAGAAGCGGAGTCGGACGAGTCCGGCATTGACATCCCTGACAAGAATGTGTGGAAACACAACATTCTTGGTGCACGCTACAGCACATTCGGGCTTCCGCGCTATGTGCTGACGACAGAGAACAAAAGCTTGCGGGATATCGCGGGCGCCGTTCCCTACGATTTCGTTTGCATTCTCGTCAATGATTCTCGCTACGGTGGCGGAGGCATCTACAACCTTTACGCAACGACATACACGAATGAGCTGGTAAAAGGCCAGGAATGGCAAATGGAGTATGTGTACGTTCATGAATTCGGCCACTCCTTCGGCGGGCTGGGCGATGAATATTACGGTTCAACGACAGCCTACAATGAATTTTACTCGCCGGGGGTCGAACCGTGGGAGCCAAACGTCACTGCTTTGATCGATAAGAGCAAGCTGAAATGGAGAAGCTTCGTTGCCGAAGGCATGCCGATTCCTACGCCGTGGGAAAAGAGCACATACGATAGTCTCGAAGCCGAGCGAGGCAAGCTTGATCGTCTTGCTCCAGATTACTACGAGAAGCGTGAACCGATCCTGAGAGCACAAGCGAGCCTTCTTCGGAACTCAGCATACGCTGGCAAGGTCGGAGCGTTCGAGGGGGCTGGCTACGCATCCAAAGGGCTGTATCGCCCGGCTGTTGATTGCAGGATGTTCACGTTGAGTTTGCAGGATTTTGACCCCGTCTGTAGCGCTGCAATACGCCGGGTGATTGATTTCTACGCAAAATAACAACGTGACCGCCGGCGTATACTCGACGGTCACGTTGCATGGTGAACGCGTGATGGGGGAGTTCACACGAAACGTGGTGCTAAGCGTTTGGCTTCGCTGTGGCTGGCTCTTGATTCTGAGCTACTTTCGGCTTTCGAGTAAGGAACCACCAACCGACAAGGATTACAGCAATCACATTGGCAATCCAGAAGACGATTTGCCAGTTGAAGCGATCCTTATGAAGTTGGCTGACGAGTCGGTCGAGGGAGGCGTATTCCAGTTTCCCTAACATGCTTTCGCTTTCCAACGCGCTCCGCCAATCCTTGTCGATCCGCTGAATCCAAATCTCGTCGACGAACACTTTGATGTTGCCATCCGAATTTGCTTTGGCCGATTCGACATAGGATCGGATGCTTGCTGCGAAACTCTTGCCATCGTTGAACGGTTGAACCGACACACTCCGTGAGGTGAACTCGTTCATCAAGCTTGCCCAGAACGAATCATCGAGTTTCGATCTCCACTCGACGAGGGCAGCATCAACTTGCTCAGCCTCGTTAGTCTGTGGAATCGCCTGCTTTCCCTTTGCACCCTTCTCGGCTGGAGCCGGCGTACTCGCGGCGACCGCGGCACTCAACTTCTCCTTCAATCCCGACCAGCGATTCTTGAACTGATCATATTGATTCACGAGGACGGCATAGTCCTTTGCTTCGAGTTTCGTTGAGCCGAGGAAGGTGATATTGTCCTGGGCAATGTCGGCGATGCGGCCGAGGATGTTTGCTTTTTCCAAGCGCTGAGCAAGCGCTTCCTTCTGCACTTCGGAAAGCTGCTCGATATTCTTTCCGAAGGGCAAGAAGATCGAATCGACAAGTGCGCTGACGAGACGATCCTTCGCGTTAAGGTTTTCGCGCAGCCGTTTCACGAGTTCACGCTGTTCGGCAAGCGAAGTCTGAGCGGACTTCAGTTGAGCCATGAGCATCTCGCGCTCGGCATTGAGTCCTTCAATCTGTGTGTTCAGGATGGCAATCTGGCTCTCGAGCGCAGCGATCTTGTCGCTCTGCTCCTGAATCGTAGTATTCTTATACTGTGCCAGTGCGTACTGATCGCGCAACTCATCGAGCATGCTTTCCAATGTCTTGGGATGGAATGCCCCTGCGATCAGCTTACTGTGTTCGGAAAATTCCACTTCGAGTCCGTTGATACGGCTCGAGAGCTGTGCCATCTGATCCTGTGTGCGAGCAGAGTCAATGTCGCGTTTCAGGATCTCGTACATCTGCCGAAAGCGCTCCTTGATCTCGAAGTCTGATTGCTGCGCCAGTGTAGCGCCGGCAAACATCAGAAGCGCAATCGTCGTGGAGAAGAATCGTTGGAATTTCATTAGCGTCCCTCCGCTCGGAGTTCTTGTGGTTCGAGGATGTCATCTCCGGTAAGCAGCAACCGAAGAGAGGTGCCATCGAGGACTTCAACGTACGGTGTGCGTTGATTCAGCGCCGGTTTCCTGAGTCCCTGTTGGGAGACTTCGAGCTGGCTATGAAGCGTGAGTTCACCAGCTTGAGGAGTCATCACGTACACATGCTTGAACTGCGGCGCGGTAATAAAGTAATATCCTTCGGTATTGCGAAGAATGCGGATTTCTTTTCCCTTCAGGGCGTTGGGATTATGAAATTCCTTTTCGGCGAGGGGGGCAACGTTGAAGGTGAGAGCATGTCGCCCTTCGGTTACCGTGTTGTTCTCTTGCACGGTGAGCACACTCTCGACGGGCCACGCATAATCGACCTGCTCAAGGGTGAGCGACGCGCAGGCGGAAAGCAAGAACGCGGGGCCGATGATCAGGGTCCACATTCGTGCGTGTTGCGCTCCTTTACGTATCATCACGTACCTCCAAATGTTAGGGAAAAAATATCGCACAAAAAATACGAACTGCCGCTGAGATGGGCAAGTTAATTGTTCTTAATAGCTATGCAGACGACCAATTTCCCAATTAGGAAGAACGAGAACGTATCGCTTGGCTTAACTTACTTACGTCCAAATCATCTCGTTGGCGGACAACAAGCAGCCTGGCAAAAGAAAAGATAAGAGCCGGTTCTTCCGATTTGTAGCCCGAACGAACGCCAGCGTCGCAGGATCACACGTAGCCCCAGAACCCTTTGACGAGCTTCCGCCTGCGGGCCTTACCATGAGGAACTGAAAAAACTTTGCGGAATGGGTTGATTTCCAATGGAGATTGATGTACCTTTGTCTCGGTTGTGCTTACCTTTGTCCTTGCCAACGTTCCCAGCAGATGCCCAGAACAGCAAAAACAGCCGACAGGAAGTCGGTTCTTATTGTTGAAGATAGCGCCGATTTCTCTGACCTTCTTAAATACATAATCGAAGACATGGGTTTTCAGGGGGTTCAGTTCCCTCTGGATAAGGGGGATATTGTGGCATGGTCCAAAACCCACAAGCCTGAAGCGGTTCTGATGGACCTCCAACTCCGGCGGAAGAACGGCATGGAGTATATTGATGAACTCAAGGCTGACGCGGCCACAAGGGATATCCCGATTATTATTATCACCGGCAGGGACCTGACGCAGCGAGAGATTCTGGATCTTCAGATGAAAGGCGTCAAGTACCTCAGAAAGGGAAGAATCGAGATGGATGAACTGAAGAAAATCATTAGCGATACCCTACACGCCCAACACAATGGGGGAGAGCGACCCAAGAAAGTCAGTCATTAAGCCATTTCGGTTGCCGCAATCAGCAAGGCTTACCTTCCTTACACCCACCCTCGCAGCTTACAGGCTTCAGCGACACGAGCAACAGCAACGACCATGGCACCAAGCCGTGGGTGGACGTTCTTGTCCCTCACGGCTTCCAGTACTGTGTGATATGCTTTCGTCAGTGTTCGATCAAGACGCTGATGCACCAAAACTTCATCCCAAAAGAACGAATAGCTATCTTGCACCATTTCAAAGTACGAAACCGTCACTCCCCCTGCGCTGGCAAGGACATCCGGGATCACATGCACCCCTTTTTCGTACAGAATGAGATCGGCTTCAGGAGTGGTTGGTCCGTTTGCCAGCTCGCACACGATCATGGCTTTGATATTGTCCGCATTCGTTTCGTTGATGGCGTTTTCCAAAGCCGCCGGATAGAGGACTTCAACATCGAGACCGAGGACTGAATCGCGCTCGATCTCGATAGCGCCGGGGAAACCGCGGACGGAACCGGTTTTGAGTTTGTGGGTGATAAGTTCTCTGGGGTTCAAGCCGTGTTCGTTGAACACACCAGCCTGAGAATCGCAAACAGCAATCAACTTTCCGCCGCCAAGTATTTCTTGATGCAGCAACGCAGCGCGTTGGCCCGCGTTGCCGAAACCCTGGATGGCGTATCGTCCGTGGGGGTCGACACCGAGGAGCTTACAGGCTTCGCGCACCGTAATCACGCCACCGCGTGCAGTCGCATCCCGCCGTCCTTCGGTGCCTCCGATTTGCATGGGCTTATCTGTCAGCACGCCGGGTTGGTGACGTTGCTTGATTGTCTCGTACTCGTCCATCATCCACGCCATCGTTTGGGGGTTGGTGTACACATCAGGGGCAGGAATGTCCTTGTCGATGCCGATGTATGGAGCCACTGCGCGCACATAGGCACGCGAAAGGTTTTCCAATTCACGCGGGGACATGTTCTTCGGGTCGCATACAACCCCGCCTTTGCCGCCCCCAAGCGGTAAATCAGCAACCGCAGTCTTCCATGTCATCCATCCGGCGAGTGCACGAATGGTATCAGCCGTCTCGTCGGGATGGAAGCGGATGCCACCCTTTGCCGGCCCGCGGGCAAAATTATGTTGAATTCTATACCCGTGAAAGATCCGTACCTCACCGTTATCCATCCGTGCAGGCAGAGTGAACTTGAACTCCCGCTGGGGCCACAGAAGAAGCTCCAGCGTGGCACTGTCGAGATGAAGAAGGCGTGCGGCCTCGCGTACTTGCTGCTGCTCCACTTCGAACGAGTTGTAGGACTTCATAATGCTCTACCTTTCCGTAACAACCGTTTGGTTTATTCGGGTTTCTTCGCCTCAGGCTCTTGCTTCGAAGGCTCCTCAAATCGGTCGAGGATAATGCGATACCAGCAGTGGCGGCACATCAGGGCACGATCGACACTCAGCAGGACTTTCTCCCATGGACTGAGTTCATGGCCGCAGTGTGGACAGGTATCGTATACTTCACGTTTCTGTTGTTGTGCATCCATCCTTATGTCTTACACCTGAGGTCGAAGAATGACACCTTTGCTTCGTTGACCGTTGATCTTGATAAGAAGTGGTTTGTCGAATCGGATCAATCTCGTGAAGGTCTTGCGCTCGGCTGGCTCCTGGCCCAACAGCCACTCCCAATCCAGGTATCCGCGGCCGTGGTGTGTATCAACGGTAAAATATCCCACCATGAAGGCCGTGATGTTCTGAAAGAAGTGCGAGCCTTGTGAGGGCGTCACCGGAATATCCTTGAAACTGGTTTCGACAATCGTCTTTGCGCCGGCGATTTGTTCCCATGTCACCGGAATTCCCAGCCATGGGTCGAGCGACCCCCAACGGCCCACGCCGATGAGCAAGTAGGGACGATGCTCGGCAAGCAGCCGGGCGTTGAAGTTGCTCACTTCGGCAGCAACATCCCGACTCTTCGACCGATCAAACAGTTGGTAATCGACTATCACCACATCGCGGATATCCTCAATCACTCCGTTGCCAAGGACCTGATCGCTCTGACAAATGAGGGCTGTGGGATCAAAGTCCTCTACATTCAGCTCCTCGGTTTCGCGATGAACCACGAGCGGACGCATTTGCAGAAGGGCAAATTCCTTCGGTCTTGCTGGTGCAACAGACATGTTGACCGCAAACTCAATCTCGACCGGCGTCCCCATGCCCCACGTCCCCATGTCACACAGCAGCTCAAGGATCTGCGGAAGCGGAAACGTCCTATTGCGGAGCAACGGGCCGAACGATACAAGGCGGATACCGCTGCGCGCAAGTCCGTCGGTAATCGTATCGTTGTCGGGAGAATACGTGGAACCGATATAGTGCAACGTCCTGTCTCGTTCGGCTACATCCAAGCTGTACTGCTTCAAGAGCAAGTCGTGCGTCGCGTAGCCGAAGTCCGTAGAGGCATCGAGCTGAAGCGCATAGAATAGGCGCTGCGAGCTATTGAGCGTCTCCTCCGGAGAGTAGAACTGGATTAAGTCCGTTGGGTACTTCGGGCAGAATCGTACGGCATTGCCCCCGTCGACGACTGTTTTGCCGAGGCCGAGCGCCACCGAGACAATCCCATCGGCGTTTTTGGCGGGCGGTAGCGGATAGAAATTGTACGAGCGCGCTACGCCTGCAAAATCAGGATAGAATCGGTTCTCGTGCGCAACGCCCACCATCTTCTGTACAATCACCGCCATCTTCTCTTCTTCCAATCTGTACGAGGTCACTTTGATGTAGTCTTTGGCGGTTTGATAGAACGTGGAGGCATATACCCGCTTGATGCTGTTCAGGAGATCGTTGAGCCGGACCAGCGGATTGGGATGGTTGTTGGGAAGCATGTACGTTTCATACACGCCGGCAAACGGACTGTACTGCGAGTCCTCCAATAAACTCGACGAGCGTACAGCAAGCGGCGAGTGCATGATGTCGAGAAACGCGGCAAGGTTGCCTAACACGTCTTCGGGAAACTTGGATGCTTCCAGGAAGCGCCGTGTAATTTCTCTGTCGTCGGTACAATTGATGGCAAACTGCTTGAGGTTGTTTTGCTCAAGAAACTCATCGAACACGTCTGTTCCCAGAACGACCGCAGGAGGGACCGAGATCACAACGCCCGGGAATCGCGTGCCGACATTGTAATCATTGATGAGCGTGTTCACGAACCCGAGCCCTCGCGCTTTCCCGCCCAGAGATCCACTGCCGATGCGCGCAAAGCTGCTCTCCGGATCGAACGTGTCCTTGGAGAAATCGGTTATGATGCCGCGCTGCCGGGCGATGCCATAGTTGTGCAGGGCGTTGATCAGGTCCTTGCGCAGCAGATCCACCGATGGATAGTCAGTGACTTTACGCGGCCGCAGTTGGTGGGCCAGCCAGAACTCGGTTCGTGCTTTGAGCCAGTTCGAAAAATGGTTCCTCTCGCCGTGATAGAGGATGCTTTCGTCCGGCACAACGCGCAATTGTTCTTCTAAACTCTTCAAGTCGGTTGCCCGCGCAATTTCCATCCCATCAGGAGTCCGGAAGATGAAATCGCCAAAGCTAAAGTAATGCACCATAAACTGCCGCAACTCCGTGAGCAGGAAAGGGGAATCCTTCAGCACAAACGATGCTCCGGCAGCATGGGCCGCCGCTTCATTGTCCGCCGTTTGCGAAAGCAGTAGAATAGGAAGGTCGGGCTGCACGGACTTGACAGCTCGCGCGAATTCCACGCCGGCCAGAGGGTCCTGAGCGCCGCCATGAGGAAAGTCCACATCAGAGATAATCCCCAACATGTATTCCTTGTACCTCTCATAATAGCTCCATGCTTCCTCATACGTCGAGCAGAGGAGAATCTTCGGCCGGGCACGCATCCTCAAGAACTTGTGAGTGAGGTTGATCCCTTCCGAGATCAAGCGTTGTGATTGCTTCAACAGCTCCGTATAGATGATGGGCAGAAACGAAGAATAGTACTTGACGCTGTCTTCAATGACGATAATCGTCTGGACACCTACCACCCGTGTGTCGTGGTCGACGTTCATCAGGTCTTCCAGATACTTCACAATGGCGATGATGATGCGGAAGTCCCCCTGCCAGATAAACACCTTGTCGAACGCCGAGGTATCCTGGCGCAGGAGTAAGTAGTGCAACTCGCGATTATCGTGGGCGAGAAGGACGACCGGAATGCCAAGACCCTGCTCCTTGACCATGCGCGCGAACGTCAGCGGGTGCATGTCATCAATGTGCAGCGTCGTGATGATGAGGTCGAAGCGCCGTTCCTCCTTGGCAAGGTTGATCGCGTCCCTGCCGCTGGAAACGCGCGTCAGTTCCGGGGAGTGACTGAGATTGAAGCCTTGATACTCATTTCGGATCAGCTCGTAGAGCCTTCCGTCCTCCTCAAACAGATGGAGGTCGTACAAACTCGACACCAGTAAGATGTCCCTGATCCGGCGTCGCATCAGGTTTTGGAATCCCTGAAAGCGGTTGCCGTATCCGTGTTCAACCCACAAGGGGTCGAGCGTTGTCATCCGTTCATCGAGCTTGAGCTTCATGTCCGCTTCTGGAGCCTACGTTTCCTGACAGCAGAGCGCCATCAGATACTCTATGAGGATCGCTCCGTTCCTCCAGTGCACGAGCTGTGCGCTCACTGGGCGCTAAACAACCCCTTGATCCATCATCGCATCGGCAACCTTCAGGAACCCTGCGATGTTTGCGCCGTTCACGTAGTTGCCCGGCGTCCCGAATCGTTCAGCAACGGTAACGCAGGTCTTGTGTATTTGGGTCATGATCATGCGGAGCCGGTTATCAACTTCCTCGCGCGTCCAGGGGAGTCGCATGCTGTTTTGTGCCATCTCCAGGCCGGAGGTCGCAACCCCGCCTGCATTTGCGGCTTTGCCGGGACCATACAAAATGCCGGCATCGAGAAACACCCTGACCCCTTCCAGCGTCGTCGGCATGTTGGCGCCCTCAGCCACGCAGTACACGCCGTTGCGCACCAAATTTTGTGCATCCTTCGCGTTGATCTCATTTTGCGTGGCGCTGGGGAAGGCACAGTCGGCTTTGTGGTCCCAGAGCGGATTGTGATCGGCCTTCGGGTCAAGTTCGGTGTATACAGCGTTCTTGTATTTCTCCGCATATTCCTTGATGCGGCCTCGCCGAACATTTTTCAAGTCCATCACAAATGCGAGTTTCTCCGGGCTGATGCCTTCTTCGTCGTAAATGTACCCGTTGGAGTCGGAGAGCGTCACCACCTTTCCCCCCAGCTGGTTGATCTTTTCCACCGTGTACTGCGCGACATTGCCGCTGCCGGACACAAGACACGTCTTTCCTTCGATTGTTTGTCGCCGTGTTTGTAGCATTTCGCAGGCAAAATAGACCGCGCCGTATCCGGTTGCCTCAGGGCGAATGAGCGAGCCGCCCCAGTTCAGTCCCTTTCCTGTCAGCACCCCGGTAAACTCGTTCCGCAGCTTCTTGTACATCCCGAAGAGATATCCAATCTCGCGCCCGCCAACGCCGATATCGCCTGCAGGGACGTCCGTATCCGGACCGATGTGGCGGAACAACTCCTGCATGAATGCCTGGCAGAAGCGCATGATCTTGAGATCGCTTTTGCCTTTCGGGTCGAAGTCTGATCCGCCTTTGGCGCCACCCATCGGGAGGGTGGTGAGACTATTCTTGAACACCTGCTCAAACGCGAGGAACTTGAGAATGCCGAGATTCACCGAGGGATGGAAACGCAAGCCCCCCTTGTACGGGCCGATGGCGCTGTTCATTTCGATGCGGTAGCCGCGGTTGATATGAATCTCTCCTTGCTCATCCACCCAGGGCACACGAAACATGATCACACGCTCCGGCTCGATGATGCGCTCGAGGATTTTCGCTTCGCGATATTCGGCATGCCGCTCGAAGACAAGCGTCAGCGATTCCGCGACCTCCTGTACTGCCTGATGAAACTCGGGCTCGTTGGGATTCTTTGCCTTCACCTCAGCCATGAGATCTTTGACATAGTCCGACATGAGATTCTCCTGTGAGAGTGGTGGTTGGTGTTGTGGTTTTCTGCGTACCCGACGTGCCGGCTGCAGCGCGAGACGGTTACCTGCCGGGCTTGAGTATGATTCCCTTGTTCTTACGTCCGTTGATCTTGACGGTGATTGCTTCATCGAACTGAAGATGTGCCGTGTACTGCAACTGCTCTACAGGTTCCTGGGCAAGGAGCCAGTCCCAATCAATGAACCCAAGATCAATGAACGTGTTCACCGTAAAGTATCCGACACGGAATGAGGTGATGTTCTGGAAAAAGTGCGAGCCTTGTGAGGGCGTGACGTTCAAGTCCTTGAAACCCGACTCCACAATTGCTGCAGCGCCCGCAATCTGATCCCACGTTACAGGGATGCCTAACCAGTGATCGAGACTTCCCCATCGACCCACGCCGATAAGAACGTAGGGGCGTTGCTGCGCCACCAACTTCGCGTTCAGTGCGCTGACTTCCTGCGCGGCGTCGCGACTTTTCCCGCGATCAAACTTGTGGATATCGACAACGACCATGTCATGAATATTGGTGACGACGCCGTTGCCCAACACCTGCGTGCTGTGACAGATGAGATCTTCCGGGTTCACTTTGTCGATGTCCAACTCTTCCAACTCATAGCTCA
>CAZIKE010000091.1:0-14848 GCA_964539775.1 uncultured Chitinophagales bacterium
GGGCACGAAGCCTGTTGTGGTCGAATCGCTCGGCAAGAAGATCGCCAACCTCTTCGTCGTGCTTGGGAACGTCAAATTCATGATCTTCCTTCTCATCTACTCGCTCTACTGGATTATTTTCTGGCAGGAGTTCATCATCGTTCCGTACTACATCACCGATTACATCGACAAGGAGGCGCCGTACGAGATCATCCAATCATGGGCCGGTGCAGGGGCGATCATCCTGTTCCAGATTCCGCTCAACTGGCTGACGAAGAACATTCCGACCCGAACGGCCATTGTGCTCGGCTTTGCCATCTCCAGTCTCATCTGGGTCATCATCGGCATCTCGCCGAGCATCCCGACGATTGCTGCGGGCATTGTGGCGTTTGCTATCGGCGAGATGATTCAGGCGCCGCGCTACTACGAATACATCTCGGAGATTGCACCGCCGGGCCAACAGGGTCTATATCAGGGCTACGCATTTCTGCCCATTGCGATTGCACGCTTCGTCGGCGACCCGTTCGGAGGATGGATCTATCAGACGGCGAAAGAGCTGAATCAGCCCCAACTCATCTGGTTTGCGCTCATCGGCGTCGGTGTGGCAGGCGCAGTGTTCATGTGGCTCTACAACATGATTGTGACGCGGCAGGAGAGAAAGAGCTGATGGCGTGTACCAATGCCACGGGTATCTTGCACCTCACCTGAGGCGCTGGCGATTATCAGCGAGTTGCTCTCCTCCAGTGATTAGGCTATCTTTTCAGGAGGATAGAACTCGCGATAACAACCTCGACCGAACGAACCGAACGATGTGTGTCCAAGTCCTTGCATCTCTCCTGTTTGTCCTTGGTGCCCTGCCTTCAGGCGAAGCCATCCTGAAGAAGGTGGAAGCAGAGTTCGCGGGTGTGCAGGATTACACCGTTGCACTCGACGTGACGGCCGATGTAGAGCGGATGAACGTTCCCCCGATGCATGTGCAGATGTACTACAAGCATCCAGACAAGTTCCATTTCGAGTCCGCTAACTTTGCCTTGCTTCCGCGTGAGGGGCTGGCGTTCAATGTTGCGCGCATTCTCTCACGCTTTTCCGTGGAGGAGGTAGGAGAGGGAGACAACCCGATGCGTGTGCGTATCCTGCTTCGCCCGAAGAACGACGCCGCCCGCGTGGGCAAGTTAGAGATAACGGTCGACACGACGTTGTGGCGACCAACGGTTGTCAAGTCGGTACTGATTGGCGGACGAACGATGACGGCACGATTCCGCTATGAGCGATACGAGGGGTTTGTGATGCCGTCGATGCTCACCGTACAGTTCACCAGTCCGCCGGCAGATTCCACGGATGCCCCGATTACCATGCCGGGCGCGATCCCGCGGACGCCTCTGCCTCGCAACGGAACGGTCACCATCCGTTATTCTGACTACAAGATCAACACCGGTCTGGCAGATGAAGTGTTTCAGAAGAAGGAGTGACACGAAGTAACCGGAGAGACTGAAGGTTTGGTTGAATCTCAGCAGAGGCATGAGTATTTTCTGGGAGTTGGGGGAGAAGAAAAACGACACTCCGTCATGCGTTGTTCCGGCTGATACCTCCATGAGGAGACACCCCGTCAAGTTGTTCGGTCTTCCTCAGTCGTCGAAACGACACGTTTCTTTTCCTGCGGTAGAATCATGTCACGTAACAGTCACAAGAAAGGAGGTCCTTGAATGCGACCGCTCTTCCACTTCTGTCTTCTCGCTTTCGTAGCAGCGGCGTCCGTGGCGCAGCCCCTCAGCCGCATCGATCCACTGCTTGCGGAGAAACTCCAGTCCACTCCCGACGATGGTCTTGTGCAGGTCATCATCGTTCTGCAGGATCAGGTAGACGTCAACGGCATGCGACAGACATTCAAGGCTGCGCGAGCGTCGAAGGAGGAACGCCACTACCAGGTTGTAACGGCACTCAGGCAGAAGGCAGCGCAGACGCAACCGTCGCTCCTTGAGTTTCTCTCCCGACAGAAAGCCGCCGGCGAAGTGCAGCATTACGAGTCTATGTGGATTGTGAACATGGTGCTGGCGACGGCAACGAAGCGAACCATCCGGGAGCTGGCCCTTCGCAATGAAATAGGAATGATCTACGAAGATGGATTACTGGAACTCGACGCGCCGGTGGATTCCAGTCCGGCTTCGTCCTCGCCCGGTACGGCAGAGCCGAACCTGCGTGCCATCAACGCACATAGGCTGTGGGAGTTGGGGTACACAGGACAAGGAACGATCGTCATGAATATCGACACGGGTGTGAACGGCGCGCATCCCGGACTCGCCGCACGCTGGCGCGGCAATCAACCCGGCGTGCAGTGGTATCATGCGTGGTACGACCAGAAGGTGCCGCCATCGCCTGTTCCGGTTGATTACGGTTCGACCAAACACGGCTCGCACACGATGGGCATCATGACGGGACTGGAAACTGCAACCAACGATACGTTCGGCGTCGCGTTCGGGGCGCTGTGGATTGCGTCGCCCACTATCGATGTCGGTTTCAGTCCGCACACCAGCTACACCTTGCGTGCGTTCCAGTGGGCTGCCGACCCCGATAGCAATCCGTCCACAGCCAATGATGTTCCCGACGTCATCTCCAACTCATACCAGGACCCGAACGTCAGCAGCACACAGTGCAGCGGTGCGTCGGGGTACTGGGCTGTGGTGGACGCGTTGGAAGCCATCGGCACTGCCGTTGTATGGTCGGCAGGCAATGCAGGCCCGGGGGCACAGTCCGTCACGCCACCGAAGAATCGCATTACTACGAACGTCAACTTCTTTGCCGTAGGAAACTTGAACACGTCGACTGCGCCACCGTGGGTGATCTCGAACTCCAGTAGTCGAGGCCCCTCCTTATGCGATGGGGTGACCATCAAGCCCGAAGTGTGCGCACCCGGGACGGCGATTCGGTCGTCGCTCGCAGGCACTACGTATGGGAATCTCTCCGGGACCTCGATGGCCTCGCCACATGTTGCGGGCGCGTTGGCCGTTCTCCGCAGCGCAAATCCTTCGTACACCTGCTCGGATTTGAAGGAGATTCTGCTGAACACAGCGGTAGACTACGGCACGCCGGGTGAGGACAACACCTACGGCATGGGCCTCATTGACATGTGGGCGGCATTTCAACAAATCTCCGTTGCGCTCCCGCGCATCGAGGGCGTTGTGACCACGGGGGTCGGCGATACGCTCGCCGATGTGACGGTCCAGAACCTCACCACAGGAACAACGGTGCAGACCAATGCGCGGGGCTTCTTTCGCTTCGTCCTTCCCGACACGGGCGTGTATCGCCTTCGTTTCCAGAAGTTGGGCTATGCGACGCGCGAAGATACCGTGCACGCCCCCGATGATTCGACGACCTACACACACAATGTGACGCTCCAACGCTTGCCCGCACCGACAGTCTCTGTCAACCCACCATCCTTTACGCTCACCCTCCAGCAAGGTGATAGCGTGACCCGCACACTGCGGATCAGCAACACGGGACCCACCTCCAGTCAGCTTGCGTATCGACTCAGCATCAACGGCGGTGTCGGCGGGTTGCTCGAGGAGCGCATCGGCACCACCTCATCGACGTTCAGCGGTTCTGGCCTCGTCCGCGGCAATCGCTATCTTGCCGCACGGCGAACGATCCTGAAGGAGATCAAGTCGTATCACGTCATCAACACCTCGACGCAAATGCAGTTTGCAGTGTATGAGAGCACGACGCCGACGGGTGTGTTCAACCGAATCTTTAACAGTGCACCGGTGACGACGGGTACCGGCACGGGTTTCTTCAGCTCCGGTCCGATCGGCGTGCAACTCGACTCGGGCAAGTACTACCTCATCGGCGCGTCGTGGCAAGGGACGGTGACGTACTATAACTCCAGCTCAACGCCTACGCCGGTGGGGTTTGGCTCTGCGCTTTCCGGGTTCACGGCCAGCGGATATCCGCCACCGGCTTCCGTCACCATCAGCAGCACAACAACGGCCTTCTACCACGGCGCAATCGTGACGACCAGTGGCAAGTTCGTCGCCGTTTCCAATGCGCAGGGTGATACGCTCGAGGGCGGATTCGGGAATGACCATACCATTGCCTTCAGCACAGGCTATCTCGAACCATCGGGCAGTCCATACACCGGCGACATCGTCGTCACCTCCAATGACACGGCCAACGCGATCGTGCTTGTACCGTTCACGGTTACGATCGTCACGGGTGTGGATGAACACCCTGCTGTGCCGGAGCAGTTCTCGTTGCATCAAAACTATCCCAATCCCTTCAACCCGGCGACGCAGATTCGCTTCGATGTTCCGACCGCCGGCCATGTGAAGCTGAGCGTGTTCGATGTCTTGGGGAGAGAGGTGAAGACGTTGGTGAACGAACGTCGTGAGGCAGGCTATCATACCGTGACGTTCGACGCATCGAGCTTCTCCAGCGGCGTCTACTTCTACAGGCTCACCGCACCGGGCTTCGTCACGACAAGGAGGATGATGGTCGTGAAATAACAAAAGCAGAAGGCATCCTTTTTCTCTCAAACACAGAGGAAGAAGGATGCCTTCGCATGCTTATAGATTCTTCCCCTCTCGTTGTACCCTCTCGATAAACTCCCGCATTCGTTCGTAATGTGAGCCTTTCCAATAGATTCGATCACAGAGTGGACAGAGTTGAAACTCGTTGTACACCTCTTGCACCTTCGGGGGAAGACGATGCAGGATTTCTGCTTTCGCAATTTGGAGAAGCGGTGTGTTGCATTCGATACAGCGCGTGAAAGGATGGAGGCAGTCGAAGAGATCGAAACGGCGCAACACCTCGATGAGCTGGAGCCGGGGATCGTTTGCATGCACACGGTACCGTCGAGGGAGGCTCTCGTTCTGCAGAAGCTCGCGGTCTTTGCTCAACAACGTGCGGGCCTCTGTCGTGGCCAGCTTCACCAGGTCCGCATCGTGTGCGCGGTTGTTGTAGGCGGTATCGAAGCCAACCATGCGCAGATGATGGGCAAGCTTGCCGAGATGTACATCTACCACAAACCGAGGCTGCCGCAGCGGCTCTGTGCGCAGCCGGGTGACGGAGGAGATGTCGAAGGTCTCGAACACGGGATACAGACTCACCCGGTCACCGTCATTGAGCACGTGGTTCCATCCCACCGATGCACCATTGACCAACACAAGGTCTACAACTTCCGCCGAGAGACCCAACGCCTGTGTCAGATCACCGACGGTGTTGCCTTCAGGCGCTTCGTATGGGAAAGCCCGCTGGTGCACCCATGCCGGAAGTCCGTCATTCAGCTCGGCGTAGCATCGCACGTGCACGGAAATCATGACGTTTTCGCAGGAAATCGGTCGCCCTCACCAAATGGTAGTCGATTGATTGTGCAAAAGCAAGGCGAGTCGGGAGACACGGCGCTTAAGGAGTTGTGAACTTTCCGAACCCGTGTTCCGCCAATGGCGGATCCGTCTAAAGCGGAAATCCTGTTACACAGATTCGGTTTGATGTGCCAATGCAAGCGCATGTGTGGATGATGGTGTATGATCTGTTGGGGAGAGAGGTGGGAAGGCTTGTGGATGAAGTGAAACAGCCGGGGTCTCATACTTTCGGGTTTGATGGGTGTGCGCTGGCATCCGGCGTGTACTTCTATCGCATCGTCGCCGGCGGATTCACTGCAACGCGGGCGATGGTGCTGGTGCAATGATGGTTGGAAGGACAACCGGTCCTTTTGCATCGGGCGGCTACTGCACTGCCGCCTCGAGGAATGCAATCGAGGTGCGTCGTGTATCAATACGTGTGTGCAGTCCGATGGGAAGCGTCAGCTTCCTGGGTACATGACCGAACGGAACGCGCGCGAGCACTGGCTTGCCGGAGCTTTGTGCCGCTTGCTGCAACACCTCGTCAACGGAAAGGGATGGCTTCGAGCGGTCCGAAGGAACACAGTCGGTGAACTCGCCGAAGAGGATCCCGCGTGCCTGCGCAAACACCGACGCGTTCCGCAGGTGTGTCAGCATGCGGTCGATCCGATAAGGCTCCTCGGCAATTTCTTCGAGGAACACCAGCGCGCCGCTGAAGTCTGGCTGATACGGTGTGCCCAACAGTGTAACCACGAGTGAGAGATTTCCTCCCACCAAGTGTCCGCTTGCCGTGGTGCGCGAGCGAGAGAGGGTGTCGAGCCTTTCGGGCAGAGGCAGCTCGCCTAACTTTTTGTCGGATGTGACAGTACGCCAGAACAATTCTTCCGTGAAGGGATCCATCGCGCTTGCCATCTCCACTCCTGCCATCGGACCGTGGAAGGTGATGAGACGGCATTTCTTCCACAACGCGAGCTGCAACGCCGTGATGTCGCTGTAGCCGACGAAAATTTTCGGGTTGCGGGCAATCAGCCGGTAGTTCAAGAGCGAGAGCAGTCGCGGTGTACCGTAGCCGCCACGCACACAGACGATCGCCTTGACCTCGCTGTTCGCAAACATCTCGTGCAAATCGGCTGAGCGCTCTTCATCTGTTCCCGCCAGATAGCCGTACGTCTTTCCCACATTCTCTCCCACCAGTACCCGATAGCCAAGCGATTCGAAATAGCGAACGCCTTTCTCGATGCGTGTTGCATCGGCTACAGGACTTGCGGGTGAGACGATGCCGATGAGATCACCGCGCTTCAGTTTCAGCGGCTTGAGTGGTGTGGAAATTCGGGTTCTCATGTCCTGAAAGATAGAGAATGAATTGGTGAAAATCTCACCACCGCACGTCGGTGTAGAGAATGTCAACGTTTTGCACTTGTGCGAGTTGATTTTCCCAACAATCACAAGACAAGAACGTCCGAATACGGTTGCGCGTTTGGTTTGCCGTTGACGCTCTCATCACTATCAAAAACCACAGAGCTTTCGGAGACGAATCTGCACCTATAACTATGCGATTACCTAAAACCACTGCGGATCACCATGTTTTCTGGCATGTACATTGGCACATCTTGAGATCGGTGAAATGGGGGTGTGGAGTTTTCCCTTGTTCTTCCCATCCCTCATCACCGCCCACTTCAACTTGAAAGGATCCTTATGAAAAGAATGGGTTCACTCTGTAGCATGCTGGTTGTCATGAGCCTGCTTGCTGCACTTACAATGGATGTTGCCGCGCAGACGGTCAAGATCAAACGCGAGGCAATGTCTCCCGGACGGCGTTCCTCCGGTCCGCCGAACTATACGCCGCCTCCGGGTCCGTACTACATCTCTACCGGTCTCCGCATTGTCGGCAAGGGAATGATGGTGTATCTCTCTGCCGATACCACAGGAGCGGTGACGTCGTTCAACTGGTCGATTGTCGCGAAGCCCAGTGGCTCCACTGCGGCGATCGACACGCCAAGCAACAAGTTCGTTCGCTTCATCCCGGATCTGATCGGGGAGTATATCGTGAAGGTGACCGCCAACGGCACGATCGACGCGTATGACACGCTCTTTGCCAGTACCTACGCCGGTGTCGCGGCGACACCTCCTGGTTGCGGTGGTTTGAGTGTTTGCCACGCCGACAAGAAGGCCGAGTGGGAACACACACCGCACGGAAGCATTTTCACCCGTGGCATTACCGGGCAGTTAGAAGTAGAGCCGACCGGTCGTGGAGCATATGCACCGGGTTGTATCAAGTGCCATACTACCGGATGGGAGCCGCTGACCAACAACGGCAACTTCGGTTATCTTGCGCATCAAACACAATGGGATTCCACCTGGTGGCGAGGACTGCCGTTCTACGGCGGCGATTACTGGATTGTGTATCAAGACTCGACGTTGTGGCGTAACCTTCCTGCATCGATGGTTCCGGTGGCAAACATCGGCTGCGAGAGCTGCCACGGTCCCGGCGGCAATCACTTCGGCGACAGAACAAAGATTGCGTACACGTGGGATGCAGGCGTTTGCCAGCAATGCCACGATGCCCCGCGCAAGCATCGTCTCGGAAGCTACTGGGCTGCATCGAAGCACGCCACATTCCCTGAGGGCGGTCACACGGCCCGCACAAGCTGCTTCCCCTGTCATAGCGGCTCGGCGTTTGCAAAGTGGCTCGGCAACAAATCGGCCCCCGGCTGGAGCGATGCGGCAGATGGAAATAAGAACATTTCCTGCCAGGCATGCCACGATCCGCATAGCGAGAACAATCCAAACCAACTGCGAACTGTCTCCGTCGATTCGTTGAAGAATGGGTGGAGGCCGGGCACAATAGGAGGGAAGGGTCAAATTTGCATGAACTGCCACCAGTCACGCTACGTGCAAAAGGTGAAGCCCAACTCGCCGCCCTATTACGGCTTTGGCAGCCGCTTCAGCCCTCACTATAGCACGCAGGCAGACATGTTCTTCGGACGGAACTCGTATGAGTTCGGCGATACACGACTTGCCGGCCTCACGACCCACACGGGACTTGCCAACAGCTGCGTCACGTGCCACATGGTCGAGCGCGTAAACGGCTCCAGCGTTCATTCTGATCATGAGATGTCGATGATCGATACGGTTGGCGGTGCGCACGACCAGGTGACGGCCTGCGTCGGTTGCCATGGTCCCATCACGTCCTTTGATGGTATCATCGCGCCGTACGATCTTGACCGCGACGGTGTGATCGAAGGCGTGAAGTCGGAAATCGACGGCATGATGGCTGTCCTGAAGTCACGTCTCCCGCTCGGCACGGACGGCGAACCGATCGGCGGAGGAATCGTTACGGCAGCCGACTCGGCGCGCATCCGTGACAGGCTCGATCTTGTTGCGGGCATCTACACCTACTACTTCGTCAAACAAGACGGCAGCCACGGCATGCACAACACCAAGTACACGGTCGCAATCCTTCAGAAGGCACTCGGCTGGTATCCGACGGATGTGCAGCTTGCCGACGACAGAATACCGAAGGAATTCGCACTGAAGCAGAACTATCCGAATCCCTTCTCTGCCACAGGCGGATCTGCCTTCAGCGGAAACCCCACAACGACGATTGCGTTCTCGCTGCCGAAGCAGGAAACCGTAACGCTGCAGGTGTTCGACATGCTTGGCAGATTAGTCACTACGCTGGTTGATGGTAAAGACCTCATTCCCGGTACCTATCAGGTTGTGTGGGATGGGAACGATCGAAACAACGTGCGGGCGGCAACGGGAGTGTATCTCTACAGAATCCAAACGAACTCCTTCAGCGCCGTGAAGAAGATGGTGATGGTGAAATAAGGACACAGGAGAGACACTCCGTTTGCTCGGTTGTCACCAGTTCTGGCGGAGTGTGCTTCAACGGCGGGCACTCGCACAACGGGTGCCCGCTGTGCTTACAATGGGGTTGATCCTTCCTACATCACTTCCTCCGTCTCCCTGCTTGCGAAAGCTGATCGGTGAGCACGGCAAAGAGCCGGCGGGCTTCGGGGAAGTCCGGCTTCAAGGCAAGGGCTTGACCAACGGCGTTGCGGGCACGCGGCAGGTCGCCTTTGTACGCAAGCACCGTCCCATAGTTCAGCCAGATGGCCGCATTGTCCGGCCTCAACCTCAGCGATTGCTGCAATACCGAATCCGCCTCATGCAGTCGGTTGCGTCGTAATAGGCATACCCCCCAATCACCAAGAATGTCGGCGCGAGTGGGAAGATGATGCGCCGCTGCACGGAGGTACACCTCGCTGCTGTCGAGTTGGCCGCGCATGCCGAAGATCAGTCCTCGACCATGCAGACTTTTTCCGTACAGGGTGGAAAGCTCTTCGCCGAAGCGGGCACGCTCCGATTCCAGCATGTAGTCCGGTTGTTCTTTGTGCGCCGTGCGCAGGAGAACCTCGCGGTACAGAGAGTCGGCAGCCACAAAGTTGCCCTCATCGAGCAGCAAGCCCGCAAGGAGATACTCACCGTAGATGAAATCCTCACCGCAGGCTTCTGCGCCTTTGAGGAGGACTTCTCGCGCCTGAACGGGCTTTTGCTGGAGAAGAAGTGACTTTGCTGCAAGAACGTAACCGCCCGGTGCGTACGGGCGCGCAGCAATGGCGCGTTCGGCATACAAGCTCGCAGAATCGATCTGCTGGAGGTTGAAATAGAGATGGGCCAGGTTGAGCAGTGCCGGATACGGATCGGCACCGATGCCGGAACGAAACGCGGCTGCCGCGTCCTCCATTCTTCCCAGCCCCCACCACGCAATGCCTTGATTGACCCTCGCGCCCACATTCTCGGGATCCAGCATTGCGACGCGGCCGAACAACTCAGCCGCGGTTGCAAACTTCCCCGACCGCAGTGCGGCAAGAGCGTGCACTTCCTCAGTTCCCGCGTCTACATCCGGGCGCAGCCGGGCGAGATTGGTGTTGACCAGGAGCGCTGCAAGGACAATGAGGACCCCCGCACGGAGAAGCGCGCGCCGATCACGCTTCTCCCAAAGGACAAGGAGGAAGTGAAGGGTGAATCCTGAAAACACGCACATCACCGGAACGACAGGAAGGCGAAACCGATCGCAGACGAAGAACGCGACCGTGACCAACATGTAGGAGAGAACGAAAAGGACGAGCAAGCGCGAACGCGGGAACCGGCTCCATGCGAGCACCATCCCTGCAAGGCCAAGCGGTCCGACCAACCAAAAACCCACAGGCAGCGCGGAAAGGATGCTCGACTCGCGCTCGAAAGAGTAAAAGCTCAGGTTATTCTTGATTTCGATGTGCGACCAGAAGAGATAGATTTTCTTGAGAGTAAGGTGAAGGAACGTGAGCGGCTCATCGAGAACAAACGAGAATGCTCTCTTGTACCAGTAGCGTGAAACCTCGGACGGGCTGACTGCACGGCCAAGGTCTCGTTGCGCGATGAATGCGACGTGCCGGTTTTCCCACGCCACGCCGCCCGCCTCGGGCACCGCGGGAGTGATGCCATCGGCATGCGGGTTATTGCCGATGTAAAAGTTGATGCCGCCTTGCCCGGCAATGACAACCGCATCGCCGCCCACGATGGCGTTCCGTGCGGTGACAAGCGCTACCGGAAGAAGGAATGAAAGAATCAGCGCTGCTCCGAGACGAACGCGTACCCGTGCTTCCTTCACTTCACGTACAAGCAGATAGCCAAACAACGGCAGAGAGAGAGGAAGGAACGTAGGACGCATCGTGCAGATCAAGCCAAACAAGAATCCCAGCGCGGCAAAGCTGAATAGTGTCGGGCGTTCGGCAACACGCAGCGCAAGTGTGAGCCACAGCAGCGCGAGAAGCGACAGCGGCACATCGAACAGCAATCTCCCCTCGAAGTAGATCAGGACGGCATAGAGTGCTCCGAGGATTGCCGCAATGAGCGCCGCTCGGAAGCCGAATAGATACTTGCCCAGAACGTACACAAGCAGTACTGCTGCCGCGCCGGCAAGGTGCTGGAGAATCCGCATGGCCGAGACGCCGTCAGTGAAGAGAGCGTACACAACGGCAAGCAGGTACGGATACAAGGGTGCGCGGAAGAAGACCCCCTTGCCGATCCAATCGCCTGCAACGATGGACGTTGCCCACCGGTCATGGAACTTCTCATCGAGCTGAAGATGCTCTGCCAGCACGTTCCCGCGCATCTCGACATGATAGAGGAGTCGGAGTGCCAGTGCAACCGCCACGACGATGAGAATGATCGTGCGCTCACTGCGGTCTGTGCGTGTCTGCTTGGCCTGTGTCATCGTTCACAACATAATAAGCACGGGAAAGACAAACAAGGAAAACGCGGCAGCTCGTCCACTTGAGGTGTGGTTGAAAACGCATCAAAAAAGAATGTAACCGCAGAGGTCGCAAAGAACGCAGAGTGAATGATTGGAAGAGAGAGAAAACAAGATGTTTCGTCCTCTGCGATCTCGGCGTTCTCTGCGGTAAACCGTACAGCGAAAAAAGGTACCACGAAGGCGCTAAGACGCGAAGTTGTCAATCAAACAAAACTCACGTGAAAGCCATGGTTCAAACTTCTTCGTGTCTTCGTGGTTTCCTTGTTCGTGGGGTTTTCATCCGAACTTCTAAGGGAAGGATTCGCATTGCGTGACTGTGTGCCGGAACCGTTGAGCCTTTCATCGTTGTATCTTTCAGCACTTTCGCACAGATGCAAACCAGAATTCTCACCTTTGGACTACGGTATTCGCGTCGAGGCTGACGTCGAAGGGCTACGTCCGGCAAATGGCAGAATTAACTCCGTGCTCTCGTTGCAATGCAACGGCATCGAGACGTGGCACAACGTTTGGCAGTCAACATGCTGTCGTGTTGTTCCCATGATTTCTTGATAGCTTGGTCGTTTCATGAGCATCGTTCCATCACACTTGAGAAAGGAGAATATTCCCATGAGCTGGAGGAGACGAGTTTTGTTGTTATTGCTTTTCGCTCCCGGCTTTCTGTTCGCGCAGGCGAACTTCAACACAAGTTTGCACAAAACGCGCGCAGGAAAGCCGTGGTGGTACAACGCCTCTAATGGCGGCTTTGAGGCATTTACCAATATCCCGGTCAGCCAGCTTGGTTGCGTGGAATGCCACGGCCCGAGGGATGCCGACGGGAACCCGTATCCCACCAACTACACCCCGAGCTGCGTCGATTGCCACCCAACCAATTCAGGATTCAATCGGGACTCCATCCGCGTGAGCCAGTGCTATGGCTGTCATGGCCGCCAGGCAACAGAGGCTAACACACTCAACATTCCCGATGTGCACCGCAATCGCGGGATGAAGTGCTGGAGCTGCCATCACAGTAACGACATGCACGGCTCAGCCACGGTGCACAATTCGATGCTGGAGCCAGGCGCAATGGAAGCCGAATGCACAACGTGCCACACGACCCTTCCATCGAACCACGGCACCTACGATCCGCCCGCGCATAACAACAAGATTCATTGTACGTCGTGCCATGCGCGGACAGTCCTGAGCTGCTACAATTGCCACTTCGAGAGTCAGGTGATTGCACACAAGAAACGCGCAAAGCAACCCATCACAGGCTTTGTCATACTTGCCAACCGTACCAAGGACGGCAAGATTTATCCCATGAGCTTCCAGTCCGTGACGTACCAGGGCAACGCATTTGTGGCATTTGCACCGTTCACATCACACACCATTTCGGATACGGGACGAACCTGCACGGAGTGCCACCTGAATTTCGGAGGCAACATTCCCGCAATCCAGCAATACAATCAGACGGGGCAGATACAGTTTGCAACCTGGAACTCGAACGACAGCACATTGAGCTGGCTGCGGGGTATCGTCCCCATGCCGTTCGACTATCGTCGTTCCTTCAAGATGGATTTCATCACGTACACAGGCGATCCGAACGATACTGTCCTTCCGTCAAAGAAGTGGCGCTTTATCGGGAAGAATACCTGGGATGGCCATCAGATGTTCTTCGCTACCCCGCTCACGAAGGTGCAGATGAAGAAGCTCGGCTTCGATACATCGTGGACAACCGGTGTCGGCGATGAAAGCTCACAGCCCAGCGGTTTTGCGCTGCGCCAGAACTATCCTAACCCCTTCAATCCTTCCACCGTCATCGAGTTCCGGCTTCCGCAAGCCGATGTCGTAACGCTGAAAGTGTACAACGTTCTCGGAGCGGAGGTCCTGACGCTGTTAATGAACGAACGCACACCGGCCGGCATGCACAAGGTGACGGTGAATGCGGCAACGTTGCCGAGCGGGGTGTACCTGTACCGCATCTCGACATCGAAGTTTACGGAGACACGCAAGATGTGCCTTGTGCGGTGAGAACGAGGGCGTGCCGCCATCCGTCCGATAGTTGAAATGCCTCGGGTCTTGAGGGGCACCGAACATTCGTCTGCGCTTTCGGGGTGTCCAGTCAGCAGGCGGAAGGTGCCCCTTCGCCTTTCACCTTCTCCCAAAAATTTCTATCTTGTGTTAGCATTTCGCTTGCCTTCGTGCGTCGATCTCTCACATGAGACTTTTTTGGATGTCACTCCTTGCCGGGGCTGTCGCACCCCTGTTTGTTTTGGTAGCACTGATGTCCGACAGCATTGCGAGCATCAGCACCGTAATGCTTCCGGGCGAGGAGTTGGTGTACGAAGTGAGCTGGGCGTTTCTCAAACTCGGCCGCATTAGGGTCGTGACGCTGCCGTCGAATTCCCCCGGCATCGCCTATCGTTCCGTTGCATACTCGGATTCGTACGACCTTCCGTTTGTGGATTTTCATGCTTACTCCACCGCCGAGATGGACTCCATGCTTTTCTCCAAAGGCGCATCTCTGTTCGAGAAGAATGGCAACCGCTGGTTCCGGCAGGTGTATCACTTCCTTCCTTCTACACGAATGTACATTACCGAGAATGCATACGTGAGCGACCTCCATCATCTGCCCGAACCCAAGGCCACGTACGACACACTGCGGCTTTCGTACGATCGATTTCAGGATGGGACATCGATTCTCTACTTTGCTCGCGCCCACATCCATGCCGGCCGTGCGATCGCGGTCCCCACGCTCGTGCGCGGCAAACCGGGTCGGACGGAATTCTATCTGCCGGCCGAACGCACGACCGAGAACATCGACGCCGTCCCCTATCCCATCCGGGTTCTGCAACTGGAAGGCAAAGCCGACTTCGAAGGGATTTTCGGACTCACGGGCGAATTTACCGGCTGGTTTTCGGATGACGCTGCAGCAGTTCCCATCAAGGCAAAGATGAAAGTCATTCTGGGAAGCATCAACATCGAGCTTATCGAGTGGAAGCGTCCGGGCTGGTCGCCGCCGCGAGCGGAGTGAAGGAAGCAGCCCGTCCCCTCCGGCACAGCAACACCGTCTGATGCGTTTCGAACGGGTTGATGCTCTGCCTAAGGCATGCAAAGGGCACCCGAAGTCTCCCGAAGGCGGATACGCCTCCGGCGCAAACAAAGGGAGCGTCGTTGTTGCTGCAGGCTTTATGCTCTCACGGTGATCGGTCTTCATCCTTGCGCCAATGCGGACAACCGGTGACGGGGGACTCCCCAT
>CAZIKE010000092.1:0-14664 GCA_964539775.1 uncultured Chitinophagales bacterium
CTGAGTCGTGCCGTGCAGGCCGCACGTTCACTCCACCCGGGTATAAGCCACCCTGGTAGCCCTGATAATATCCCGTGCCGAGATCGTTGATGGGAACACGGCCGACGGAGGTGGTCGAGCATGAAACGTCCACCATGAAAAGGTTCTGAGCAGAGAGCGTCTGTGCCGCAAGGACACTCACGAACAATTGTCCATGCCGGAACCAGCGGAATGGTCGCATAGCTTCCTCCTGTGTGGGATGACGTGCGTCCGGTTGAAGTGTACGAAAAGTTCTTCAGGGAAAAAACAGCCGAGCGCAGCAAAGGACTGCTTGCCTCACTGCGAAGAATTCCCTACGTTGAGGAGCGCCGGCACGAGCAGGCATTACCCGTTGAGCAGCCCTCATCGTGAACACGAAAGGAACATCTTATGGCCTTTTCTTTCGCCGTTTGGAACATCGAGCGATTCAACTACTTGCCCCGGCGCGTGCGTGCCGTTGGGGAGCTGATCAAGAGCCATGACCCGGACGTGTTCGGAATTCTGGAATTTCTGGCAAAGGATGCCGCTCGGCAGCTTGTGCGCAGCAAAGAGTTCAGGCTGTACGACTTCGCGTTCACAGACTCTGCGCAGGGCATCGAAATTCTTGTCGGCTGGAAGCGCAACAGGTTTCGACAGGTGCTCTTTACTCAGCGTCGGGAGCTGCAAGTGGGCAACGCACGACTCCGTCCCGGTGGTCTCCTCAGCGTCCTGGAAAAGAATGCCGCCGTGTTCACCCATCTCCTCTTCCTTCACACCGACAGCGGCACCGATGCGACGGCGTTCGCGAACCGGCAGAAGATGTTCGACAAAGTGTGGAGCATGAAGCGGACGCTGGAAAAGCTGCCGGAACAGAAGGGACGTGCGCGGTTCATCGTCATGGGCGATCTCAACACGATGGGAAAGAAGAACGGAGCGAGTGCGACCGATGAGATTGCCTCGCTGCAGGCGCAGGCAGTGAATCATGGGATGCGCATGCTGCAAAAAACGCACGCGTTCACGTGGTCAGGGACGGGAAAGACACAAAGCAATCTCGATCATGTGCTTGCCACGAACGAGCTGCAGTTCCGACCGCAGTCGGTCGGCACACCGCCGGCGGAAGTGCAGGTGGATGGCTGGGTGAACCGCACAGGCGAGGCGCGAATGAACTTCGTGAAGAACATTTCGGATCATTGCTTGCTCTTCGCGGAGGTCAAATAGATCTCCGTCGGACTGTGGGTGCGTCCATTCGTTTTCTTGATTTTCCATTTCAAAAGTTCTACTTTGTGCATGAAAATCCAAGTCCCCCGATGGTACATGCACTTGACCCGGCGTTTCAGTCTCCACCTCATCCTCGTGTTGTCTCTGGTTGTACCGGTTCACGGACATTCGCAATCAAAGCTCACGTTTCGGCCTCAACTGGCCAACCACGCATCGGGGCATCGCAACCACATCTATCCATTTGTTGAGGAAAAGCGACCGCGTGTTGGCCTTGTGTTGAGCGGCGGCGGCGCTCGTGGGGCAGCGCAGATCGGCGTTCTCAGGGCCTTAGAACAACACAAGATCCCCATCGATTTCATTGCGGCGACGAGCATGGGAGCGATCGTCGGCGGGTTGTATGCCTCGGGCTACACAACGGCAGAGATCGAGAGTCTCGCGCTCAACACCAACTGGGAGGAGCTGCTTTCGTTTTCCGATGAAGCGAAACGCATTGATCTTGCGATCGATCAGAAGCTCGCCGCAGATTGGAGCTTCCTTGTCGTGCGCTTCGAGGGCTTGCAACCCGTAATCCCGCACGCGGTTTCCAGCGGGCAGCGCCTCACAAATTTCTTGAACGAGCAAACGTTGCAGGCGCCCTACCACCCCGATCCAACGTTCGATGAGTTGAAGATTCCTTTTCGCGCCGTGACGACCGATTTGATCTCTGGAAAGCGTATTGTGCTTGACCGCGGCTCGATCGCGCAGGCGCTGCGTGCCAGCGCGACCGTGCCGCTGCTGTTCAATCCCATCGAGCAGGACTCGATGCAGTTGGTTGACGGCGGTCTCGTAACGAACATTCCGGTGGACGTTGCGCGGGAGGCAGGCTGCGACCTCGTGATTGCCGTGAACTCCACCAGCGGCCTGCGCACGGCGGAGGAGATGCAGGCGCCGTGGCAAACTGCCGATCAGATCATGGGCATCATGATGCAGCTTGCCAACCAGGAACAACTCAAGCTCGCCGACGTGACCATTACGCCCGATATCGGTCGGCACTTGTCGTCTGACTTCACGGGCCTCGATACGCTCATCGAGCTGGGCTTTGTTTCGGCGGAAGCGCAAATTGATTCGATTACCTCGCTCTACCGGCGCGCACAGGAACGGCTGGATAGTCTCGACACCGGCGGTACCGAACAGAGCTTCGACGATGTGCACGTGGAAATCTTCGGCGGCGATCCTGCCGACACGATCCTTCTTCGGATTAAGAATGAGGCCTTTGCCGGGCACCTCACAACGCGGCAAATCCAAAAGCACATGCGATGGCTTCTGGCCAGCGGCAGGGTGAAGGACGTCTGGGTTGATGTTGTTCCGGAGGAACGGCCTGTGCGTGTGGAGTATCATGTGCAGTATTATCCGGTGCTTCGACGCGTGGAGTTTGTTGGGAACAGGGTGATCGAGAGCGAGCACCTTCAGGAAGTGTTTCGCCCGCTGATCGGGAAGGGGCTCCAGCATGAGCGGTGCGATGAGGCAGTGGAGAACCTGGTGCGGCTGTATCGTTCTCGCGGCTATTCACTCGCGCGGATGGAACGTGCCCGCTTCGACGATTCGAGCGGCGTCCTGACCATAACGATGAATGAAGGGGTGATCGAGAAGATCAAGGTGAAAGGTGGAGAGCGGACGGAGGATTCGTTCGTTCTGCGGGAGTTTGCCCTTGCTGAAGGAGAGATGTTTCAGATCGATCGTGCGAAGCGTGGACTCACGAACATCAACAGCACGAAGGTTTTTGAATACGTCTATCTCGAAATCACCTACAACGACCAGAAGCCCGTGCTCACCATCAGGATCTCCGAGCTTCCCTCACAGCTCATTCGCCTGGGCTTTCGGGCGGACAATGAACGGAAGATGCAGGGACGGGTGGATATTCGCGACGAAAATTTTCGCGGCATCGGCACCGAACTGGGGCTGACGCTTTCAGGAGGCAGCCGGAATGGCCTTGCGAACCTTGAGTTCAAAACCAACCGCCTCTTCAGTCCTATCTTCACATTCAACATCGGTGCATTTACCAGTGTGTTCAACAGCTACCTCTATGCCGACGATCCGAACGAGCGCCGCGAAAACCACTGGGCACGCATCCGGTTGGGCGAATACTCGGACGTCCGGTACGGCGGGCGGCTCACTGTCGGGGCGCACCTGGAGCGGCTGGGCAGTTTCACCATCGAGTGGTCATTGCAGGATGTGCAGGTGAAGAACGTGCAAGACCTTCCGCACATCGCCGATCGCTATCGGCTGTCTCTGTTCACCATCGGGACGGTGGTGGATAGCCGCAACAGGTTTCCCTTCCCGACCTCGGGTGTCAACGTATCCTTTTCGTATGAGTTTGCCACGAGGAACTTTCTGAGCGACGTGGGGTACAATGCGCTTCGCATTCTGTACGAAGGATACTCATCGCTCGGCTCGCGGAGCACACTGCAATCGCGCATTCGCTTCGGTTACGGTGATGAGACCATGCCGCTTGCACAACAGTTTCGATTGGGCGGACGCGAGTCAATGTTCGGGACGCGGGAAGACGATCGTCGCGGCAGACAAATGCTGGCGGTGAGCCTCGAGTATCGCTACAAACTTCCTGTACGACTGATGTTCGACACGTACCTGCGGGTGCGGTACGATCTGGCCACGATTTCGGAAATCCCGGAGCAGATCAAGATCAGCGCGTTCCGCCACGGCATCGGAGCAGAGCTTGCACTGGACACACCCGTGGGGCAGGCGGCCATCGGTGCGGGCAAGAGTTTCTTTCCGGCGCGCGATTTGCCGAAGAACCCAATACAACAAGGGCCGCTGCTCTGGTATTTTACTGTTGGATATGAAATGTAGAGGACGCTCAGGAAAAGAAGGTGTATCATGGTAGCTCCAGTGTGGCTGGTTGTCCTTCTGTTTGTTTTACCTGCAGAAGGGTTTTCGCAACTCCATCGGGTGACATACCTCCCATCGGATGAAATCATTCTCAATCCCGAACGAGGGTTCACGATCACCGGCTCCACCGGCATGGAGGTAGGACAGATCACCCCCTACGATCCGTTAACGCCGGGCTGGCTGAATGATGTGGCTCAGGCACAGCGGCTTGTTTTCCGGTATTTCGGACTGAAAGCGTGGCGAACAACCGACATTCCACAAGACATCCTTCAAAAGATCGATGCTGACTTTGCCGCAGTTCGTGCTGCGGGTCTGAAGTGCATCCCGCGCTTTGCCTACGCTGCCGCTATCGGCGAGCCGGATGCACCGCTCAGCATCATCATGCGCCATCTGGATCAGCTCAAGCCCGTCCTGCGGAAGAACAAAGACGTGATCGCGGTGATGCAGGCAGGATTCATCGGCGCGTGGGGTGAGTGGCATTCATCAACAAACAACAACGAAACGGTCGAGACGAAGCGCGCGGTGCTCATGAAGATTCTCGAAGTACTGCCTGCGGATCGCATGGTGCAGCTACGAGCGCCGCGCTACAAGCAGGAAATCTTCGGGCTTCCGTTCGATTCTTCGGCCGCCATTCCTCCAGCAGTTGCCTTCAGCGGCCAGCCGGTAGCGCGTGTGGGTCATCATAACGATTGTTTTCTCGCCGATGCCAATGACGCAGGAACCTACTGGCGCAATCAGCGAATCGACACTGCGCTGGCAAAGCCGTATCTCCGGTTGGATAACCGCTACGTTCCCATGGGAGGGGAGACGTGCAGGCTGAGCGAGTTTGCACATTGCCCGAACGCATTGAGCGATCTTGCGCGCATGCGATGGTCATTCCTCAGCGCAAGCTGGCGGCAGGAAGTGCTCGCACGTTTTGCTGCTGAAGGATGCCTCGAGGAGATGAAACGAAAGTTAGGCTACCGCTTCGTCCTCCTCGATGCCGAGTTCTCGGCGTCTGTCAGACAGTTCGGTTCATTTCGGTTCACTGCGCGCATGACCAATGTGGGGTACGCCTCGCCCTATAACCGCAGGGATGTGGAGTTGATGGTGAGGAACATACAGGACGGTAGCATTCATTACGTCCGTCTCCCCGTGGACCCACGGCACTGGCAGGCCGGCGATACAGTCACCATCAGTGCAACGATTGGGGTTCCTCCGTCCTTGCGAGGCGGCACGTACACCGTTCTGTTGAACTTGCCGGATCCTGAGCCGTCGCTGCGCAATCGCCCGGAGTATTCGATCCGTCTGGCGAATGTGAACACATGGGAGCCTGCAACAGGGTACAATAACCTTTTGGATTCGGTTGGCATTGTGCCCTCGGCGCCTGTGCCGAATGATGCGGTGCTGTGGTTTCGTCCGTTAGGCAATGTAGGCGGCGACGCAGGCGAGGAGGAGGAGTTTCTGCTTGGCCAGAACTATCCAAACCCGTTCAATGCAGCCACACTCATCCCTTTTGTCGTCGCGCGTTCCGGACAGGTGAAGTTAGATATTGTTGATGTGTTGGGGCGAAGTGTCGCCACGCTTGTCGACGGTCCGTTGGGTGCTTCGTCGTTTCCTTACGCCGCGCAGTTTGAGGCTGGTGCGATTGCCAGTGGCGTGTACATTGCGCGCTTATGGGTGACAACCTTCGATGGCATGCCGCCTGTCCGACGCGAGAGAAAACTTCTGCTCATGAAATAACGGGCTTGCTGTACCTGTCACCCGTCATAGCCGTGTTACCCTTCTGCGTCTATGCCGTTGTGATAGTGAATACTTTCCACACGAGTTTTTTTTCGGATGTTGATGCCGAACCTTCCCCCGCAAACCCCAGTCTGTTCACTTTCCCATGACAAGATCCAAGACCGATAACGGATTAAAACGTTTTGTCACGCCCCAGCCGGTCATTCGGGACTATGCGGCCGTGGTTCTCCGCGGGAAGTGGACAATTCTCGGTACGACGTTTCTGGTGCTTGTTGCTGCGTTCCTGTTTACGAAGTTGCGTTCGCCGGTATATCAGGCCACCGCCTCTGTCCTCATTCTGACCCAGAACCCCGAATTGCGCGGACTCTTCGTGCCGGCGGTCGGAAGTGCCATCATCACCAATGTGCGGCAGAACGAAATTGAAATCCTTCGCTCGCAGTCTCTCGCAGAGACGGTGGCACGACGACTGATCGGCCGGATGTTTCTTGATTCGGCTGCACGCCAACCGATCGAGATTATCACGCCGGCAAAGGATGACAAGCAAGCCCGAACAGTTGCCTCCGTTGATCACATTGTGAAGCGGCTCGTCCAGGCGGTAGACTTTGTGCCCGTGCGCGAATCCGATGTCATCAAGATCGTTGCGAAGAGCAAGAATCCGAAGGAAGCGGCACTGTTAGCAAATCTTTATGCGACAGAGTACTACGACCGGAACGTGTACAAGAGCCGGGAGAAGTCCAGGGCATTGCGCGAGTTCCTCCAGCGCCAGGTGGATGAGCAACGGGAGAATCTCGAGCGGCTTGAGGGAGCGTTGCAATCGTACATGGAAAACAAGGGAATCATCGCGCTTGATGCCGAGTCGAGGAAGATGATCGAACAACTCTCACAACTCGAAGCTGCACGCGACGCCGCCGACATTTCCCTGCAGTCCCTGGAGCGCACCGTTGCTCTGTATCGCCAGGAAGTTCCTCAACAGGAACGAATGCTCATGCAGTCGATCGCCACATCGGATGATCCGTACATCAGAAATTTGCAGGAGCAGATTGCGACGCTGGAAGTGCAGCGCGACGTTGCGGTGGCGAGGGACCCTGCGCTTGCCGGCAAGGAAGTCTTCGGCGACAAAGTGAAAGAGATTGAGCGGCAGATCAAAGGGTTGTATGAGCGGCTGCGCGCGCGGACAAAAGAATACGTCGAATCGCTTGTTCCAACGCCGGCCTCGGCCGACCAGGCCAATGCTCCGCCATCGCTGTATCTGCGACAGGTGAAGCAGAAGTTGGTGGAGCTGCAGATTGAGATCCAGGCGCTGCGTGCAAAGAAGGAAGCGTTGAACAAGGTGATCGCCGACTACGAGCGGCAGTTCGAGCGCATTCCGGGCAAGAGCATCCAATTTGCCCGACTCGAACGCGGCAAGCTCAGTGCGGAAAAACTCTTTGTGGTGCTGAGCGAGAAGCTCAACGAGGCGACGATCGCCGAACAGTCCCAGTTCGGCTACATCGACATTATCGACCACGCGGCGGTGCCGCTGGAGCCGTCGAGTCCCATCATGTTCTTGAATCTTGGTGTAGGACTTGCGCTGGGCCTCATGTTGGGCTGTGCGATTGTGTTCGGGAAAGAGTACAGGGATGTGCGCATTCACGCTCCGGAAGATTTGAAATTAAAAGGCGTTAGTCTCTCGGCTGTCATTCCTCGCATGGAGAGTGAAATCAAACGGCTGAAGGGAAACGTGGTGATCGCTCGCTCCGGCCGACCCGTTGATCCACATCTGCTGACGTTGGCGGGAGCTCCGTCGCCCATTGCGGAGGCGTATAGAATTCTGCGTGCCGCCATCCAATTTGAACCGACAACCGAACGCCGGCCACAGACGATTCTTGTGAGCAGCCCGAACAGGCATGAAGGAAGCTCCATCACGGCAGCGAATCTTGCTGCTGTCTTCGCGCAGGCAGGAAAGATGGTTCTCCTCGTGGACGCGAATATGCGCTACCCGGCTCAGCATAATGTGTTCGGCATAGATGCGCGGCCCGGCCTTGCCGATCTGCTTCAAGACAGGGTCGGTTATGATAGCGTGGTGCAGGTTTCCACACTACGCAATCTCCACATTCTGACGGCAGGTACACTTCCTCAAAATCCGGCTGAACTCGTGGCATCGGAAAAAATGAAAGAGGTGCTTCAGCAAGCGGAAATCGAGTACGACATCGTGATGGTGGACGCGCCGCCGGTCCTGAGTGTCGCCGACGCGTCTGTTCTTGCCACCTATGTGGATTGCACGGTCCTTGTCATTGCTGCCGGTTCCACGCGGATGGAAGAGCTGGAACGATCGGTTGACGCGATCCAGAGGTTTACGACGAAGACGCCGAAGCATGTGCTGAATAAGTTCGATCAACGCCGCGCCTATGGGATTTCGTATCGCCGGTCGGGTTATGGTTCCGACATTTCGGAGGTCATGCCCGGACCGAAGCTCATCGGCAGTGGTACCACATCAATGTTGAAATGAATGAGCAGAGATATGATTGTACCGAAAAGAACAATGCTCGGCCGTGGCCATGGTGTGTGGGTTCTCCTCGGCCTGCTGGTGGGGGCAACACCCGGCGGCGCGCAGACGAGTGATGGCGGGCTTTCCACGACCATTCCCAATGCGCAGGCCGGTTCGTACTACTACGTGGCTCGCCCGGGCGAACTGACGATGCAAGTCAATGTCTGGGGCTTCGTCCAGCATCCCGGCCGGTATGAAGTGAGCAGTTCGACGGACCTTGTGCAACTGCTGTCGTATGCCGGAGGTCCTTTGCAGGATGCGGACATGGAAGACGTGCGCATCACCCGCCTGGTTCGTCGCGATGGCGTCATCGCAATGAGAGAGATGCGGGTGAATCTCAAGCGCCTGGATAGAGTGGAGGAAGCACGACTTCTCCTCCAGCCCGGCGACACGATCTTCATCGACCATACGTCGTGGTTGACAGTCAGGGATATTGTCAGCGTGGTAACCACAGCGGCAATCGTCACTGCCGCCGTTGCGCAAATATTGAACTATACAAAGTAGGAGTTCCTGCCAGCACGCGGCACGCTCTGCCGAATTCCCTCCGTTGCTGTCGCTCAAGTCGAGCCGAGCTGAAGCTGCGAACGGATGTAACTCATGTCCGTGCCGTACCTAGTCTTCGATCGCTGAGTCATCAAGAAAGACGTTGCAACAATGCACACGAAGGTGTATCTTGGGTTCAACTTCTGTTGTCGTGAACTGATTCGCGCCCTGAAGGTGAAATCCCGACCAGGTGGCCCGCGTCATTATCAGGGGAGTCACGACACAGTTGCCCCTCGCAGCTTCCTGCAGGGCCACGGATTTTCGCTTGCTGTTCATCCTCGCACCCTCGATGGGCATTCCCTGTTGAGCGATCGGACAAGAACAACACAGGTTGGGAACACGACCTCTTTCAGGTGAACGTGCTGTCATGCTGATGTTCCTCTACATCATCGTTCTCGGATACAATCTTGGTTTGTATCATCTGGAACCTCTCATCAGGATCTCGACCCCCTTGGGAGATTTCAACGGGGAGGATATTGCCCTTCTCCTGCTGCTGGTTGCTTCTGCCCCGGCGTATGTCCGACAGCGGCGTGTGTTGGTTAACTACGGGTTTCGCCAACTGGAGTTTGCCTGGGTGCTGTTCGTCGTGTTGCTTGCAGTGTCGTCCTTCTCCTCTCCGGCGGTCTCCCTCACCGAACGGTTCGTGCACTTGAGGTTTGTGCAGGGATACCTGATGTTCTTTCCTTCGGTCGCGGTTCTTACATCCGTGGGGAGAGTGAGAACGATTGTCATTGCCGGCATCTTGATTGCCATCGCGGGAACCATGTTGACCATAGCGCAAAGCCTCTATGGTCCTACGCGCATGTTCAGCTCCGAGTTCTACAACATCGGGGCGTGGGAAGGGAGCGGGGGCGTTGTAGGCGGCGTTGTGCGCGTGACGTTGCCCATCTATAACTGGATTGCGTTTGTTCTCCTCGTCTTGTTCGCCTACATCGTGCTGGAATGGCGATGGTCGACGGTCCTGCTGGCTGCGTTTCTGTTCATCACCATCCTTCTCACGTTTTTCCGCTCGCTGTGGCTTGCCATGGTCTGTGCGTTTGCTTTCGAGGCAATCCTGCTCGTGTGGTGGCGCGGCATTACACTGCGTTCGTTGGGAAAGTTATTATGGCTTCCGCTTGCGGTGCTGTTGAGCATTCTCATCACGCCGTATGTCGGGTTGGAGAATATCACGGAGGCGATCGTCGGTCGTGTCTCCGAAGGCATCTACATCTTCACCACCGCCAGCGGAACGTGGGGCGTCCGTCTTGATGACACTGAAGCAGCATTGAAAATTTGGAGCGAGAACTGGTTGTTCGGTGTCGGCACGTACTACTACAGCGTCTTTCCGAAGTGGTTAGACCTCGGCATTGCGGTGGCTCTTCTCTCGGTCGGCGTGGTTGGGCTGATCCTGAGTTTCTACCTGATGCTCACGATCGCCTGGTTCGGTCTGCGGACGCTGCGTTATGGGCTGGAGCAGGCCTCTGTGCCGCTCACACTTGCAGGCATGGCAATGCCTGCTCAGGTCGTCTTGATGATCGTCTATCAGTGGTGGCTTCCGCCGACGTATGTCGCAACGGTGCTGGGTTTAGGGTCGGCGCTTGCCATTGCAGCACCGGTCATCTACGTCAAGCGCGAAGAAGACGACGAAGCGGATGAGATAGTGTTCGACGCATCGGATGAGAGTTACCGAACTGTCGAGGCTTAACCCACACTGAACGATTCATGAGCATCCTGCAACCCGACTTCACGGGCAAAGAGGCAGGACCCGACACGACTGGAGTGCATCCTGTGCGGCCGTTGATCTTCAGGCGACCGCTTCCGGCAGCAGACTCGGGCTTGCACGCAGCAGTGGCGCAAAGCAGCGGCGGCTCGTTCACACGATGGGCGGCTGCAGCAGTTCGGTGTGCTCTTCGTGCTGTTTTGTTCATGAGCATGGTGGTGCAGGCTCTCAGGCTGCTACTCCAGCGTCGCAGCATCGAAGCATCCAGGCAAAGCAGTCAGGATACGACGACGTGCTGGTCTTCCAGAACATGGGACGAGTATCCCGTTGACGAAATCATGCGCCGCCGAGTGGATGAGGAACGACAGGGGAGATGTGAGATTCTGCTTGCACGCATTGATATGTCGGGCCGAGCGTATTGCCCGTATGGTGCAGTGCCGTTCCTTCCGTTGGTACAGGCCGAGCAGTTTATGATGCGGGATCGGTACGAGATCGACATCGTGTTGTACGACGGCAACGTTCTTCTCCGCAAAGACTATCGTGGCAGGAGAGTCGCATGCTTCACCGAATGGGTTAACCTCGAGTCGATGCGAGGAAAGGCGCACGTTCCGGTCATCCGAAACGTGAACCTTCGCAAAGCCGTGCTGCACATGGACTACATCTTTGGCAGAAGCATGCTCGAAATTCTGCGCGACCACGGCGCGCTCATGCGCGATTCGGATGTCGAGAACGATCCCGCGTTTATCGGAATGGATCCACAAACCCGACAGCGCACACTGGATCAGCGCGCCGCTCACTTGGTGACACAGTGCTTTTCCGAAGAGTTCTTCCAGCAGTTGGAAGACCTGCTGGACGACATCCATCGGTGCTGCATCACGGATCTCGACATACGTTTCGCCAATGTCATCGTCGACGATTCCGGCAGACCCTGGATGATCGACTTTCATGAAGCACGCTATGTTCCGCGCTCGCTGGATTGGATCTTCCGCCTCAAGCGCAAGCAAGATCATGATCACTATGACAGTATCTTCTCCCGGCACACGAAGTTGCAACGACATCAGAAGGAGTAGGTCGCTCTTGGACTTGAACGAATATGTTGAGGTGAACCCGCGTGTTCACGAATTATTTGCCGTGCCCCGGAGGTGGAAATTCATTCCGAAGGCTCGCACAACGCGACCGGTTTCTGCGCGCAGGGATGTAGGGTGTTCACTCAGCACTTCGCGGGTAGGAAAGCCGTTCGGGGGTTGGCGCGGATGAAGGCACAAGTGTTTCGAGCATTCCGGACGAAACTGACAGAGAGCAGGTTCCTGCGGAATTGGTCCATTCTTGTTGGTTCGAATTTCCTGGGACAAGCACTTGGGATGCTGGCGACGATTCGCATCGCGCGCGAACTGGCGCCCGCTGGGTACGGGCAGTACAACGTGGTGCTTACGGTCGGCGGCATCGGAACAACACTTGCCGCCATCGGTATGCGCAACGTTGTGACGCGCGAATGTGCGCGGTTCCCGGAGCGCAGTGGCGAGATTTTCCTCTCGGCCTTCAGTGCGCAAGTGCTGATGATGACGGTGGTGAGCATCGGGGTGCTGGGCTACGGCGCCTTCTCCGTGCCCGGGCTTCCCCTGCTGCTGAGCGTTGCTGCCATTGGCGTACTCGTCGGGCAAACCTCTTGGGAACTGCTCGAAGCGCTGACCTTCGGCCACCAACGGATGGAGTTCTACGCAAAGATCTTCCTCCTCGGCATGCTGGTGTGGCTTGTTGGTGTGTGGAGTGTTCCATCGGCCTGGCTTTCCTTTGCCAGCGTGAGCGTGGCGTTTGCACTTCTGCAAATCTTGAAATCCCTCGGGCTGGGCTACACCGCAGGTCGTGCCGGATACCTCCAACGACGAATGTCTCTGCAGCAGTGGAAGACGAACGTTCGCTCCATGGTACAGCAGAGCTTGCCGTTCTATTGGCTTGCGATTCTTACGACTTCGACGAGTCAACTTCCTATTCTCTTTCTTGTACAGAGATCGGGTGAGGCGGAGGTTGGCTTATACAATATTGGGTATCGATTGGTTCACCCGCTCCACTTAGTGGTGTGGAATGCGTTGCTGGCGTTGTATCCGGATCTCTCTCGGGCGAGCGTGCATGACAAGGGACGCTTCATGCGCATTGTCCGTCGCTCCCTTATCGCGGCCACGCTGCTCGGAACAGTAGGCGCGCTGGTGATCAGCCTGCTGCGTTGGGAAGTCGTCACGCTTCTCTTCGGCTCGGCCTATCTCCCCTCGGCCGACGCTATGGCGTTCCAGGTGTGGTACAGCGTTCTCTACTCGCTCTATTGCCTGATGGGCGTGACGATGGCGGCAGCAGACAAACAAGTCTGGATGGCATGGCTTGCAACCGCCTATACGGCCGTTGCCGTGCCACTGCAATGGTGGGGGGCGGGCTATGGTGCAACGGGCCTCGCCATGGCTGTTGTGGCCGGATCGGTCGTAAGTCTGTGGTACCATTGGATGACCTTTCAAAAGAGTCTGCCACAAGCGATTCCTGCTGGCTTTACGTTGGCACTTGCGGGCATACTCGTGTTAGGTGGTGTTGCAGCAATGCTGATGCCCGACCATCTCCCGCTTCTGTGGCGAGCAGGCGCTGCATTAATGCTGGTGGTTGCAAGCGCGTGGTGGCTCCTGAAACAGAGGACCAGATCATCGGCCGTTGCACAGCCTCAGACAGCTTGACCATGTATTGCTTACCAAAACAGGAAACGCTCCTGATCCTTCTCGGAGGCAGATAAAGCGATGCGTGTTATCTACTATACATACACACCGTACCTCGATGGAGCCCTCGCGCGCGTGCAATCTCTTGCGCCCTACGTGGAGCTTCACCTCGTTCTCGAGGTGTCCCCCGAGGCGTGGAGGAGCAACATCTTTGATATTTCCCCGATGAATCTGCCCGAGGGCATCATCCCCGTTCCCGCAGAGATCCGCAACAGCTTTCCCGCGAACCTCCAAACCTCTTGGGAGGAGTGTGCGAGTTTTCATCTCATGGTGTACAACCAGCCGAGGAGCATCCATCCGAAGACATGGCTCGTGGGGCGCTCTTTGTGTCGCTTCGTGGAAGATTTGCGACCGGACGTCTTCCACATGGACAGCATGTCGCTGCGCCTTGCCCCACAGCTTTCTTGCATGAAAAACGTCGCGGTGATTCAGAACGTTCACGACGCCGTTGCCCATGTCGGTGAGAGGGATTGGCGGCGTGGGCTGACGCGACTGCTCACCTTTCCCCATGTGCAGAAGTTTCTCTTCCATAGTCGTCATAGCCAAGCACTCTTTCTCACGAACTACCGAATCGCCGCGGAACGGACGGCCGTTGTTCCGTTCGGGGTCTTCGACGTGTTTCGCTCATGGGGAGCGCCGGTCCACCAGGACGAACGGACAATCTTATTCTTCGGCAGGTTGTCGCCGTACAAGGGTTTGGAAACGTTCTTCGAGGCGGCAAAGCGCGTTTCGCAGAGCATGTCGGGGTTGCGGTTTGTTGTCGCGGGCAAGCCGAACGAAGGCTATCGTGTGCCATTGCCGCCGACGCTGGAGAATGACTGTCGGTGGGAGATTGTCGATCGCTATCTCACGAGCGCGGAGATTGCCAGGATCGTGCAACAGGCGACATTTGTCGTTTGTCCCTACATCGAAGCATCACAGAGTGGCGTCGTTCTCACAGCGTATGCGTTCAACAAGCCTGTCATTGCCACCAACGTTGGCGGCCTGCCGGAGTATGTGTGGCACAACGAAACAGGCCTTCTCGTCCCTCCGCGTGATGCGGAAGCGTTGGCTTTGGCAATCACGAGGCTCATCACCCAGCCCGAAACACGTTTGCGCATGGCTGTTCGGATCGAGGAGAAATGCAACCATGAGTTGAACTGGGATGAAGGCGCGCGACGCATTGTCGCTATCTATTCTCAGGTGACCGGCACATCCATCAAGGTGGATGTGGCGTCGAAAGAAGAAGTATGACAACACCGAAAGACCGAAGCGGTATCCTGAACAGCGATTTAAGACTGTGCTGTTTGATTTTCCGGCGCTGCTTGTCATTCTGCTTG
>CAZIKE010000093.1:0-14377 GCA_964539775.1 uncultured Chitinophagales bacterium
TGCTCGGCCTCGAGGCCGTTGTCCACCATACGTGCCACGAGTTCCCGCGCCTCCGTTAACGACGAGGGCGGCCGACGCTCAACGTTCTTCAGACTGTGACACTGTGTGCATGTTTCCTCGAAGGTCTGCCGTGCCAGCCCGGTGTCGAACTCCTTCAACGGTGCCTCCGTTGCCGGGACGACCAGGCTCGCGAACGTCTGCCTTGCCTTCGCCGCTTCGTTCTCCATCGCTTTCTTTTCTTGGAAGCCTTTCTGCAATTCGGGCGAGATAGCAATGAGGTACGAGGCAACACGCCACTGTTCGTCCTCCGCAATGGGATTGAAGACCGAGCGTTCCGCCATACGACTCACCGTCTGCACCCAGTTGTCGGGCGTGCGCGGTTTCAACAGCACCGTGCGCAGGTCGTGGCAGTGGACGCATTTCGAAAGGAGCACCTCTCGTCCCTGCTTCAGACTGCGGGGCGTTGCAAGCTCATCCGGGTGGGCCGCTGCCGGGAATCCCGCCTTGGGCAGCAACATCTTCACTCGCTGCAAATTCTCTTCACTGAATGCCGTTCCCCCCACCGTAGAGCGCTCCAGAAAGCGCTCCTTCAGCGCAAACGGTGCCGAAAGCCCGATGAGCAGGAACGTGCACACGAACAAGAGCGTGCCGAGAAACGGTACAAGCGTGGATTCAAGATGCTTGAACCATCGAACAATCGAAATCTTCACCACCAGTAGAACACCAATGGCCATGCCCAGCACGAGGTGCGCAACCGTCCGCGCGGGAAACTCCACTTGGTATGACCAGAGCCGCGGCAGCATCTGCACCATCAACACGATATAGATGATGCCGTAAGCATAGCCGATGACATGATGCAGCCGCATCAAGCCCGCGGGCGCAGAGCTTTTCAGTTTCTCGTGATCGAAGGGATAGCCCCACAGCTTGAACATCAGGAACGTTCCGGCCGCACTCAGCAGCAGGAACACAATGCCGAGCAATGCATTGGTGAATGTGTCCATCGGTCACCTCGTTGAGAAAGAACAGGAACCCAACTTTGATCAAGCTTTCCAGATCAAGGAAGTTGCCATCTCTACCGACAATCCGGTCATGTTGCTCTGCTCTCCAGGTAATTTCCCACGTTCAGCACCATGCCTTCTGCAAACGGCTTGCCCAACACCTGCACGCCAATGGGCAATCCGTTGCCATCCATCCCGCACGGCACGCTGATGGCCGGAATGCCTGCGAGGTTTGCCGACACGGTATAGATGTCCGAGAGATACATTAAAAGAGGATCATCCACCTTTTCACCGAAGGCGAACGCTGTCGTCGGGGAGACAGGCATCAGTATGCAATCGACGCGCTTGAACGCATGGAAGAAGTCCTCCTGAATCAAGCGACGCACCTTTTGCGCCTTGCGGTAGTAGGCCTCGTAGTACCCTGCAGAAAGCACGTAGGTACCGAGCATGATGCGTCTCTTCACTTCTGGGCCGAAACCTTCGCTGCGCGACTTCACATACATTTCTGTCAGGTCCCGAGCGCCGGGCGATCGGTAGCCGTAGCGCGCACCGTCGTAGCGCGCGAGGTTCGAGGATGCCTCCGCCGTCATGAGGATGTAGTACGTCGAGATGTTGTACTCGGAGTGCGGCAGACTGATTTCCACAAGCTCGGCGCCGCCTTCTCTGAGCTGGTCGCAGCAACGTTCGATAGCTTCACGCACGTCGTTCTGGAGACCCTCGGTGAATGCTTCCTTCGGAAGACCGATCGTCAGTCCTTTCACATCGTGTGTGAGCGAGGAAAGATAGTCGGGAACAGGAACATCCGCGGAAGTGGAGTCCATTTCATCGTAGCCGGCGATGACCTGGAGAACTCTTGCCGCGTCAGGTACGGTATGCGCAAGCGGACCAATCTGGTCGAACGATGAGGCAAGCGCAACAAGCCCGTAGCGCGACACGCGCCCGTACGTTGGCTTGAGTCCGACCACACCGCAGAACGATGCAGGCTGGCGAATCGATCCGCCCGTATCGGACCCGAGCGCTGCATGTGCCATGCCTGCTGCAACCGCAACGGCCGAACCGCCGCTGGATCCGCCCGGCACTCTCGTTTCGTCCATGGGGTGGAGCACCGGACCGAAGGCCGAGTTCTCGGTCGACGACCCCATGGCAAATTCGTCCATGTTCGTCTTGCCGATGACGACGGCATCTGCTTCGCGTAAGCGCTTGATGACCGTTGCATCGTACACGGCGATGAAGTTCTGCAGAATGCGGGAAGCACAGGTGACCGGATGGTTTCTGATGCAAATGTTGTCCTTCACGGCTATCACCATGCCGGCAAGCGGGCCCGCCGTTCCGGCGGCTATCTTGCGGTCAACCACGCGCGCATCGGCGAGCGCCTTATCCCTGAAAACAGAAAGAAACGCATTCAAGCGTTTCTTCTGCTGGACTCTGTCGAGGAACGCTTCCGTAACGCGCTCGACCGTACTTCTTCCAGATGCGATGGCCTGACGCGTAGCATCGAATGTTGGAGAGTCGTTCAAGGTTCTTTCCGAGATGAGAAGGCGGGAAGAAGCTCGCTGCACAGCCGCTGAACCGCTTGTGAAGTGTTCGACAAATCTTGGCCCGTCAATTCTCCCAAGCTCCGTTCAACGGCACACTTTGTAAGCGTGAGAAGGTTGAGGATCAGCGACAAGGTTGATGGTTTCGCCTGCCATATCTGTGCAGGAACCTCAAATGCTCGCACAGGACCTTCTTCCGCTATTGCATCTTGTCGGGCTTCGTCGCGTTCTCGATGTCGGTTTGGATGCTGCGCATGGCTCTGCGAAATTCTGCAATCCCTCGTCCCAGTCCTTTGCCGATCTCGGGAAGCTTTTTCGGTCCAAAGAAGATGAACACAACGAAGAGAACGACGAGTAACTCCGTTCCGCCGATGTTCTCGAACATGGCCTCCTCCTTACGACTTCTTCACACTCTCGTCAATCTTCTTGACTTCTTCTTCGACGCCCTCGGACACTTCCTTGGTGGCTTTCTTGAACTCACGAATCCCTTGCCCGAGCCCGCGGGCCAACTCGGGGATCTTCTTGGCACCAAAGAATACAAGAATCACCAGGACAATAAGGATGATTTCGGTCGCGCCCAGGTTACCCATCGTGTTATCTCCTTTCTGCATCGGCGGGCTCCAGCATCTGCTCGCCAAGCACGTGCTCTATGAGTGATTGAAAAATCTTCTGACCGTCCGTATGCCGCAGGAGCGGGTCGGCTGCTCGTTCCGGATGCGGCATCATGCCCAGCACATTACCGTGCTCATTCACGATGCCGGCAATGTTGGAAAGAGAGCCGTTGGGATTTGCCGCGTCGGTCACTTCTCCCGTCCGTGTACAATATCGGAAAATTATCTGATTGTTGCTCTCCAACCGGTCGAGCGTTTCGGGATCAGTGAAGTAGTTGCCGTCGCCATGGGCTATGGGAATGTGCAGAACGTCGCCTCGATTCGTCAGGCTGGTGAAGCGTGTTTGGTTGTTCTCGACCCGCAGATGCACAAATGTGCAGACGAATCGCAGCGAAGCGTTTCTGAGCAGCACGCCCGGCAGAAGGCCTGCCTCGACGAGAATCTGGAACCCGTTGCAGATGCCCAACACAGTCCCCCCCTCGTTGGCAAAGCGAATAACTTCTTTCATAATGGGGGAAAATCGTGCAATGGCGCCACAACGGAGATAGTCGCCGTACGAGAACCCGCCCGGCAAGATGACGACATCAACCCCTTTGAGGTCGGCATCCTTGTGCCAGAGGAATACAGCATCTTGTTCCATCACATGCTTGCATACGTGGTAGGCATCATGGTCGCAGTTAGACCCCGGGAACACAACGACGCCAAATTTCACTTTGGGCAGGGTCACGGTCTCCTCAGATTTTCTCCACTTCAAAATGAAAATCTTCCATCACCGGATTCGCCAACAGCTTACGGCACACTTCTTCGGTCGCGGCTCGTGCCGCCATTTCGTCCGCTGCGTTGACCTTCATCTCAATATACTTTCCAATCCGGACATCCTTGATATCGCCGACATGCAATGAAGCGATGGCGTGCTCCACAGCTTTGCCCTGTGGGTCCAGGATGGAAGGACGAAGGGTGACCCGGATCTTCGAAAGATACATCCTCTTCATCCATCCACCGATGGTTCTGCGGCTTCCTCTTCTTCCATATGCTGCTGGTGATGCATCCATCGCTTGATAGTGCTGCCAATATATCGCACGATGCCAAGGACAATGAACAGGCCGAAGAGTGGGAGAAGCGCATCGCCGCTGGTCACAACAATGACGATGACGGCAAGAACCGCAAAGATGAACTTCCACGGCTCTCTCTTGATCGCCCGCCTGTTGATGCGCGGAAGCGTGTCGTATTTGATCTTACTCACCATCAAGAGCGAGAGCGCGATCGAGAGCCAGGGGAGCATATCGGCAGCGACAGGCTGAAGCTCGTACGAGCCGGTCAGTGCATTCTCCTTACCGTACTTCAGGACGTAGGCTGCGACCGTAAGAGCGCTCGCGGGGATCGGCAAGCCCACGAAGTACTCCTTGTCGTACCCTACGAGTTGCGTATTGAAGCGTGCAAGCCGCAACCCGCCGAAGATCAGCAACAACGAGCTGATGAGAATGCCGGCCGTTCCAAAAGTATGGAGGTGCATCTGATAGACGAGATATGCCGGCGCCGCCCCGAACGAAACAACGTCGGAGAGGGAATCGATGTGTACGCCGAATTCCGAGGAAGATTTCGTCAGCCGGGCCATGATGCCGTCTAATGCATCAAATGCTGCAGCAAGAAAGATGAGCCATGCCGCACCCTCGTACCATCCCTTTGTCGCATAGAGAACCGAGTTGAAGCCACAGAACATGTTCAGGATGGTAAACAGGCTTGGAACAACTGCCCGCGTGATTCTCATAGGAATGCCTTGGGGAAGTAGGACATGGTTAGATGATTACTGCCAGGATGGTTTCTCCGGCTACCGTTTGTTCACCGACCCGGACTTTGATGTCGACGGACTTCGGCATAATCACGTCGACGCGTGAACCAAAGCGAATCATCCCAAACCGCTCGCCCGCTCTTGCCTCGTCGCCCACTTTCACCGGGGCCACAATCCGCCGCGCGACAAAGCCTGCAATCTGCTTGAAAAGGACTTTGCACTTCTTGTTCTCAACGCCTATGTGGGTGCGTTCGTTGCGGAGCGATGCCTTTTCCTCATAGGCAACAAAGTACTCGCCCGGGAAGTATTTGAAGTAGCCTACTGTGCCCGAAATCGGGTAGCGGTTAACGTGCACGTTGAGGGGAGACATGAAGATGGAAACCTGAATGGCATCCGCACCGAGGTATTCGTCTTCCTTCACTTCCTGGATCAGCACCACCCTGCCATCGGCCGGTGCGAGGATGGCACTGTCGTCGTCGGGGATGCTTCGCTCGGGATCCCGGAAGAAATTGAGTGTGAAAACCAGCAACGCCAGCAACAGGCCGATAAGCCCGAACCTCAGCAGCTTTCCTTCAATGAACTGCCAACTGAAGAACGACCCTGCCAGGACAAGAAGGAGGACGAGAAGAACAACATCATACCCGTATTTGGTAATTGCCAACGGATCCCTTTGCTCAGAAAATACACACGCGGAGAAACCGCAATCAAATTACCAAAAGCCTGCGGAAAAGTCAATCAGCGTTTAGTGATGGATGGCGAGGCTTTCCACAAGGTACGGATCGTTGGAGGGCACGAGGCGATGCTTGAAGAACGTCTTGAAGGTGAGCACAAAGAACGCGGCAAGCATCGCTGCCATCGAGGGAGACCACCGCGTGCACGGCGTACTCGCAGGACTTACTGAAGAGTATCTCCGACCTGGAGGGTCCCCACACATGCCGGCGTTGCTGCGCTGTTTTTGCCTTCGCTGCAAATCTCGTATATTGTATCAGCCCAAACGCAAGAACATCCGTTCATATGGAAAGGACCTTCGGATGGCAAAGCTGCCCAAACGTTTCCAGAAATTCACAAAGGATTTCCCCGATGTCGCAGCGGCATACGAATCCCTGGGCGAGTCGGTTCACGGAGCCGGTCCCCTGGATGAAAAGACACGTGCCCTTATCAAGATCGGCATTTCGGCCGGTGCACGGCTTGAAGGCGCCATGCATGCGCATGTCCGCAAGGCACTTGATGCCGGGGTCACGCCGGACGAGATCCGCCATGCTGTGCTGCTGGGCCTTCCCACCATCGGGCTTCCTTCCATGATGGCTGCACTGAGCTGGGTGGAGGATACGCTTGGAGGAAAGCACTCGGTTCGAAAGAAGTAAGAGAACTACCGTGCTGGACATCTCCGCGAAGATCAAGACGCTCCGCACCGCAACGGCTCACGCCCGGCTTGTGCTCAGTCCGGAGACGATCGCCCGCGTTCAAGAGAACACTATTCCTAAAGGAAACCCCCTGGAGGTTGCCAGGGCTGCCGCCGTTCAGGCAGCGAAAGCAACAAGCGCCATCATCCCCTACTGTCATCCACTTCCGATTGATTTCGTTGGTGTCGAGTACGAGTTTGGCGAGAACTGGATTGACGTGCGTACAACCGTCAAAGCCATCTACAAGACAGGCGTCGAGATGGAAGCGCTCACTGCGGCAAGCGTGGCAGCACTGACGTTGTACGACATGATGAAGATGCTCGACGACACCATGAGCATCGGCGAGATACGATTGTTGAGCAAGACGGGTGGCAAATCGGATTTTCGAACGCCGCTGGAGAAACCTCTCCGCGCAGCAGTGCTCGTCATGTCGGACTCTATTGCAAGCGGGAAGAAATCCGATCGCTCAGGGCAACTCATCGTGGAACGCCTGAAGCGTGAAGGGGTGCGTGTCGAAGACTACCGCATCATTCCGGACGAGTTAGAAGAGATCGTGCGGCTGTTGACAAAATACGCCGACCAGGACCAATACGATCTCGTGATGACGACGGGAGGCACCGGCTTTACGCCGCGCGATCGTACGCCCGAAGCTATGGAACGAGTGATCGAGCGCGAAGCCCCCGGCATCGCCGAGACTGTACGGATGTACGGGCAAGAACGGACGCCGTATTCAATGCTCTCACGCGCGCGCGCGGGCCTGCGCGGCAAGACACTCATCGTGAACCTGCCCGGTTCCAAGAGAGGCGTCGCCGAGTCGCTCGACGCACTCTTCCCCGGTGTGCTGCACGCATTCACAATGATCCACGGCGGAGGGCATGAACAATGAGCAGGTTTCGGGCCGGAACGTTGCGGGCCTGATCTCGCGTTGTGGACACTCCCATTGTTCTTCGCCGTTGCCTTTCTCACCTCCAGACCTTGATAGTGTCGTGAGTGGGACGTGATTCCACTGAAGAACATCACGGCTGCGATCCTTGCGGGGGGCACAAGCAGCCGAATGGGAACGAACAAGGCACTCCTCACGCTCGGCGATACGACATTCATTGAACGTATCGCTGCCAGCGTGCAAAACGTCTTCGGGCACGCCATCATCATCGCCAATCAGACGGGCGACTACGCATTCCTGCACCGCCCAATCTTCTCGGATGTTTTTCCGCGCTGCGGGCCGCTCGGAGGACTGCACTCGGCGCTCGTTCATTCATCTACCTCTCACGTCTTTGTAACCTCATGCGACCTTCCTTTCATCACAAGCGAAATGATCTCCTCCTTGGTGGAACAATCCACGCAAGGCGCAATCACTCTTGTCTCGGACGGCAAGCATACGCATCCGCTGTTCGGCATCTATCCTCAAACGTTGCACGTGCACGTGGAGCGGGCCTTGCGTTCAGGTCAACGGAGGATGTTCGCTTTCCTTGAGGGAAGGCCTCTCCATGTACTGGACTTCTCCCCTTTCAAACACAACCTGCGCAACATCAACACGCGGAAAGACCTCGACGAGGTGTGGAGAGCTCGGAAGGATGATCCGCCTTGATCCATCAACGAGCGTGTTCAGCTCTTGGACATTCTCCAGCTCGTTTCTCTCCTTGTCGTCCTCTTTCCCACTCTCAAGAAGTACAAGAACACCGGTCCGATAAGTTCTCAATCGTGAGAACCCATGCGCGTGATTTTCTCAAACCTGATGAGAAACAATCGTTCGCCCCTCAATTTCGATTCACAAAAGCAACCTGGCCCTGGCATACTGTATGCGTCCATGCTCATATAGTCAAACAATCATCACACGGGAGTACACGAATGAGGAAATCACAGAATGAACTCCAAGCCGACCTTCTTGCAGCGCTTGCGCATCCAAACCGGATACGCATTCTGGAGCTTCTACAAGAAGGGGCTTCCTGTAACTGCGAGCTTGCACCTCAGCTTGAGCTTGAACAATCCAACCTTTCTCGGCACCTCAAGCTTCTGGTTCAGGCAGGTGTGCTCGTGTCCTGGAAAGAAGGACTACGGGTGAATTTCAAGGTGGCTGACCAGAGAGTCTATAAGATACTCGATCTCTCAGCCGCCATCGCAAAGCGTGCGGCGATGGAGAGGGTGGAAGCTGTTGACATGGGTTGAGAGGATTGCCCAGGCTAAGAATAACGGAAAGAGGAAAAGCCATGGAACTCGTTGAACGACTCGTCGTCGCTGGATTCACTTCTCTCTGGGAGTACATTGCTCTGCACGTCTTGACGTGCCTCATTCCGGCGTTTCTTCTCGCCGGCGCAATGGTCAGCTTCATCTCGAAAGAAGCAATCATGAAGTACCTCGGCCATGCGGTGAGGAAAGTCCAGTCTTTCCTCACTGCGGCATTTGGCAGCTTCTTCCTTGCTGCCTGTTCATGCACCGTCATTCCGGTGGCGAGCGGTCTTTACTACAGAGGCAGCGGGATTGGTCCTGCCTTTATTCTTTTGTGGGTTGCACCTGCTGCCAATATCCTTGCGTTGACTTACACCGGTGCAATCCTTGGCGGGGAGATGGTGGCAGTGCGGGTTGCGTCCGCGCTGGTGATGGCCATGGCTGTCGGGACAATCATGGCTACCGCTTTCAAAAAGGAGGAGAATGAACGGGCGACGCTGAACAATGAAAAGGTGAACGCGAGGGTCATCTCACGACAAGACGTGGTGCTGATCGTGCTTCTGGTGATCTCGCTGCTTGCCCCAAACTATCTTATTCAGTCTGGCCCATTCTGGCAGAAGGGAGTGGTTTGGTTGATCGCTACCGCCATCCTCGCCGCCTATGCGTTTAGGGTAAAGACGAAAGAGCAGCTTATCGAGTGGATGAAAGAGACGTGGTGGTTTGTGCGGATTATCTTCCCGCTGCTACTTGCCGGCGTGTTCATCGTCGGAGTCATCGGCGCGATTCTTCCCAAGAGCTGGGTGGAGACGTATCTGGGAGGTTCGAGCCTGTCAGCATCGTTCCTTGCGACTCTCATCGGATCGGTCAGCTACTTTGCCACGATGACCGAGGCGCCGTTTGTGGACACACTGATGAAGATGGGCATGGGGAAGGGACCTGCACTCGCTTTACTGTTAACAGGTCCTGGGTTGAGTCTTCCGAATTGGCTGGCAATTGCGCGAGTCTTTGGTGTACGCAAAGCAGCGCTGTACGTTCTGACCATCATCATTCTTGGAACGTTCGTCGGCTGGTTTGTGGGGAGTTTCATTTTCTAATTCACGTTAGAACAAGACACTGCAGCCATTTTCTTGAGGAGAGACAGAAATGAAAATCGAAATCTTCGGACCTGGATGTGCCCGATGCAAACAAACAGAAAGAAATGTGCGTGAGGCTCTCTCGGCTTCGGGAATCGCGGCAGAGATCATTAAGGTGGAGGATATCCGCCAGTACGCTGCCCGGGGCGTTGTGTTTACGCCGGCCGTAGCAATTGATGGAGAGCTGAAGTGTATGGGAAGAATTCCTAAGAGTGAAGAAGTGCAGGAATGGTTGCTTCACAGCGGCGTTCAAACATAAGGAGCTAGCCGGAAATCGCCCGGACTGACGGTTTCGATTTGCTCTACGGCATCAGGTTACAGTTCACCGGAGACAATGGATGAGTGTGATTGATCTTCCCGTTGCCGGGATTCTCTTCATTGTGGCATTCCTGCTGGTTATACGGCACCTTGTTGTTACTTCTCTTTGTAGGAGAAGTAACCAAATGAACTTGCGAAATCGTCCGTCCCCTTCGGAGACGAGATCTCGTTCCGATGCAATCGGAACGGATAACGCTCGAATCACTCTCCATCACACATGCAATAAGTTTCGGCGCGCCACGCATCCTGCCCTTCAGCGAAACTCTCGCCTGCCCTTCATGAGCATCGATGGCGGGCAGGTAGCCTCTTCGAGTGATTCTTCCCACGTCGCACCGCCGACGATTGCGGCGGGCGCAGTTCTTTGTTTACACTACATTCGCGCGGCGGCAACGACTATACACACCGCGCGTGCCGTCTAACGGCTTGCGCCTCACTCGCAGGTGAGCCGAGGGCAGCGAGGCGAAGCCTGTCGGGTGCATACGCTGGTTAGCTGCTCAGAGCATATCGGCCGAACTCTTGGCACCCTTCCCGCCGCGGTTCAGTACTTGCGTGTTGATCATCGTCGGCCCAACGTCCTTGTGGCCAGGAAACCTTGCGCGGTGCGAATGTCATTGCCGTCGGTTAAGGCTCCTGATCCCTATTGAAAGTACCCTCGATAGCCTTCAGGTCCTGGGTCGCAACGGTTCAAGAGCCCCACGCCTTGGACGAGGAGACTTCGTACACTGTGGCCTCGGGCGCCGCTGCGAGAACGTTGGGCAGCAGGGCGATCACGTTCTGAACTTCCGGCAGCGATTCCTGACGATCGAGTGCCAAACGGTCTGCAAACACCTCGGTGGCGATGAATGAATTCGGATCGATGATGTCTTGGGCGATGTCGAAGTTCAGAACGCCCTCGACCGTGCGGCTCGGTGCCACCACCGCCTCAAAAGCAGAGCGCAACTCATCGGCCCTCTCTGCCTTGCACTTCACTTTGAAGCGAACGACGATCATGGTTGTACTCCTTTCTGTATGTTGTTTCTCACTGTGTCCTCATCCCGTCTGATACTCATGAAGCAGCACGATCTTTCGCGTCTGACCGAAAGCGGTTGATTGAAGTGTGTAGTAGTACACGCCGGCTTCAGAATGTAGATATCATGAAGCCCCGCTCCAAAAGAGAATGTATGGCCGGCAAGGGCATAGCCGCCGTCTGTAGTTCGAATGATGGGCCGGACGATGTCATCGCGTGTACAGCCGATGGTCCGCTGCCACTGGATCTGCGCGACGGCCGTTCTAGTCCCTCCCGAAGGGGAGGAACCAACACGTACGCAAAATAGGATAATTCCTTTTTTCCCCCACGACAGGATTTTGCAAGGTGACCATTTCTTCCTCCATCAGACATAGTCTTGACCACAAAGGAGGTGGGAAATCACCTCATCAAGGTTTATCCACCCTGAGTGTCGGTGGAATTGTGTTCAGGACAACAATCGTGTACGACTCGTCTTCGTGCGCGGTAAAATGCGTCGTTGCTGACGGAGATACACCCTCTACTTTTGCATCCACCTCATAACTCGAAGGTTCGACCTCAAGATATCCCGTGGTGATTTGCGGTCCAACATCGTTCAGGTTGTATGTGTTACCGGAAGACCGCTTCAATTGCACATCGGTTATTTCCAACCTTTGATTCGATACACGAACACGAGGTGGATCAGATGAACAGGCGGACAAGACGATGGAAAGAAGTACAATGAACACGTATCGGACTATGATGTGCATGAGAACAATCCCCTTGATTGTACGCGAATAGATTGAAAAAGATTACGTCGCAGATTCACCGTGCAGAGATATCATAGTAAACGCGCAACCCAACCGCAAGCCTGAACCCTGGCAACGTTTCACTTCATGACACAAGGCTGACACCCAACATCATCCTTATGGATGAGCAGGTGCACGGGCAACTGAGGGAAGTGCTCTGCTGAACGATGAAAGTATTGCTGACTGCTTGTCCATCCGACCGGACTTTGATCGGTCAAACGGCGTTCTGATTTAATACGTCCATACCCCATTTTCAAAGTTGTCGATGTAGAAGGCAAGGTCAAAGCAGCAACTCGGAACAAACACCTCCCAATCGGCGATTGGTTGGGCGGTCACCTTCGCCGGTGAACCCGCAGGTTCATCGCGTTCAGAGATTACCGCAGCCAAGCGGCACATCGTTCGGCCAGCATAACTGTAGGCAAGTTAGTGTTTGCCGCCGGAATTTCCGGCATGATCGAGGCGTCCACCACGGACAGGCACTCGACGCCATGTACGTTACCCCGTGAATCCACTCTGATAGTTCTCTGAAAATTCGTAGTTTCTGCCAAGTGCGGTGAAACTCTGTGAGGGGACACCGGACTCGGTCACCCCAATCGGCTTGCCCAATGAAAGAGCCGTCTGGAAGAAGTCGTCTGGAAATGGTTCGATTCTGCCGCTTTCATATGCCCAGCCATAGGGGTAGATGCTCAGTCCGAGCAAGTCGAGATAAGGTAACGTTGTCTGAATCTCGCTCACTTGTGCCGCTTTATTGCCGCCATCGAGCCCGTTCAGGTGACTGTTGGTGACACTCGCAGAGATCGGCAGCTGGGGATAGTCCTGCTTCAGCTGCTCATAGACATAACGATGCAATTCCTTGTATGCCCTCCACACCTCGGGTGATCGGGCTTGTGCAATGTTTACTTCGATCCCGATCGCAAGATAATCTGGGTGGAAATATTGCACCAATGTAGCGAGTGGTCTTCACGCTGAAATATAGCCATCATCTTTCTAATTTGAAAGAAAACCACCGACGTGCCTGCCCAACGGCCTGCGCATCAGCCGCGAAGCACGGCGGAGCGGCTTCGGTTGGATGCGCGTGTTAGGCCGCTTTTGTTCGGACATGAGGACGTTCATCTTGAGAATTTGCTTTGAAATTCTTGTCACATCTTTCGACATTCGGTGTCTAATCAAGTGAGGAGATAAATCAATGGAAAATCCATTCGCGGCGACCAACTACTCAGAGCGCACCGATCTGGAACTCGTCCAAGCCAGCCTCGGCGGCAGTAAGCAAGCTCTGGAGACACTGATCCTGCGCCATCAACCGTTTATTTACAACGTGGCACTGAAAATGACCGCGAGCGCGCAGGATGCGGAAGACATCACGCAGGAGATCTTGCTCAAAGCCATCACCAACCTGTCGCAATTTGAGGGCAAGAGCGCATTTCGCACGTGGCTGTATCGGATCGTGTTCAATCATATCTTGAACATGAAGAAATGTAGCCGGGAAGAGATGTTCTTGAGTTTCGAGGGCTACGGGCAGTTCCTGGATGCCACTCCCGACACCGCATTGACGCAGGATGAAGCAATCGCGCTGAAAGAAGCCATCGAAGAGGTCAAGTTCGGTTGCATGAGCGGCATGCTGCTGTGTCTGGATCGAGAACAGCGCTTGACGTTCATCTTAGGAGAAGTCTTTGGCATTGACCATCGCCTCGCCAGCGAGTTCCTGGAAATCAGCCCAGATAATTTTCGCCAACGGTTGGCGCGGGCGCGCAGAGACCTCTATAACTTTATGAACAACAAGTGCGGTCTGGTCAACAAGAACAATCCCTGCCGCTGTCCAAAGAAAACCAAAGGCATGATCCAGGTGGGCGTCGTTGATCCAGAACGCCTTCAGTTCAACGCGCATTATGTGCAACGCATTCGTGATCTTGTTCCCGAACGAGCGGAGAGAATGCTCAGTACGTATGAAGAGCATTATCAGAGATTGTTCAGCGAACATCCTTTTCAGATGTCGAAACGATCGCACCGAGTTGTGGAGAACATCCTCAACAACGAAACGATCAAGGAAATTTTCGAGCTAAAGTAAAACCCAACCAAGAGGAGGTTACCATGTCAGTCGAGCAAAATAAAACCATTGTCCGCCGCTATCTTGAAGAAGCGGTCAGCAAGGGGAACATGTCCGCGATAGAGACCTACGTTTCCCCCCGCATCGTCTTTACCAGTCCATATACCCCGGAGCCTATCGATGGGATTGAGGGTTTCAAACAAATGATCGGAATGCTGCACGCGGCCTTTCCCGACCTGAAAATCCATGAAGAAGATGTCCTCGGCGAGGGAGACACGGTCGCCACACGATGGTTTGCAACGGGAACGCACCGGGGTGATTTTATGGGTCACAAGCCATCGGGCAGACAGTTCAAGATTTCCGGGCAGAGCATCTACCGCATCAGGGATAGGAAGATCGTGGAAGGCTGGGTGAATGATGACAGCTTGGGCATGTTGCAGCAACTCGGCATCATTCCCATGCCGTCCTAATGGTTCTTGCCAGCGCAAGAGCACTCAACGGCGCGCGCGAAGGGAAGGTATTCCTCGCGTTGCGCCGTTTTTTGTTTGTCAGCCTAACGCCCTGCGGCTCACCCGCCGCTACGAAAATT
>CAZIKE010000094.1:0-6986 GCA_964539775.1 uncultured Chitinophagales bacterium
AACACGGAGCGGCGCGATAGCGCCACGCTGCCGCTGTTCGTCAAAGCGGTGAGTACGCAGCACTTGTGGTTGAGCGACATCGAGTTCGCATCGTCAATCAAGAAAGGAGATCGCACCTCGCCGTTCTACAAGAACACCCTGGAAGTCATCCCCAACGCCGAGGGTGTGTATTCAAACGAGCAAGCCTGCTACTACTATGCAGAAGTGTACAACGTGCTGGAAGGAAGCGACCAAAGCGACTACCTGGTCAAGGCCTCCATCCTGAATGCCATCGGTAAGGAAATCATCTCGAGAGAACGCCCGCGTAGGCGGACCGCCGAATCGGCCGTCTTGGTGGACCACCTCGACGTCTCTGGCCTGCGCAGCGGGACGTACACGCTTGTCCTTTCGCTGCACGACTCCAGCAGGCGCACGTTGACCACCTCAGGCAAGAAATTCTTTGTGTACAACGCAACGCTCGGCGTTGACTCGTCGCTCCTGCGCCTTGACCCCGCGTTGACTGCCGGCGTGTACTCCACCATGAACGAAGAGGAACTGGACCGGGAGTTCAAATGGGCCCGGTGGGAGTCGGACGACGCCGAGAAAAACCAGTACGAAGCGTTGCAAGGCGTTGAGGCAAAACGGAAGTTCTTGACGGAGTTCTGGAGAAAGCGTCCCGTGGGTAAACGCGAGGAGTACCTGCAACGTGTCGCAGTTGCCAATCGGCAGTTCAACGTCCTCGGTATTGAGGGATATCGCACCGACCGCGGCCGTGTGCACATCATGTACGGGCCGGCAGATGACATCGAGCGTCATCCCAACGAATCGGGGACCCGACCGTATGAAATCTGGTCGTACAATAATATCCAGGGCGGTGTCATTTTCGTGTTCGTGTTACGGCAAAACGGCGGCGATTATGAGTTAGTGCACTCAACGCACAGAAATGAATTGCACGACGAGAACTGGGCTCGTTACGCACAAACGAATTGAGTCGAACGTCTCACAAGCAACCTGCAAGCCGCTCCCCCGTGGGAGAGCGGCTTTTGTGTTTTAACCATCGTGTTCTGCATCGCGTGCGCGAGTTATACCAACTCCTCTCAGAGAGAGACAGCGCTCAGCACTGCTGCCATCCCTTGTTCCAGAATCGTTGGCTCCGGAAGCAGACTTATCACGAGGTACCCATTCTCGGGAAAATCAAAGAAGTAGCCGGGGAAAACGTATACGCCCGATTCGCTCAATAGTCTGATTGCCCATTCTTCTTCTGAACACGTTCGTGGCACTTTCAGAACGGCGTACCATCCTCCCTCCGTTTGCAGGACGGAAACCGGCGCGCCGCGCGATACGCAGCTTACCAGATACCGATAGTTCTTCCTTAGACGATCGTGAATCTGTGCACGAACACGCTCGCCGATCTCCAGCAACGCCGGCAATGCAACCTGCACAGGCATGTTGACGGACAGAAAGGTATCGGCAATGATCTCGATTCGGTGGAGAGCTTCTTGTTGCTGAGCATCAGGGCCGCTGACCGCAATCCACCCCAACTTCAGTTGAGGCAATCCACACACCTTGGAGATGCCATTAAGTGTGAACGTCAACACCGCGTCATTGCTCGCCGTGCTTACTACCCGGCGCTCATCTACGTCCAATCCATATTCGGAAAAGACCTCATCAACAATCAATGCCACAGCATTTTCGACGGCTATCCGATTCAATCTCTGCAGTTCTTCGTACTTCAAGAACATTCCTGTGGGATTATGGGGACTGACGGCAACGATGGCTCGTGTCGTCGGTGTGAGTGCACGTTCTACGGAATCGAAATCAATGTGCCATTCTCCGTCATAGTGTAGACGATAGGAACGAGTCTCCACGTCATGCAGGCGTGCGAGAAAGTCAAACAGGGGATACGAAGGAACGGGAACAAGCACATTCGCACCGGATTCACACAGCAACATGAACAGCCATCCGTATGCCTCGCTCGTGCTTGCGGTAAGGACGATGGTGGATGAGCTTACTGGGATGTTCCGAGAAGCATAATAGCTTGCAACTGCCTCACGCGCTGTCGCCGCGCCAAGGGGATGAGGAGCATAGTGCAACCCTGCAGCCTGCGAGAGCGCCGAGAGAATCTCTCCCGACGGATACTCAACACCGGCTTCTGTGGGATTGGAAATGGTCAAATCGTAGATGGGCTTGCCTTGCCTGCGGCGTTCCTCCAGCAGTTGGGAGAGCTTGTTGGGATGGTGATGCCAGTTCGTGCGGGAGGAGAACATCAGTTCGGTGTACGGAGATCAGCAATGGGCATTACTCCTACGTGTCGTTTGTTGTAGTCGGTGAAGTAAAGTTGATCGCGGAAGGCTTTGATGCCGTCGGTATCCTTCGCTGGCGCAAGCACGTCGGGAAGAAAACTCCTGGTTCTCAGACTAAACCGGGAGAGCCTCTCTGGTCGGATCCCATAGTTGACCGTGTACACGATGCTATCATGGATCGTCATGTAGTAGCAATTGCTCGCGGGAATTTCCAGGGAGTCAAGCAAGACCCCATGGAGTTTGTATTTCTTCAGGGTGGTGTTCCCGAAACCGACCCATAGGTACAAAAATCCTCCGAACACATCCATACCAATGATCCTGGGATATGTATACGGAGAAAAAAGGATGGTGTCCCTGAGGGTTCGCATGTCGAGGCGGCCCACACCACGATTGCGATCCTCATAGAACACCAACGAGGAGTGCGCCGCTATATGGTCCCCAGCCGAATAGGGAACCAGTTCACGACTCCGTCCGGTTGCAGGATTGTACTCATAAAGTCCCTCAGGACCAAGTGGGTGGAAAAAAAACAAGGAATCCGTTTGCGCAATGTCTTGAAGTAAGAGTTGATAATAATAAGGATAGACGGTAGGGTACTCGATATAGACTTCTGCCGATGGGTAAGGATACTTATAGAGGACAACGGAAGTATCCGCGTCGGTAAATGTCGAGTCCGAAAGGTAGTATCGAACAGTCAGACTCGCTACGCGCTTCGATGAATCCATGCTCACCGAGTAATCGAAGCGAACAATATACGCCTGCGCCCCTGCATCGTATCTCGTCGAATCGACAAGAAGCGGCTTGTACCCCGTTGAGTCCTTCGTCCCAACACCAATCCGGACAACGTTCCTGCTCCGCAACTCCCGACCGAGTTGATGCGTCACACGCACAACGTCATAATCGGTCATGGCCAGTACGAGCTTGCCAAAATCTTGAGCAGTGATCAGAGGGCGAGAGTCCGGGGGAACACCAACAGGAGTCTCATCCTTCTTGCATGCTGACAAGAGCAGCGCGCATCCGCCGATGATGCTACCAACAAGGAATGACTTCACTGCAACTGATGACATGGCGCCACCTCCTTGGGGGCTTCCACAGTCGCCCCGAACAAAAATAGTGCTCTTTCTCTTCAGAAGCAATCTGACTTCCCTGACTTCGTGTTATTTCCGGTGGAATTTATGCGCTTTCTCCTTGTGCAGAAACTTGTGCAGGATGTCTTCGAGGTCGGGCTTCGTGATCTCGTCGAGCGCATAGCGAACGCGCGTGCTCGGTTTTTTCAGCGTGATGACACGCCGCAGGTCGATCGGCGTCCCGATGACGACGGAGTCGCAGGGCACGTTGTTGATTGTTGCTTCGAGGTCACGCATCTGCGTCTGGCCGTAGCCCATCGCCGGCAGCAGCGCGCCGGTGTTCGGGTATTTTTCGAACGTCGTCTTGATCGAACGAACCGCGTACGGCCGCGGGTCGATGATCTCTCGTGCCCCAAAGCGCTTCGCTGCAAGCGTTCCGGCGCCGTAGGACATATCCCCATGCGTCAGCGTTGGCCCATCTTCTATCACCAGCACACGCTTCCCGCGAATCACCGCCTCATCTTCCACCTCGATGCGCGAGTTGGCATTGATAATGGTAGCGTGCTGATTGATTGAAACGACGTTGCGGGTAACCGTTTCAACGTTCTCTGGTGATGCCGAATCAACTTTGTTCACGACAATCACGTCGGCAAGGCGCACGTTCGTTTCGCCGGGATAGTACGTCAGCTCGTGTCCCGGACGATGAGGATCAACGACGGTGATCGTCAGATCGGGTTTGAAGAACGGCATGTCGTTGTTCCCGCCATCCCACACAATGATGTCGGCTTCCTTCTCGGCCTTGCGTAAGATTGCTTCGTAGTCAACTCCTGCATACACAATGCCGCCCTCTGCAATGTGCGGCTCGTACTCCTCCATCTCCCCCACCGTACACCTGTGCTTCTTGAGATCGGCCAGCGAAGCAAAGCGCTGCACGCGCTGCCTCACCAGATCGCCGTACGGCATCGGGTGGCGCACCGCCACGACGTGCTTGCCCTGCGAGCGAAGATAGCTGCATACCTTGCGGGAGGTCTGACTCTTGCCCGAACCCGTCCGTACCGCAACAACTGCAACAACCGGGACGTTCGCTTTGAGCATCGTTTGCCGCAGTCCTAAGACTTTGAAGTCTGCACCATGTGCCATCGCCAGCGAGGCTTTCTCCATCACATAGTTGAAGGACACATCGGAGTACGAGAAGACGACTTCTTCCACTTTCAGCTTCTCGATCAGCGCCGCAAGTTCTTCTTCCGGATAAATCGGAATGCCTTTCGGGTAGAGTTTCCCGGCCAGCTTTGCAGGGTACTTGCGGCCGTCAATGTTCGGGATTTGTGTGGCAGTGAATGCCACAACATCGTACTTCTTGTTGTCTCGATACACGGTGTTGAAGTTGTGAAAGTCTCTCCCCGCTGCCCCCATGATCAGTACTCTGATCCTTGACATGCATCCTCCCTTGAAGGTATCAGTTGGTTATCAGGACATCTTCCTGTGCAGCAACAATGTGTGTCCCGGCGTTTTCGACGATGGCATCGTACAGATGATCAATATCCGTAATAACAGCGTGTCGTCCGCCCCGTTCGATGAACTGAAGCGCGGCCAGCACCTTCGGTCCCATACTGCCCTCGGGAAACTGTCCCTCGGCATAGTACCGACGGCACTCTGCAGCCGTTACAACCTCCAGCCTTCGCTGTGTCGGCTTCTGGAAATCCACGTACACATGTTCGACCTCTGTGGCGATCGCAAAAAGATCGGCGTGCAGTGCCGACGCAAGAAGCGAAGAGGTCAGGTCTTTGTCAATGACGGCCTCAACTCCTTTTTCCGTGACATGGTCGTTGAACACCGGAATGCCTCCGCCGCCGGCGGCGATGACCACCAGCCCTCGATCCACGCATGCGCGAATCGCCTCCAACTCGATAATCTCCTGCGGCATTGGAGAAGACACAACGCGACGATATCCATGCGAATCCTCTACCATCTCCCATTTCAAAAGATGCTCCAGACGCTCGGCCTCCTCCTTCGTGTAGAACGGCCCGATGGGTTTTGTGTGATGGTGAAAGGCCGGGTCCTCCTTATCCACACGCACTTGAGTTACCAGCGATACCACCGGCACAAAGACTTCCATCTTCTGCATCATCTGCCACAGAGCATACTGCAGGTAATAACCGATCTCACCCTGCGTCGCGGCAACACACACATCCAACGGCATGCGATACGCATGCCGCGAAGCAAGCTCCGAGCGCATCAGCGCGGCGCCCACCTGCGGACCGTTTCCGTGCGTCAGCACAACGCGATGCCCCGCCTTGATGAGCCGCACGACCGTTGTTGCCGTCGTAATCGCATTCTGAAACTGCAGTTCAGCCGCCGGCTTCTCGTCGGCACGAATCAACGCATTGCCTCCGACAGCAATCAGCACTAATTTAGTCATACGTCATCCTCATTCAACCAAAGTCCGATGCACGCACACTCAATGTCCATCAATCCGCTGGAGTCAACTACTCCATCACCTCCCCTCCTAACCTTATTTGTCTCCCAGCAACGCGTACAGGATCGCCTTCTGCACATGTAGACGGTTTTCCGCCTCCTCGAACACAACGGAGTTCGGAGAATCGATGATCTCATCCGTCACCTCTTCTCCGCGATGCGCAGGCAAGCAGTGCATGAAGAGCGCGTCCGGCTTTGCGTGAGAGAACAGCTCGCGATTCACTTGATACGGACGAAACACTGCACGGCGAGCCTCCGCTTCATGCTCCTGGCCCATGCTTGCCCACGTATCCGTGTAGATCACATCGGCGTCTCGAGCAGCCTCAAGCGGGTCCTCCGTCACGATGATTGTCCCTCCATGCTTTGCCGCCAATTCCCGTGCACGCTCAACTACCTTTTCGTTCGCTTTGTAAGCGGCGGGAGTCGCGATGCAGAACGTCGTCCCCCATTTCCCCGCCATCAGCAACAGCGAATGCGCAACGTTGTTTCCGTCTCCGATGTACGACACCTTTAGCTTTTTGATATTCTTCTTGTGCTCAGCGATCGTGAAGAAATCCGCCATTGCCTGACACGGATGTTCGAAGTCCGTCAGTCCGTTGATGACGGGAATGGATGCATACTTCGCGAACGACTCAACAACATCCTGCCCGAACGTTCGGATCATCACCCCGTGTACCATGCGTTCGAGATTCTTGGCCACATCGTACACGGACTCGCGCTTGCCCAGTCCGATATCGCCCGGCGGGTAATCAACGCAATTGCCGCCGAGCGAATCAATTGCCACCGTGAATGTCGTACGTGTACGCAACGACGGCTTCTCGAATATCAGCGCAAGGATCTTCCCTTCCAATGCATAGCTGTATTTGTCAGGTTTCTTCTTCATGTCGGCTGCAAGCTCAAACAGCAGCTTGATTTCCTGAATCGAAAAATCATCAACCGAAAGAACATCACGCCCATGCAGGCGTGAGCAGTCGAACTTCGAACGTCGTTTCCTCAAGGCAATCCTCAGCATGTCATGAGTGGTGATGGGAAAAAGGTTTGCACCAACAGAATACGAATTTCCGGGAACAGAGTCGCAATATGTGTGCCCACCAACGGTTGCGTCCGTTGATTGGTTTTTCGTCTCCCGGAATATGTTCGTTCCTAACTTTGAGAAGGAAGAAAG